>JBEVHL010000194.1:0-37715 GCA_040511255.1 Mycobacterium sp. | reverse complement strand
CAGCGACACCATCACGATCGCCGCAGATCGAAGCCAGTACGGGTAACACATTTGTGTGTCTCGTGCGGTTCGCGCTGGCCAATATCCGTCGACGCCCCGAGCGGTTCGCGCTGTCGGTAATCGGTATCGCGCTTGCCCTGCTCTGTGTAACGGTCGTGCGCACGATTTCGGCGAGTTTCGCGATCACCGGTGCGGATTCGGTGGTCGATGTCCTCAACGATGCTCAGCTATGGGCCGTGCCTGCCGCGGGGGTGCACTTTGACCAGGGCTCGCAAGCCCTGGTCGCCGACGGCCCCGCCCCGGCACTGACCATTCCTGACGGCTGGCGGGGTGTCCGGACCATCTCCGGAGTCACCGAGGTCAACGGAATCCAGGTATCGGTCCGCGGAGTCGACGACGTGCCCTCGGGCCAAGCGGTATTGGGCTCGGCACTGGCCGAGCGCCTCAAAGTCAACGCCGGCGACGCCATCACCATCGGCGGTGAGCGGGTGACTGTCTCGATCGACGGCACCGGGCAGTCGGCGAAGGTGTCCTCCGGATTGGCGGAGTCCGCGGTTGGCGACAAGGGCTGGTGGATCGTCTACGCACCGGCCGGCGAGGAGAAGAAACGAGACCTCGCTGCGGTCTTCGGCACTGCGGTCGGGCTGCCGAACACGGCAGATCCCTCGGTGAAACCGGAGCCCGGCGGGCAGGGCCTGATCTATGACACCGTCGGCGGCTCCGGACCGCTGACCTTCGACCAGAAGTTCTCGGCTCTGTTCTCCGGCAAGGTGACCAGCTCCACCCTCGGCCTCATCTCGATGGTCGGCCTGGTGCTCGGGTTCATCATCGCGGTGTCGTCCTTCCTGGCCGCGGTACAGGAACGCAAGCGGGAATTCGGCATCATGTCGAGCATCGGCCTGGCCGACGAAGTGCTGTACTTCTTCCTCGTCGAATCCTTCATCGTGTTTGTGGTCTCGTATCTGGTGGGGGTGTTGGGCGCGGGAGTCGCGGTGTGGCTGGTGATTCCTGGCATTGCGACACCGGCCGCCTGGCTGCAGGCCTGCGGCATGGTGCTGGCTTTCGTGCCGGCTATGGCCATCGTCGGTGCCCTGGTACCTGTGCACCGGCTGCTCCAACAACGACCCGTAGATCTGCTGGGAGACCGCTGATGATCAAATACGGCCTGTCCTACGGGATGATGTCGGCCCGACGCCGGCTCGGCGAGATGATCCTGCCGATCGTCACCACCGCCACCGGGGCCTTCCTGGTGGTCCTGGTGTTCGGCATGTCGGCAGGCATCCAGGCGCAATCCGCGTCCCTGGGTCATGCCGACGAAATCAACCGCGCGGTGATCCTCATCGCGGTGACCGTCCTGCTGGTCGGTGTGGTGGAAGTCGCCGTCGCGACCACCCGCACCGTGGCGCACCGCACCAAGGAACTCGGTGTGCTCGGCGCCAACGGCATCCCGCGCAAACCGGTCGTGACCGCACTGCTGGTGGAACCGGTCATCAGTGCGGTGCTCGGCGCGCTGGTGGGTGCCGTATTGGCGATAATCAGCGGAATTGTGTTGGGGGCAGCAGGATTTGCCCCCACCGGGGTCTCCTACGGCGGCCTCGTGCTCGGCTCGGTCATCGCGCTCGTCGTCAGCATCGTCGCGGCGGTCGCCACCAGCATCGTGCCCACGTGGAACGCGGCCTCGCGCCCACCCATTCGATCCCTGTCTACGGGAGGTTAGGAAAAATATGACCGCGTTAGACGACACAGCTGCCGGTACGCCGGCCGCTCCGGCTTCGGTCGAGAGGCCGAGCCCGACTGGCACCAAACAGGCGCCAGTCATCGAAGTTTCCGACGTGTGGAAGCTGCACAAGCTCGGTGACGAGGTGGTCAAGGCACTCGTCGCCGTTGATCTGCAGGTGACGCCAGGCGAATTCGTCTGCTTGATGGGCCCCAGTGGTAGCGGAAAGTCCACGCTGCTCAACATGATCGGCGGGCTGGACCGGCCGACCAAGGGCTCGATCATCGTGGCGGGGCGCGATACCGGCAAGCTCACCGAGAGCCAGTTCGCGTCGCTTCGGCATGAGACCATCGGCTTCATCTTCCAGAGCTACAACCTGATCCCGTTCCTGTCGGCAGTCGAAAACGTCGAACTACCACTGATGTTCGAGCCGTACGACCGCAAGTCCTTGCGCAAGCGGGCGCTGGAACTGCTCGACATGGTCGGTCTGAGCCATCGGGTGGACCACAACCCCACCAAGATGTCCGGGGGTGAGCAGCAACGCACGGCGATCGCGCGCTCGTTGATCAGCAATCCGACGTTGGTGTTGGCCGACGAGCCGACCGCCAACCTTGATCACCGTACTGGGGAAACGGTGGTCCGAATGCTGCGCGATCTGGGTACGACGCTGGGCGTCACCGTGGTTGCCAGCACCCATGACCCCACGGTGGCCGACGAAGCGAGCCGTGTCGTCCGTATGAAAGACGGACAGATCGTCAATTGATCCACCTCGCATATCCAACTGACCCAAGGGATTTGGAGTGAAAAACGCATGACCCAAAATCTCGAAACTTCGGCATCGGGATCGCGCGACGCATTTATGCCCGCCGAGCTCGTGCCGGAGCAGGTGCTGCCCAAGGTGATGACCACCTTTGGGTTGACGGCTACCTACGTCTTCATCATCTGCTGGATCACCGGCTCGTCGGTGATGGCGGCAGGCGGATGGACCGCGATCCCGATGTGGATCCTGGGCATCATCACTTTCCTCATCCCCGCCGGCATGGCGGTCGCCGAACTGGGCAATCTGTGGCCCGGCGAAGGCGGTGTGTACATCTGGGCCACCCGTACGATGGGTGAAACGTGGGGCTTCGTCGGCGGTTACCTGTCGTGGATCCCGGTGATCCTGAACGCCGCATCCTCGCCGGCCATCATCGTGCAGTTCCTGTTGTTGGCGTTCCACGCCGAACTTGGGCTGACCCTGAGCATCATCCTGCAGCTGGTCATCTTGTGGGCTGTCATCGGACTCGCCTTGGCCAAATTGGCGGCCAACCAGCGAGTGATGAACATCGTCTTCATCGTCTTCATCGTGCTTACGGCGGTCATCTTCATCTCTGGTGTGCTCTACGCGACCAAGAACGGATCAGGCACGCCGTTCGACAGCCACGCGGCAACCGTTCCCGATTTCGCCGGCGCCGGCTTCCTCTACGGCACCGTGCTGCTGTACCTGCTCGGAGTAGAGACGCCCTACAACATGGGTGCGGAATTCCTCTCGGTGCGCAAATCCGGTCCCAAGATGATCGTCTGGGGGTCGGTGGCGCTGATCGCCATCTACCTGCTGACCACGCTGGGCACCATGATGGTGTTGCCGACCGCCGATATCAACCCGGTCACCGGCGTCATCGACATGCTCGGTATCGCCGCACCCAAGGGCGTCATGGAGGGCGCTGCCATCGTCCTCTGCGTCATCATCTTCGTGGCGCTGATGTCCTACCAGGTGACTTACTCGCGGCTGATCTTCGTCTCGGGCCTGGAGCGGCATCTGCCGCGTATCTTCACCCACCTCAACCCGCGCACCCGTAACCCGGTGACCGCCATCCTGATTCAGGGTGTGCTCTCGTCGCTGATCCTGGTCGGGCTCTACTCCCAGGCCAGCATGGCCAACGTCACGATCTTCCTGCAGGGCGGTCTGTCGACCGTCTGGCTGATCTCCGGATTCTTCTTCCTGTTCCCGGTCATCATCGCCCGCAAGAAGTACGCCGACAGGTATGCCGAAGAGAAGTTCTGGCGCATCCCCGGCGGTTCCGTCGGAGTGTGGATCACGGTCATCGTCGGCACCATCGGCACCATTGGTGGCGTCTACTACTCGTTCGCCAAGTCGTGGATCGCTGATGTTCCCGACAGCGAGTGGATGAAGTGGACCGGTGGCATCTCGATCGGCATGGTCGCTCTGGGCGTGGTCGTGTACTTCTTCGGCCGCCGTTCCGCCCACAAGAGCAGCTCGGAAGACGCACTCGCCCACCTGGCAGTGCTCGATCTCAACAAGAAGACCGAACCCACAGAGGCGGTTTAGTTCATGACCATGACAGCACGCTTGAACGGACATCCACCGCCGGTGACGGTGTCGGATATCCAGTCGATCCGCTTTCTGGTGCCGAGATCTCGATCCGCTTTCTGGTGCCGAGATCGAAGCGGCAGCACGCAGGATTGGGAGTAGGTACGCAATGACCCAAGGAGTTGAAAGTTCCGCGTCAGGGCAGCGCGACACGTTCATGCCCGCCGAGCTTGTCCCCGAGCAGGTAATGCCCAAGGTGATGACCACATTCGGCTTGGTCGCCACCTTTGTGTTCATCATCTGCTGGATCAGCAACTCATCGGTGATGGCGGCAGGTGGTTGGACCGCCATCCCGATGTGGGTGCTGGGCATCCTCACCTTCCTGGTGCCCGCGGGTATGGCGGTTGCCGAGCTCGGCAACCTGTGGCCCGGTGAGGGTGGGGTGTACATCTGGGCCACCCGCACCATGGGGGAAACCTGGGGTTTCGTCGGCGGTTACCTGTCCTGGATACCGGGGATCCTCGTCAGCGCTTCGGCGCCCGCGATCATGCTGCAGTTCATCCTCCTGGCCTTCCACGCGAAACTCGGATTGACCGTGAGCATCATCCTGCAGCTGGTGCTCCTGTGGGGCTTCGTCGGCTTGGGACTGGCGAAACTGGCCGCCAATCAGCGCATTGTCAAGACGGTCTTCGTGTTTTACTCGGTGTTGACGGCCGTCATCTTCATCGCTGGCGTCGTCTACGCGGCCAAGAACGGCTCGGCCACACCGTTCAGCGCGCACGATGCGACGGTGCCTGACTTCTCAGGCGCCGGATTCCTGTTCGGCGCGGTGCTGCTGTACTTGCTCGGCGTGGAGACGCCGTACAACATGGGTGCGGAGTTCCTCTCGGTGCGCAAGAGCGGGCCGAAGATGATCGTCCTGGGCTCGATCGCCCTGGTCGCGATCTACCTGCTGACCACGTTGGCCACCATGATGGTGTTTTCCGCTGACGAGATCGACCCGGTGACCGGTGTCATCGGCATGCTCGGCAAGGCGGCCCCCACGGGCGTGATGGAGGTCGCGGCGATCGTCCTCGCCGTCGTCCTGTTCATCACTATGGTGACGTACCAGGTGGCGTACTCAAGGCTCATCTTCGTCTCCGGTCTGGAGCGCCACCTGCCCCGCATCTTCACCCACCTCAACCCGCGCACCCGCAACCCGGTCAGCGCGCTGCTGATCCAGGGTGTGCTCTCGTCGCTGATCTTGGTGGCTCTCTACTCTCAGGAGAGCATGGCCAACGTCACCGTCTTCATCCAGGGTGGTATGTCCACGGTGTGGTTGATCTCCGGGGCTTTCTTCCTCTTCCCGGTCATCATTGCCCGCAAGAAGTACGCCGACCGCTATGCCAGCGAGCAGTTCTGGCGGATCCCGGGGGGCATGGTCGGTGTGTGGATCACGGTCATTGTCGGCACCCTGGGCACTATCGGCGGCATCTACTACTCGTTCGCAAAATCTTGGATCAAGGATGTCGGCGACGGGGAATGGATGAGCTGGACCGGCGGCATCTCCATCGGCATCGTCGTCCTCGGCGTCATCGTCTACATCTTTGGCCGTCGTTCGGCGCACAAGACCAGCTCGGAAGACGCACTCGCCCATCTGGCAGTGCTCGATCTAAACAAGAAGAACGAACCCACAAAGGCGGTTTAGTTTCATGACGATGGACAGCACGCTCGAACGGACATCCACCACCGGTGACGGTGTCGGTTATCCCCTCGATCCGCTTTCGGGTGCCGAGATCGAAGCGGCGGCACGTATTGTCACCGAGTCCGAATACGGCACTCCCACACTGAAATTCGTAATGATCCAGTTGGCGGAACCGGAGAAGACCCCGGAGTTGACGTTCGCAGGAGTGGACGTGCCGCGGCGGGCGTTCGCCACCTGCTACGACGGCGCCGCCAAGATGATCTACGAGGCCATCGTCGATGTCGAAGCCGGCGTCATCGATTCCTGGAAGCCGATTCCCGGCCGGTTCCCGTCGTATCTCGTCGAGCACATGATGGGCGTCGAGGAGATTGTCCGTAATGACATCAGGTGGCAGGAGGCGATGCGCAAACGCGGTGTCACCGACTTCGACCTGGCGATGATCGACCCGTGGCCGGCCGGTTACTACGGTGCACAGGACCACTACGACGACTCACCGTGGCTCTGCCGCCCGCTGACCTTCATGCGGGCCGCACCGTCCGAGCACGGGTACGCCCGGCCGGTGGAGGGCCTGATCGTCAAGTTCGACCTCGACGCGATGAAGATCCTCGATATCGAGGACTTCGGGGTGGTGCCGATCCCGCCGAAGGCGGGCAACTACGACCCGAAGTTCATGTTCGACGAGGACAACCGGCCGGCGTTCACCGAATTCCGGGACGGTGTCAAGCCGATCGAGATCACCCAGCCCGACGGCCCCAGCTTCACCGTCGACGGCTGGAATGTGAAGTGGCAGAAGTGGTCTCTGCGGATCGGCTTCAATCCCCGCGAAGGCGTCACGATCCACGAGGTGACCTACACCGATCGCGGCGAGACCCGTCCCATCCTGTACCGGGGATCGCTCTCGGAGATGGTGGTGCCCTACGGCGATACCTCACCGACGCACTGGAACAAGAACGTCTTCGACATGGGCGAAGTGGGCATGGGCTTCTCGGCCAACCCGTTGACCCTGGGCTGTGACTGTCTCGGTGAGATCAAGTACTTCGACGGCACGGTCAACGATTCCAGCGGCAACGCGGTGACCATCCCCAACGCCATCTGCATGCACGAGGAGGATTACGGAATCTCCTGGAAGCACACCGATTTTCGTACCGGAGAGGTCGAGGTCCGGCGCTCGCGGCGCCTGGTCGTGTCGATGATCTGCACCGTGGGCAACTACGAGTACGGGTTCTTCTGGTACTTCTACAACGACGCCTCCATCGAGGTCGAGGTCAAGTTGTCCGGTGTGCTCACCACGGGTGCCGTCGAGGAAGGTGAGGTTCCGCGCTGGGGCAAGCTCGTCGCTCCCGGCATCTACGGTCCCAACCACCAGCACTTCTTCAACTTCCGGCTGGATATGAGCGTCGACGGCGCGGGAAACAGTGTCTACGAAGTGGATTCGATTCCCGAGCCCGATCCGGAGCTCAACCCGCATCACAACGCCTGGATCACCAGGGACACCCTGGTCGAATCCGAGGCCGACGGCGCCAGGGACTGGGACTGGAACACGGGCCGGTACTGGAAGGTGGCCAACCCGTCGAAGATCAACGAACTCGGCAGCCCGGTGGCCTACAAGCTGGTGCCGCGCGAGATCGTGCCGGTGATGGTGCAGGAAGGCTCGCACATCTATGACCGTGCGCGCTTCGTGCAGCACAACCTGTGGGTGACCAAGTACGACAAGAGCGAGATGTACGCCGCCGGGGACTACATGTCCCAGTCGGCCGATTCTCAGGGCCTGCCGGAGTTCATCGCCGATGACGCTCCGCTGGACAACACCGACGTCGTGCTCTGGTACACCCTCGGTGCCCATCACATCGTCCGTCCCGAGGACTGGCCGGTGATGCCGTGCGCGTACGCGGGATTCCATCTGAAGCCGATCGGCTTCTTCGACGGCAACCCCGCACTGGACATCCCGCCGACTCCGCCGAAGGCGTGCCACAGTGCGCATCACGCGGGTCTGCCGGTGGCAGAACGGGCTCGCGAGTCCTAACAGCGCAAACCGTTCGACAACCAACCTCCTCCGCACCGACCTTGAGCAGAAGGGTCGATTGCGGGGGAGGTTGTTTGCGTGCCGACGTCATATTCGGCCTCACCCCGAACACACCCCGGTGGCGGTGATGAGGCAGGATTCCTGTCAAACACGTAGTCCCGAGGAGGGTAATGGGGGAGTCGATCAGTACCCGGACCATACAAAGTCCTCACGGCTATAAACGCGTCGTGCTCAAGCTCGGCGGCGAGATGTTCGGCGGCGGACAGGTGGGGCTGGACCCCGATGTGGTGGCGCAGGTGGCCCGTCAGATCGCCGAAGTGGTGCGCACCGGCGCGCAGATCGCTGTGGTCATCGGCGGCGGTAACTTCTTCCGCGGTGCCCAGTTACAGCAGCGGGGGATGGAACGTACCCGCTCGGATTACATGGGAATGCTCGGCACGGTGATGAACAGCCTTGCGCTGCAAGACTTCCTGGAGCGCGAAGGCATCCAGACCCGGGTGCAGACGGCCATCACCATGGGCCAGGTCGCCGAGCCCTACATTCCGCTGCGGGCGCGACGGCATCTGGAGAAGGGCCGCGTGGTGATCTTCGGGGCCGGTATGGGTCTGCCGTATTTCTCGACGGACACCACGGCCGCGCAACGCGCACTGGAGATCGGCGCCGAGGTGGTGCTGATGGCCAAGGCGGTCGACGGGGTGTTCACCGACGACCCGAGGACCAACCCGGACGCTGAGCTGTTGACCGCGATCACCCACCGCGAGGTGCTCGACCGGGGGTTGCAGGTGGCCGATGCGACCGCCTTCAGCCTGTGCATGGACAACGGCATGCCGATCCTGGTGTTCAACCTGCTGACCGACGGGAATATCGCTCGGGCCGTTGCAGGTGAGAAGATCGGAACACTTGTCACAACCACCTAGCGGTGGGCAGCCAGGGCCAGTGAAGAGCGACGGAGGAAGAACACCGTGATCGACGAGGCTATCTTCGATGCCGAGGAGAAGATGGAGAAGGCCGTGTCGGTGGCACGCGACGATCTGTCATCCATCCGCACCGGCCGGGCGAACCCGGGGATGTTCTCCCGGATCGTCATCGACTATTACGGGTCCCCGACGCCGATCACCCAGCTGTCGAGCATCAACGTGCCCGAGGCCCGGATGGTCGTCATCAAGCCCTATGAGCAGGCGCAGCTCGGGCCGATCGAGAACGCGATCCGCAACTCCGACCTCGGGGTGAACCCGAGCAACGACGGCAACATCATCCGCATCTCCATCCCGCAGCTCACCGAGGAGCGTCGCCGCGATCTGGCAAAACAGGCCAGGGGTAAAGGCGAAGACGCCAAGATCACCGTGCGCAACATCCGCCGCAAGGCGATGGACGAGCTGTCCCGGATCAAGAAGGACGGCGAGGCCGGCGAGGACGAGGTCGGCCGTGCCGAAAAAGACCTCGACAAGACCACCGCGCAGTACGTGAGCCAGATCGACGACCTGGTCAAGCACAAGGAAGGTGAGTTGCTGGAGGTCTGAGGCGTTCCCAGCGAATCCTCGACGATCCTCAAGCAACTGCATCCCGTGGCAGACACCCAGCCGAAGAAGACGTCGCGCGCCGGCCGCGATCTACCCGCCGCCATCGCCGTCGGCGCCTTCCTCGGCTTCGGCGTGATCGCCATCCTGGTGTTCGCCCCCTACGTCTGGATCCCCGTCGTCGCACTGGCGATCGCGGTGGCGACCATCGAAGTGGTGCGACGGCTGCGCACCGCCGAATTCGCCATCCCGCTGCTGCCCCTGCTGGTCGGTGGCCAGGCGATGATCTGGCTGACCTGGCCGTTCGGCGCGGCCGGTGCCCTGGGCGGCTTCGGTGGCACCGTCGTGGTCGCGATGATCTGGCGGCTGCTGTCCGGCGGGCTCAAGGACGCGCCGGTGAACTATCTGCGCGACGTGGCGACGACGGTGTTCCTGGCCGCCTGGATCCCGCTGTTCGGCGCGTTCGGTGTCCTGCTGGTCTATCCGGCCGACGGCGGCTGGCGGGTGCTCTGTCTGATGCTGGGCGTGGTGTTCTCTGATATCGGCGGCTACACCGCCGGTGTGCTGTTCGGAAAGCACCTGATGGCACCCGCGATCAGTCCGAAGAAATCCTGGGAGGGCCTGGCCGGGTCGCTGGTGGCCGGCACCATCGCCGCGGTGCTGGCGGTGACCTACCTGCTGGACAAACCGCCGTGGGTGGGGGTGCCGCTCGGCATCATGCTGGTGATCACCGGGACCCTGGGCGACCTGATCGAATCCCAGGTCAAGCGCGATCTCGGGATCAAGGACATGGGCAATCTGCTACCGGGTCACGGCGGCCTGATGGACCGGCTCGACTCCGTCCTGCCCTCCGCCGTCGCCACCTGGATCGTCCTCACGCTGCTCGCGTGAGCGGCGGCGCGCCGACGCTTTCGCGTTGAGCCAGCACGCCGCGGCGCCGAGCGTCAGCCCCACGGCGATCCCGATATCGGGCCGCTGGCCGAGCATCACCCAGGACAGCAGGCCCGCGACCGCGGGGATCACACAGAACAGCATGGACACCGCGGTGGCGCCGTGCACGTTGATGGCCCGGACGTAGAGCGACAGTGCCAACGTCGCATTCAGCAGCACCACCGCGGCGATGGCGAACGCGGCGTGCATCGCGTGGTGGATGGCGAACGGCGTCACCGCCGCCAAGGCCACGGCAGGGATGAACGCGACGGCGTTCTGTGCGGCACTGGACACCCGGAAATCGACATCGGCGCAGAACTTCTGCTGGTACACCCCACCTGCGGCCAGGCCGAGCAGGGCGGCCAGCAACAGCAGGATCGCCGGATCCAGGCCGCCGGCCGCGATCAACCGCGTCGCGCATGCCGACAACACCGCGACCACTCCCAGCAGCAGTGCGACCACCCGCAGGACGCCGAGCCGTTCGCCCAGGAACAATGCCCCCAGAATGGCGGTGGCCACCGGGTTCATCGCGATCACCACCGCGCACAACACGGCGGGCGCCCCGCGCTCGACCGCTTCGTAGAGGCAGCAGAACTGCACCACCTGCATCAGCAGGCCGGCCACCGCGACGTGGCCGAGTTGGCGTCCGCGCGGCCAGCGCACCCCGGCCAGCCGCGCCCAGACCCCGAGCACCACGGCGGCCAGCCCGAAGCGGAACACCAGGACCGCCATCGGCGACATCGCCGCCACCGCGAGCGTGCCGATCGGGTAGCCCAGCGCGAAGGTGAAGGTGACCGCTGATGCGGTAGTGACCGGCATCCGGACGGGGGCAGGCGCCTGGCTCATGATGACCATCGTGTCCAGGTTTCCGGTGCGGCGTCCAACGATTTATGACGATCACCATTGATAAGCCAGCGTGTTCGATCGTTGGCCTCGATGCGCACATACCGGGCGTCCAGCTGCGAAATTGATTCCAAATGCTGCTCAGAGTACTTTGTGGGCATGGGTCAGGTCCTGGATATCGCACCGCTGCGCAGCGTCGTCGCGGTCGCCGACTGTGGCGGATTTCACCGCGCGGCGGCGGTCCTGCACCTCACCCAGTCGGCGGTCAGCCAGCACATGCGGCGCATCGAGTCGGTCGTCGGGGGACCGATCGTCGAGCGCTCCGGGCGTGGCGTCGCCTTCACCGAACTCGGCCACCGGGTCGTCGTGCACGCCCGCACCATCCTGGCCGCCCACGACACCGCGCTCGCCGATCTGGGTGCCGCGGAGGAGAAGGTGCTGCTGATCGGCGCGACGGAACACGGCGCCGACGTGATGCTGCCGGGGCTGACCGAGGCGCTGGGCGCCCGACTGGGCGACTGGCGGATCCGGTTCCGGCTCGACCGCAACATGACGCTGGCCGACGCCATCGAGCACGGCCTGGTCGACCTCGCGGTGATGATCGACGGCTCCGGCTGGGACCGCGCCAACGCATCCGGAATGGTTGCGCTGAAATGGATTTCGGCCCGCAACTTCTCCGTGGCAGCACACCGGCCGCTGCCGGTGGTGATCTACTCCGAACCGTGCACGCTGCGGGAGCCGACCTTCACCGCGCTGGAAAAGCTCAGCGTGCCCTACGAGATCGCCGCGGAATGCGCCGACCTGGCGGGCCTGACCGCGGCCGTCCGCTCGGGCCTGGGGGTCGCCCTGCTGCCGATCATCGGGCGGTTACCCGACGGGCTGTGCCTGACCGAGGGGCTGCCACCGGCCAACCGTGCCTCGGTGTTCGTCCGGGGCCGCGCCGGCGTCGACCCGGCGGCGCTGAAGACCGTCGATGAGGCAGTGCGCGCCGTGCTGGCTTCCGAAGTGCACTGAGCAGGGGATACTGGACACAATCATGAAACAAGAACTCGTCTTCGAGGCGCCCAAGCGTGGCCTGCCGCCGCGGCACCTGGCCGACCTCGATGAGGCAGGCCGCGCCGAGGCCGTCACCGAGCTGGGGCTGCCCGCTTTCCGCGCCAAGCAGCTGGCCAACCAGTACTACGGCCGGCTGATCGCCGATCCCGCCCTGATGACCGATCTGCCCGCCGGGGTGCGCGATCAGGTGGCCGGCGCACTGTTCCCGCCGCTGCTGCGGGTGGCCAAGGAGGTCCAGTGCGACGCGGGGGAGACCCGCAAGACGCTGTGGCGGGCCATCGACGGCACCACCTTCGAATCGGTGATGATGCGCTACCCGCAGCGCAACACCGTCTGCATTTCCTCGCAGGCCGGCTGCGGCATGGCGTGCCCGTTCTGCGCCACCGGACAGGGTGGGCTGACCCGCAACCTGTCGACGGGTGAGATCGTCGAACAGGTCCGCACCACGGCCGCGGCGCTGCGTGACGACTTCGGCGGCCGGCTGTCCAATGTGGTGTTCATGGGCATGGGCGAGCCGCTGGCCAACTACAACCGGGTACTGGCCGCCGTCCGGCGCATCATCGAGCCACCGCCGCACGGGTTCGGCATCTCGGCGCGCTCGGTCACCGTGTCCACCGTCGGGCTGGCGCCGGCCATCCGCAAGCTGGCCGACGAGCGCCTCGGGGTGACGGTGGCGCTGTCGCTGCACGCACCCGACGACGAACTGCGGGACACGCTGGTGCCGGTCAACAACCGCTGGAACATCGCCGAAGTGCTTGCCGCGGCACGGTATTACGCCGACAGCACCGGGCGGCGGGTGTCGGTGGAGTACGCGCTGATCCGCGATGTCAACGACCACGCGTGGCGGGCCGACCTGCTCGGGAAGCGGCTGCACGGCGCGTTCGGACCGCTGGTGCACGTCAATCTGATTCCGCTGAACCCGACGCCGGGCAGCGAATGGGATGCCAGTCCGAAACCGGTGGAGCGGGAGTTCGTCCGGCGGGTGCTGGCCCAGGGCGTGTCCTGCACGGTCAGGGACACGCGTGGTCGGGAAATTGCCGCCGCGTGTGGGCAGCTGGCAGCCGAAGGCTAGTTACCGGATCCAGCCGCGGCGACGGCCCAGGATGTCGCGGCCGATTACGAAGAACACCAGCACGGCGAACAGGACCAGAAAGATGTCCTCGACGTGCCCGACGTGGTTACCGCGCAGCATCAGCAGCAGGAAGATGGCGCCGAAGCCGCCGACGATATGCCAGGTGCGGTAGTTGATCTTGCTCCAGCCCCAGCCGGCCGACGGCACTTCGGCCACGTCGACACCGTCGTAGCGCTCCACCTCGGTGCTGACCACGGCGACTCCTCACAGATCAATTTGGAACTTTCGCTAATTCTGACACACGGCCCTCAGCCGATCTCGCCGTAGCGCCGTAGGGCCTCTTCGCGTTCGCTGCGGTGGTCGACAACCGGCTCGGGATAATCGGGTGTGCCCAGCTCACCGACCCAGCGGCGGACATACTCGCCGGACGGGTCGAACTTCTTGGCCTGGGTGTCGGGGTTGAACACCCGGAAATACGGCGCCGCGTCGGTGCCACAGCCCGCGGCCCACTGCCAGCCGTGGTTGTTGCTGGCGATATCGCCGTCCTGCAGCTGTTCGAGAAACCAGCGTGCGCCCCACTGCCATGGCAGATGCAGATCCTTGACCAGGAACGACGCGGTGACCATCCGCAGCCGGTTGTGCATGAACCCGGTTTCGCGCAGCTGGCGCATCCCGGCGTCGACGATCGGGAACCCGGTGCGACCCTCTTTCCACGCCGTGAACAGGTGCTGGGCGTCGTTGTCGTCGTCCACCCGGATCTTGTCGAACGCGGTGTTCCAGTTCCACCACGAACTGCGGGGCCATTCGGCCAGCACGGTGGCGTAGAAATCCCGGAACGCCAGCTCGCGCAGGTAGGCGGCCGGACCCGCCGCGCGGCTGGTGAGGTCCTGAGCCAGCGTGCGCGGGTGGATGTTGCCGAAGTGCAGGTAGGCCGACATCCGGCTGGTCAAGTCGAGGTCGGGCCGGTCGCGGTCATCGGCATAGCCGTCGAGATTCTGCTCGACGAACGTCTGCCACCGCCGGTTCGCCTCCGCTTCGCCGGCCGGGATGGAGAGCTCGGTGCCGGGATCAGGGATGTCCATCTCGGCACCGCCCCCGGCCGCGGTGACGTCCTTGGGCGCGATCCACCGCGCGGTGTCCGGTGCGGATTTCGCCGGGCCCCGCCAGCCCTGGTCCTGCCAGCGGCGGTAGTAGGGGGTGAACACCTTGTACGGCGTGCCGTCGTCTTTTGCGACCCGGCCGGGGGACACCAGGTAGGCCGAACCCGTTGCGGTCAACGGGGTCTCACCCAGCGCTTCGCGCACCGCCTCGTCGCGGCGACGGCCGAACGGGGAGAAGTCCTCGGAGACGTGGACGGCGGTGGCGCCGACCGCCTTGGCCAGTGCGGGAATCCTGGTCTCCGCCTTTCCCCTGGTGACGAACAGTCGGCCGTCCAGGGCGTCATTGAGTTCGCGCAGCGAGTCGTAGAGGAACTGCAGCCGCCGCGGACCCGACGAGGCTTTCAGTTGCGGGTCGAGCACGTAACAGGCCAGCACGTCGCCATCGCCGTCGGCCGCGTCGACGAGGGCAGGTAGGTCTGCGGTACGCAGATCGCGGCGAAACCACAGCACTGTGCTCATGACCTTCAAGCTGCCCTGTTTCGGCCCTGCCGAAACCGAACTGGGCCAGCCGAGCCTGCGCACTGCTGCCACAATGCACCCATGCCCGACTACCCGCGCGACATGATCGGCTACGGGCCGAACCCGCCGCATCCCCACTGGCCCGGCGAGGCGAATATCGCCGTGCAGTTCGTTCTGAACTACGAAGAGGGCGGCGAGAACAACGTCCTGCACGGAGATGCGGGTTCGGAGACTTTTCTCTCGGAAATCGTTGGTGCGCAATCATTTCCGAACCGGCACATGAGTATGGAATCGCTCTACGAGTACGGGTCGCGCGCCGGGCTGTGGCGTGTCCTGCGGGTGTTCGAGCGGCGCAACCTGCCGCTGACCATCTTCGGCGTGGCGCTGGCGCTGGCCCGCAACCCCGAAGCCGTCGCCGCGTTCACCGAGCGCGGCCACGAGATCGCCTGTCACGGGCTGCGCTGGCTGAACTACCAGCTGATCGACGAGGACGTCGAGCGCGAGCATCTGGTCGAGGCCGTCGCGCTGATGACCGAGCTCACCGGCTCGGCCCCGCAGGGCTGGTACACCGGCCGCGACTCCCCGCAGACCCGCCGCCTGGTGGTCGAGCACGGCGGCTTCCTCTACGACTCCGATTCCTATGCCGACGACCTGCCGTACTGGACGAAGGTCGCCGGGCACGATCACCTGGTGGTGCCCTACACGCTGGACACCAACGACATGAAGTTCGTCTCGGCCAGCGGATTTCCCAGCGGCACAGAGTTTTTCACGTATCTACGGGATGCCTTCGACGTGCTCTACGCCGAAGGTGAAGCGGGTGCGCCGAAGATGCTGTCGGTGGGCCTGCACTGCCGGCTGGTCGGCAGGCCCGCGCGTACCGCGGCGCTGGAACGCTTCCTCGATCACGTGCAGTCACATCAGAAGGTGTGGATCACCCGTCGGGTCGATATCGCCAACCATTGGGTACAACGCTTCCCGCCGGGCTGATACCCCTGGCGAGCAGACGCGAAAGACCCCCGACACGCCGAGCGCGCGGGGGTCTTTTCGTCTGCTCGCGAGAATTACATCGCCGGTGCTGCGGGCGGCATCAGGACGGTGTCGACCATGTAGACCGTCGCGTTGGCGGTCTTCACGCCACCGCAGACCACCGAGGAGTCGCCGACCTTGAGGTCGTTCTCCATACCGGTGACCGTCAGGTCTGCGCCCTGAACGGTCTTGTGGGTGCCGACGACCTGCGACGGGCTCAGCTGACCGGGCACCACGTGGTAGGTCAGGATGCTGGTCAACAGCGGCGCATCGGTTTTCAGCTTGTCGATGGTCGCCGGGTCGATCTTGGCGAACGCGGCGTCGGTCGGGGCGAAGACGGTGAAGTCGCCACCGTTGAGGGTGTCGACCAGGTTGACCGCCGGGTTGAGCTTGCCGGAGATCGCGGCCGTCAGGGTGGTCAGCATCGGGTTGTTCGACGCCGCAACCGCAACCGGGTCCATCGCCATGCCCGCGACCGAACCCGGTCCGGTGGGCACCTGCGCGGCGTAGGCGCCACAGGCGGGGCCGACGAGGCTCTCCGGCGGGGCAGCGGTGGCAATGCTCATCGAACCGGCCAGCATGGCGCCGGCGGCGAGGCCGACGAGACCGGTCATCGTGGCCTTCTTGGACTGAGTTTTCATTGAGTTCTCAACTCTCTGTTGGTCGGACGGCACGCACTGCGCTGTCTCGATCGTTCGGAAGTGATTCGGAGCCGGTTCGGTCTCGGATGGGTGTGATCTGTTACCAGATTCGAAACTCGTTGACCGGCAACATATTTGCGACAGGACAAGGCAGCCCGGGTCGGGGGAGCCGGGCTGCCTTGTCGGTTCGGTGACTGCTCGCGTCAGGCGGCAGGCGGCATCAGGACCGTGTCGATCATGTACACCGTGGCGTTGGCGGTCTTCACGCCGCCGCAGACCAGGCCGGCGTCGTTGACCTTCAGATCGTTGCCTGCGCCCGCGACGGTCACGGAGCCGCCTTCGACGGTCTTGTGATCGCCGGCGACCTGTGCGGGACTGGCCTGGTCGGGCACCACGTGATAGGTCAGGATGCTCTTGAGCAGCGGTGCGTCTGTCTTGAGCTTCTCGACGGTCGCCGGGTCGAGCTTGGCGAACGCGTCATCGGTCGGCGCGAACACGGTGAACTGCCCGCCGTTGAGGGTGTCGACCAGGTTCACATCCGGGTTCAGCTGACCCGACAGGGCCTGGGTCAGCGTTTTGAGCATCGGGTTGTTGGACGCGGCGACCGTCACCGGGTCCATCGCCATACCGGAGACCGAACCCGGTCCCGACGGCACCTGCTCAGCGTAGGTCGCGCAGCCGGTCCCGATCAGGTCCGACGCCGGAGCGGCGGCGGGGGTGGTGGTCATCGCCGAGGTGGCGCTTTCGACCGCGGAGGACACCGCTGACGTGGCGGAGGAGGCCGTCGATGCGGCTTCGTCTTTTGAGCAGGCCGCCATGCCGAGGACGGCGAGGGTGGCGAAGCTGGCCGTGACAACTCTGGTGGGTAGGGGCTTCATGGTGGGTTGACTCCTATGTCTTCCGCGGTCATTGCTTCTGGGATTCGCCGCGACCGCACAGGCGGACTGCCCGGGGATGGCCCACGTCACAGTTGCGTCATTTCCGGCCTCACTTTGCTGCTGCTGGCATTCCCGGCGGCTTCGGCGCGGCACAATGGACGGGTGGCTGGTCCGAGCGCCGAGCGGCGCCTGAAGGTTCTGATCCTGGGAAGCACCGGATCGATCGGCACCCAGGCACTCGAGGTGATCGCCGCCAACCCCGAGCGGTTCGAGATCGTCGGCCTGGCCGCAGGTGGCGGCAATCCCGAGCTGCTGGCCCGGCAGGCTGCGGCGACGGGCGTGACGAACGTGGCAGTGGCCGATCCGGATGTGGCCGACCGGGTGGGCCAGGTGCGCTATTCCGGACCGGACGCCGCCACCCGCATCGTCGAGGACACCGAGGCCGACGTCGTGTTGAACGCGCTGGTCGGCGCGCTCGGCCTGCGCCCGACGCTGGCCGCGTTGGCCAGCGGCGCCCAGCTGGCGCTGGCCAACAAGGAGTCGTTGATCGCCGGCGGCCCGCTGGTACTCAAGGCGGCGGCGCCGGGTCAGATCGTTCCGGTGGACTCCGAGCACTCCGCGCTGGCGCAGTGCCTGCGCGGCGGTACGGCGGACGAGGTGGCCCGGCTGGTGCTGACGGCTTCGGGGGGACCGTTCCGGGGCTGGAGCGCCGAGCAGCTCGTCGACGTCACCCCGGAGCAGGCGGGAGCGCATCCCACCTGGTCGATGGGTCCGATGAACACGCTGAACTCCGCCTCCCTGGTCAACAAGGGGCTCGAACTCATCGAAACTCACCTGTTGTTCGGCATTCCGTATGACCGGATCGACGTCGTGGTGCACCCGCAGTCGATTGTTCATTCGATGGTCACCTTCACCGACGGGTCGACCCTGGCGCAGGCCAGTCCACCGGATATGCGGCTGCCGATCGCGCTGGCGCTTGGCTGGCCCGCCAGGGTGCCCGGCGCCGCGCTGGCCTGTGATTTCAGTACCGCCTCAAGCTGGGATTTCGAGCCGGTGGATAACACCGTGTTCCCCGCCATCGACCTGGCCCGCCACGCCGGTTCCACCGGCGGCTGCCTGACCGCGGTGTACAACGCGGCCAACGAAGAAGCAGCCGCCGCGTTCCTGGACGGGCGCATCTCATTCCCGGCAATCGTGCGAACAGTGGCTGACGTGCTGCACGCCGCAGACCAGTGGGCCGCGGAACCGGCTACCGTGGACGATGTACTTGACGCGCAGCGCTGGGCCCGAAGTAGGGCATCTTCTGCCGTCTCACAGGAGGTTCTGCCAGCCCGATGATGTTTGTAGTGGGGATTGCGCTGTTCGCCCTGGCCATTCTGGTCTCGGTGGCGCTGCATGAATGCGGTCATATGTGGGTGGCGCGTGCGACGGGCATGAAGGTCCGCCGCTACTTCGTCGGGTTCGGTCCGACGGTGTGGTCGACGATGCGGCCCAACCGGCTCGGCGCGACGGAATACGGGCTCAAGGCCGTCCCGCTCGGCGGGTTCTGCGATATCGCCGGGATGACCTCGGTCGAGGAACTGGCACCCGAGGACCGGCCGTACGCGATGTTCCGGCAGAAGGTGTGGAAGCGGGTGGCGGTGCTGTTCGCCGGACCCGGGATGAACTTCATCATCGGCCTGGTGTTGGTCTACGGCATCGCCGTCGTCTGGGGTCTGCCCAACCTGCACCAGCCCACCAACGCCATGGTCGGCGAAACCGGTTGTGTGGCATCCCAATTGAGCAAGGACAAACTGGGGGAGTGCACCGGACCCGGCCCGGCCGCCATCGCGGGTATCCGCTCCGGTGACGTGGTGGTCAAGGTCGGCGACACCGACGTGAAGAACTTCGACGAGATGGTCGCCGCCGTCCGCAAACTCACCGCGCCCACCACGTTCGTCGTCGAGCGCGACGGCAGCACGTTCAACACCGTCGTCGACGTCACGCAGACCCAACGCTTCACGGCCAAGTCCAACACCCCCACCACCGTCGGGGCCGTCGGCATCAGTGGCGCCACGTTCGGTCCCACGCAGTACAACCCGTTGTCCGCGGTACCCGCGACCTTCGCCTTCACCGGCGACCTCTCCGTCGAACTCGCCAAATCGCTGGCCTCGATCCCCAGCAAGGTGCCCGCGCTGGTGCACTCCATCGGTGGTGGGGAACGCGATCCGAACACGCCGATCAGCGTCGTCGGCGCCAGCATCATCGGCGGCGACACCGTCGACGCCGGGCTGTGGGTGGCGTTCTGGTTCTTCCTGGCGCAGCTGAACTTCGTGCTGGGCGCCATCAACCTGTTGCCGTTGTTGCCGTTCGACGGCGGCCACATCGCCATCGCGGTGTTCGAGAAGATCCGCAATCTGTTCCGTTCGGCCCGCGGCAAAGTCGCTGCGGCACCGGTCAACTATTTGAAGCTGATGCCCGCCACCTACGTCATCTTGGTGGTCGTCGGCGGATACATGCTGTTGACGGTGACCGCCGACCTGGTGAACCCGATCAGACTTTTCCAGTAAGGACTCGTTATGACCATGTCCATCGGTCTGGGTATGCCGGCAGCGCCGCCGCCCACGCTCGCGCCTCGGCGCAAAACCCGTCAACTGATGGTGCGCGACGTCGGGGTGGGCAGTGACTACCCGATCTCGGTGCAGTCGATGTGCACCACCAAGACCCACGACATCAACGCCACCCTGCAGCAGATCGCCGAACTGACCGCGTCCGGCTGCGACATGGTGCGAGTGGCCTGTCCCCGTCAGGAAGACGCCGACGCGCTCGCGGTGATCGCCAAGAAGGCGAACATCCCGGTGATCGCCGATATCCACTTCCAGCCCAAGTACATCTTCGCCGCGATCGACGCCGGTTGTGCCGCGGTGCGCGTCAACCCCGGCAACATCAAGGAGTTCGACGGCCGGGTCAAGGAGGTCGCCAAGGCGGCCGGCGCCGCCGGTATCCCGATCCGCATCGGCGTCAACGCCGGCTCGCTGGACAAGCGGATGATGGAGAAATACGGCAAGGCCACCCCGGAGGCCCTGGTCGAATCGGCGCTGTGGGAAGCCTCGCTGTTCGAGGAGCACGGCTTCGGCGACATCAAGATCAGCGTCAAGCACAACGACCCGGTGGTGATGGTCGCCGCCTACGAACTGCTGGCCGAGCGCAGCGATTACCCGCTGCACCTCGGCGTCACCGAGGCGGGCCCGGCGTTCCAGGGCACCATCAAATCCGCCGTGGCATTCGGCGCGCTGCTGTCGCGGGGGATCGGCGACACCATCCGGGTCTCGCTGTCGGCACCGCCGGTCGAAGAGGTCAAGGTCGGCAACCAGATCCTGGAATCGCTCAACCTGCGGCCCCGCGGACTGGAGATCGTGTCCTGCCCGTCCTGCGGGCGCGCCCAGGTCGACGTCTACACCCTGGCCAATCAGGTCAGCGCCGGGCTGGACGGCCTGGACTTCCCGCTGCGGGTGGCCGTGATGGGTTGTGTCGTCAACGGTCCCGGCGAAGCGCGGGAAGCCGATCTCGGTGTCGCGTCCGGTAACGGCAAGGGCCAGATCTTCGTCCGCGGTGAAGTCATCAAGACGGTGCCGGAGTCGCAGATCGTCGAAACACTGATCGAAGAGGCCATGAAAATCGCGGCCGAACAAGGCTTGGCGGGCGACGCGGAGGCAACTTCGAGCGGTTCGCCCATCGTGACCGTAAGCTGATATGTGGTAACACCGGCTGCTCTCCCGTAGAGCACGCAGAAAGATCCCCCCATGTCGGCTCCACCGCTGTTCCGCCTGGTCGACGAACGACGGGTCCTTGTGGTGCGCGACGGCGCTGCCGTCGCCCGGGTGCTCGACGCCGATCCGGTGGGATCCTGCATGGTGGCCGCGCGGGTCGCCGACCACGGCATCGATGCTGCAGCCATCGGCGGCGAGCTGTGGACGCGGCGCCGGGCCGAGGAATCGCTGTGTTACGCCGGCGCCAATCTGATCCCACTGCGCGGTACGGTCGGCGACCTTCATGCCTTCGCGGACAAGGCGATGGGCTCTGCGCGCCGGTGCTCGTCGCTGGTCGGTCGGGCCGAGCTGGTGCTCCCGCTGTGGCAGCGGCTCGAAACCGCTTGGGGCCCAGCGCGAGACGTCCGGGAAGATCAGCCGCTGCTGGCGCTGAGCGCTCCGCCGTCCTGTCCGATCGACCCTGCCGTCCGGCGGGTGCGCGTCGACGAACTCGACGCCTATCTGGTGGCAGCGATCGACATGTTCATCGGCGAAGTCGGTATCGATCCCCGGTTGGGTGACGGCGGCCGCGGGTATCGCCGCCGGGTGGCCGGCCTGATCGCCGCGGGTCGGGCCTGGGCCCGGTTCGAACACGGTGAGGTGGTGTTCAAGGCGGAGGTCGGGTCGCAGTCACCCGCCGTCGGGCAGATCCAGGGCGTCTGGGTGCATCCGGAGCGGCGCGGCCAGGGCCTCGGCACGGCCGGGACGGCGACGCTGGCCGCCGATGTGGTGGCCGGTGGACGGATCGCCAGCCTCTACGTGAACAGCTTCAACACCGTCGCGCGCGCTGCCTACGCCGGCGTCGGGTTCACCTCGGTCGGCACGTTCGCCACCGTCCTGCTGGACTGAAGTCGGCGCGTTCCGTCACGCACACCGGGTGCGACCGCGCCGAAATCCCGGACCACACCGATACCGCGGTGTGCCTAAACCGTTATCAAGCGCAACGCCTCTAACATCAGCCACGATGGTTACTTCAGCCTCATTGGCAACACGCGTCACAGCATCCGTCGCCCTGCTCATGCTGGTGGGTGCCGGCGGAGCGCTCACCGCCTGCACACCCAGGCCCGACGGCCCCGGCCCCGCGGCCGAGCAGTTCTTCGCCGCACTGACCGACGGCAACACCTCGACGGCAGCGCAGCTGACCGACCGTCCCGAGGATGCCCGTAACGCGCTGAACGCCTCCTGGGCCGGACTGCAGGCCGAACACCTCGACGCCCAGGTTCTCTCGAGCCGCTACACCGAGGACACCGGCGCAGTCGGTTACCGCTACACCTGGCATCTGCCGAAGAACCGGACCTGGACCTACGACGGCCAGCTGAACATGATCCGCCAGGAGGGTCATTGGGAAGTCCGTTGGAGCGCAACGGGTTTGCACCCCCGGCTCGGTGAACACCAAACCCTGGAGCTGCGGGCCGACCCGCCGCGTCGAGCCTCGGTGAACGAACTCGGCGGCAGCGACGTGCTGGTGCCGGGCAACCTGTACCACTACGAACTCGACGCGGAAAAGGCCAACTATTCGTTGATGCCGACGGTCCGCGCCGTGGTCGACGCGCTGCGGCCGTTCGACGACACCCTGGACCCGCAGCGCCTGGCCGAGGAAGCCAGTTCGGCCAAGGGCCCGCTGAGCCTGATCACGCTGCGCAAGGACGACAACGACAGGGTGGCGCCCGCGATCGGCCAGCTGCCCGGCGTCGTCATCACCCCACAGGCCGATCTGCTGCCCACCGACGACACCTTCGCCCCCGCCATCATCAGCGAGGTCAAAAAGGCCGTGGTCGACGAGCTGGACGGCGAGGCCGGCTGGCGGGTGCTGAGCATCAACCAGAACGGCGCCGAGGCCGACATCCTCAACGAGGTGGCCCCGGCTCCGGCCGCCTCGATGTCGATCACACTGGACCGCGCCGTGCAGGACGCCGCCCAGCGGGCCGTCAACGGCCAGGGCCGCAAGGCGATGATGGTGGTCATCCGGCCCTCGACGGGCGCGATCCTGGCGGTGGCCCAGAACGCGGCGGCCGACGTCGACGGCGCCGCCGCGACCAACGGTCTGTACCCGCCGGGGTCGACGTTCAAGATCATCACCGCAGGCGCAGCGATCGACCGCTCACTGGCCACCCCGAGCACGCTGCTCCCGTGCCCCGGCACCATCGACATCGGGCAGCGGACCATCCCCAACTACGACAACTTCGACCTGGGCACGGTGCCGATGTCGAAGGCGTTCGCCAATTCGTGCAACACCACGTTCGCCGATCTGGCCAGCCGGATGCCGCCGACGGCGCTGACGGTGGCGGCCTCCCAGTACGGCATCGGCCCGGATTATCAGATCGACGGGTTGACCACGGTGTCCGGTTCGGTGCCGCCGACGGTGAACCTGGCCGAACGCACCGAGGACGGTTTCGGTCAGGGCAAGGTGCTGGTCAGCCCGTTCGGGATGGCGCTGGCGGCGGCGACCGTGGCGGCGGGCAAGACGCCGGTGCCGCAGCTGATCGTCGGCAAGCCCACCGGCATCACCGGCGACCGCCCGGATATCAGCCCGGCGATGCTCGACGGCCTGCGGTCGATGATGCGGCTGGTGGTCACCAACGGCACCGCCAAGGACATCGCGGACGAAGGCGACGTGCGCGGCAAGACCGGTGAGGCTGAATTCGAGGGCGGCTCACACGCCTGGTTCGCCGGCTACCGCGGCGACATGGCGTTCGCCGCCCTGATTGTCGGCGGCGGCAGTTCCGAATACGCCGTGCGGATGACCAAGCAGATGCTCGACAGCATGCCGGACGGCTACCTCGCCTGAGGTCAGCGCGAGGCCGGTCCGGACGCCACGATCTGCGCGGCCACGTCGACCAACCGGGTGTTGGTGTCCTGGGACAGCTTCTTCAGCAGCTCGAACGCTCGGACGGCGTCGATGTCGTAGCGTTCCATGATCATCCCCTTCGCCTGCCCGATGGCGTCGCGACTGGCCAGCGCGGAGTGAAACTGCGCCTGCCGGTCTTCGGAGATCAGCGCGATGGCGGCGTGCGTGGCCAGCATCGCCCCCAGAGCTTGGGCCTCGAAGTCGAACGCGCCTGGCTCCCGGCTGAACAGGTTGAGCGCCCCGCGGCAGGTGGGTCGCTTCTGGTGGGTGTAGAGCTGAAACGACAGCACACTGTGCACCCCTGCGTCGACCGCTTCTGCCGAGAACTGCGGCCACCGCGGGTCTTCGCGTAGATCGTCGGCCACCACCATGGTTTCGTCGACCGCAGCGTCGACACACGGGCCCTGGCGGTGGGTGTGCTGAATCCGGTCGAGGTCCTCGGCCAGAGCCGAGGTGCTGGCCACCGATCGGTAGTCCTCGGATTCGTCGATCAGCAGAACATCGCAGCTGTGCACGGCGTCGATGAGTGTGACTGCGGCACTGGTGATCCCGGTGAGGGTGTCCTCGACAGGGGCGGGGTTGGCGAAGCGCTGGGTGAGATCGATCAGCGCGTCACGCAGGGTCTGGGCGTAGTCGGTGTCCGGCACGTGGCCGCCTTTCGCGATCAGGCAGGACACGGCGCTGTGGGCTTTCCCGACGGGAAGGCTGGGTTTTCAACTTTTCCCACACGTACGCCGGTACACGGTGCCGTGCCGTGCAAAGCGCAGTAGATGTTACTGCCAGTGGACCGATGGCGAAGGCGAGCTGCGCATGCCGGACCGCCACCTCGCCGGACAGCGGTAAATTGGTGGGTGCCATGACCGGACTCGATGAACAGACCGCCGCGATGCGGGTATCCGACGCCGACCGCAACGGAACACTGCGGCGACTGCACAACGCCGTTGCCCTCGGGCTGATCGACATCGGCGAGTTCGAGGAACGCTCCACCCAGGTGTCGCTGGCCCGGATGCGTGCCGATCTGGACGTGCTGGTCGGCGATCTGCCCGGACCGGGCGCCATCGTCACCTCGGCCACCGACCGGGTGGAGTTGCGCGGCGTCCTCGGCTCGTTGAAACGGCACGGCGAATGGACGGTGCCCACCCGGCTGGCTCTGGTCCGCCGGATGGGGTCGGTCGAGCTGGACCTCACCCGGGCCCGGTTCGCCGGACCGATCGTGGTCGTCGAACTCGATATGCGATTCGGTTCGGTGGAAGTGCGGTTGCCCGAAGGCGCCAGCGCGTCGATCGACGATGTCGAGGTGATCGTGGGCAGTGCACACGACCATCGCAAGGACGCCCCCGCCGAAGGCACCCCGCATGTGGTCCTGACGGGCCGGGTGGTGTGCGGTTCGGTCGATATCCGGGGCCAGAAGAAGTCCTGGCGACCCCGGAAGAACTAACGCGGGTCGAGCACGGCGAAACTCAGGGTCGCGATGGCGGCCAGGCGGTCGCGGCCGACGTCGGTGACCTCGACCTTGGTGATGATGCTGCGCTTGCCTTTTCGCACGATCGTGGCCACGGCCCTGGCCGGACCCTCGATGATCGGTGCCAGGAAGTGCACCGTCATGTCCGCGGTCGTGACGCTCTGCTCCGCACCGACGTTCTCCCCGGCCAAGCGGCCCGCCGCGATATCGATCAGCGTGGCCACCAGTCCGCCCTGGATCGCGCCGCGGATGTTGACCAGGTCGGGCCGGTTGTCCATGTCGATGACCAGACGCTCGGCGGACTCTTCGACATCGCGCATGCCGAGCTGGTGCAGCAGGTGTACGGGTTCGGTCACGCAGAGAACTTACTTCAGGGCTTCGGTGGGCACGCCGTAGCGCTCCTGGTAGGCGCTGACCTGCGCACGGACCGCCGCGGCGTCCAGGCCGGTGTCCGCCCACGTGTACCGGCCCTTGCCGCCATCGCCGGGGTGGGCGGCCAGATGGTCGCGCATCCGCTGTTCGGCCAGAGGTGACAGCTCGCGACCGAGTCGGTCGTAGAGACTTCTGATGGTGGCAAAGGGATCCCGGATGAAATCGGCGAACTGCACGTCGACGACCTGCTCGGCGGGCACCACACCGGAATCGCGCAGCGTCATGCCGCGCTCGAGCCCGACGACGATCTCCTCCAGGGACTGCTGGGCGCATTCGGCCACGGTGGTGTCATCCGAGGCCATCCGGCGCAGATGGTTGGTGAGCGCGCTGATCGACGAGATGACATTGAGCGGGTCGCGGTGGGTTTGCACGATCAGCGCGTCGGGATACTCGCCGACGAGAGTGTCCAGCGTCCACAGGTGAGCCGGAGATTTGAGGAGCCAGTTGCACGAGCTCAGTCCGGGGACGCCGGACTGCAAGTGCTGCAGATATTTTCGGTGATACCGGTAGGACTCGCGGTGGTCGGCCTCGTGGAGCAGCCAGCTGTAGTAACTCGGCAGCCGGTACTGCACCGAATAGATCATGCTGCAGAACTGGCCCGCGGTGATCCGGACGCACTCCTGGCCGACCAACGCACCCATCGGGTGGAACGCCAGGAAACCCGGGATGATCAGTTCCGACATCTCGATGCTGGCCTGAGCCTCGGCGATCCTCGGGTCGGTGTGATAGCTCTGCGGCAGCGGTGGGGGACAGGGGGCGTCGACCTCCCAGGTCAGTGGCGCGCGCAGTTCGGGGTCCTGGGCCAGCAGGTCGAACAGGATGGTGGTGCCGGTCCGCGGTTGCCCGACGATGACGATCGGCCGCTCGATCTGCTGGGTCGCCACCTCCGGGTGGGTGCTGCGCCACGCGGTGATCTGCAGCCGGTTCTTCAACGCCCGCAACACATCCTGTGCGGCGATCTCGACGCCGAGCTCGGAGAGCCGGGCCTCGTGGACCAGGCCGTCGAGGACCCGTTCGTACCCGTCCCGCCAGGTGTGGTCGTCGCCGAAATCGTCGGCGCCGGCCTCGTCACAGGCCTGGGCGATCAGCCGGTCGGCGTCGAACCGGCCGGCACTCACCGGCAGGCCCCGTGGGTGCGGACCGTGGTGCGGACCGCGGGTGCCTCGGGATTGTCCAGCCAACGCAGGATGACGAATCCGCGGTGTCGGCCGCCGGTGTCGAGCCAGTGTCCGTGCCCGAAGTCCTTGGCGCCGATCGCAATTCGTACCAGACCGTCCGGATCGGGGGCTACCCCCTTGTTGGTCACCGAGCTGTGCCGCCGCCGCGGTTCCAGGCATTCGTGCCAGATGCTCTCCAGCGTGACATTCCAGTACCTGGTGTCCGGCGGGACGAACTCCAACTCCAGGACGTCGTCAGGGCCGAGCGCGAAGGTACCCATCATGTAGAGGTTGTCGGGGGTGGTGTCGGCCGCACCGAGATCCGCGGCCTGCGAGGTGATCAACGTGTTCGGTGTGGTCAGCAGTTCGGGTTTGATGGTGCGGTGCAGCGTGGTGAGTTTCATGATGGTCCACGCCATCGCCGTGAACTGTTCGGCCAGCACGGCGTCGGTCAGCACGGTGGGTGCGGTGGTGCCGATCGGCTCGATCGCCAGCGTCACCGGCTCTTCGGTGTCGCCGTCGGCGATGTACTCCCGCACCACGATCGACGCCGAGTCCGGCGGTATCGGAATCCATTGCGCACCATCGAGTTCCGCGGGGGACGGCGCATCGGCGGCGAACACCAGCGCGAACGCTCCGTCGTCCAGTACCAGGTCGGTGTCGCTGACATAGGCGGCCATCCGGCGCGGTGTCATCCCCGTGCCCGCCAGGATCTGCAGCCCCAGATAGGCCGACGAGCCGCGGGTCCCGGTGACCCGGTAGGCGCGGTCACCGCGGATCATCGCCAGGTAGTACTTCCCGTCCGGGTTCGGCCCGCCCACCAACCGGGTCGGGCTGCACATATCGAAAAATCACGGCAGGTCGGGGTCGGACTCGACGGACAACTCCGAGCACAGGGCGGTGACGCGGCTGACCACCCGCAGGCCCTCCAGCAGTTCGCGTTCGCTCTCGGCGTCGGTTTTCACGGTCGCGGTGATGTCGGCGATCATCTTCTGGACGAAGTCCCAGGCCTCTTCGGTGGCAGTCACGGTGATCCACCTTCCTTTCGATGAGACATAGTCTCACTTTTCTGCGGCGCCGAAGCGGGATTCGAACCTATAGTTGGGCCATGTCACAGCCGGTCGCGGTGAGCGTGCGCAAGCGCACCGCCACGCGGGATCGCATCGCCGTCGCCGCGGCCGAGCTGGTCGCCGCGCAGGGCCTGGCCGCAACCACCGTCGAGCGGATCGCCGAGCGGGCCCAGATCGGCCGGGCGACGTTCTTCCGGTATTTCAGCTCCAAAGAAGACGCTGTCGCCGATGGCATCTCCCGACAGTGGCTCGGCCACATCACCGCGGCCATCGCCAGGCAGGACCCCGAACTGTCGGCGCACCAGGCCGTCGTCGCGGCATTCGCCGACCTCGGCGACGGGTTCGGCCAGATCAGCGACCAAGTGCGCGAGCTCGCCATCCTGACCAGGTCGTCGCCGGCGTTGAGTGCCTGGACGCTGCAGCTCTATCTGAGCTACGAGACGGCGATCGCCGAACTCGTCGCGCCCCGCCTGAAGGCCGGCCCGGAAGATCCGCGGCCGAGGCTGATCGGCGCGCTGGCGATGGCCTCGTTACGGCTGGCGCTCGACGACTGGCTGGTTCACGGCGGGTCGCTGCCTGACCGGGTGCGGATCGCGCTGTCCGCACTTTCTGTGCACTAACAGTCAGCAGTTACGCTGGTGGTATGCCTGTTCGCACTGCCCTGCGCTCCGGGGAGCTGTCCCCGACGTTGCCGGTTCCCAAGTCCATTCCCCGCCCGGAATACGCGTGGAAGTCGACCGTGCAGGAAGGCAGCGAACCCTGGGTGCAGACGCCCGAGGTGATCGAGAAGATGCGGGTGGCCGGGCGGATCGCGGCGGGCGCACTGGCCGAAGCGGGTAAGGCCGTGGCCCCCGGGGTCACCACCGATCACCTGGACCGGGTTGCGCACGACTACATGGTCGACCACGGCGCCTACCCGTCCACCCTGGGCTACAAGGGTTTCCCGAAGTCCTGCTGCACCTCGCTCAACGAGATCATCTGCCACGGCATCCCGGACTCGACCGTGGTGCAGGACGGCGACATCGTCAACATCGACGTGACGGCGTATATCGACGGCGTGCACGGCGACTGCAACGCCACGTTCCTGGCCGGTGAGGTGTCCGAGGAGCACCGGCTGCTCGTCGAGCGCACCCATGAGGCGACGATGCGCGCCATCAAGGCCGTCAAGCCCGGCCGCGCGCTGTCGGTGGTGGGCCGGGTCATCGAGGCGTATGCAAATCGGTTCGGCTACAACGTGGTTCGCGATTTCACCGGGCACGGTATCGGCACCACTTTCCACAACGGGCTGGTGGTGCTGCACTACGACCAGCCGGCCGTCGACACCATCATCGAGCCAGGGATGACGTTCACCATCGAACCGATGATCAACCTGGGTGCGCTGGACTACGAGATCTGGCCTGACGGCTGGACCGTCGCCACCAAAGACCGCAAGTGGACCGCGCAGTTCGAGCACACCCTGGTGGTGACCGACACCGGCGCGGACATCCTCACCGCGGTGTGAAAGGCGCACTGCTGGTCGCAGGCACCACCTCGGATGCGGGCAAGTCGATGGTGGT
Organism: Mycobacterium sp.; assembly: GCA_040511255.1. Lineage (GTDB taxonomy): Bacteria > Actinomycetota > Actinomycetes > Mycobacteriales > Mycobacteriaceae > Mycobacterium. The sequence continues at coordinate 8,085 of JBEVHL010000194.1, read as the reverse complement.
CGCCGGTTTGTGCCGATTGTTGGCGCGCAAGGGAATCCGGGTAGCTCCGTTCAAGGCGCAGAACATGTCCAACAACTCGGTGGTCACCGCCGAGGGCGGCGAGATCGGCCGCGCGCAGGCAATGCAGGCGCGCGCCGCGGGACTGGCACCGAGTATCCGGTTCAACCCGATCTTGCTCAAACCCGGCAGTGACCGCAGCTCGCAGCTGGTGGTCCGTGGCGCGGTCGCCGGGACGGTACGCGCTGCCGACTACTTCCATCACCGCGAACACCTGGTCGGGGTGGTGGCCGACGAATTGGCCGGGCTGCGAGCCGAATTCGACGTGGTGCTCTGCGAGGGCGCCGGTTCACCCGCCGAAATCAACCTGCGCGCCACCGATCTGGCGAACATGGGACTGGCGCGGGCGGCGAACCTGCCGGTGATCGTGGTCGGAGATATCGACCGCGGCGGGCTGCTGGCCCACCTGTTCGGCACCGTCGCGGTGCTCGAACCCGACGATCAGGCGTTGATCGCGGGGTTCGTGGTCAACAAGTTCCGCGGTGACCCCACGCTGCTGGCCCCGGGTCTGCAGCAGCTGGCGGCTCTGTCCGGCCGGCCGACATATGGCGTGGTGCCGTATGCCGACGAACTCTGGCTTGACACAGAGGATTCCGTCTCGGTGCTGGCCCAGCAGGTGGTCGGCGTACCGCGCCCGCCGCTCGGTGCGCAGTGGCTGCGGATCGCCGCCGTCCGGCTGCCGAGGATTTCCAACTCCACCGATATCGAGGCACTGGCCTGCGAACCCGGCGTCGAGGTGCGCTGGGTTGACGAACCCGCGGAACTGGCCGCCGTCGACGTCGTCGTCATACCGGGCACGAAGGCGACGGTGTCCGATCTGGGCTGGCTGCGCAGCCGCGGCCTGGATACGGCGATCGCTGCGCATGCGGCGGCCGGTAAACCGGTGCTCGGCATCTGCGGCGGGTTTCAGATGTTGTGTCGCAGCATCGACGACGACGTCGAATCGACGCAGGGCCGGGTCGAGGCGCTGGGCCTGCTGGATGCCGATATCGAATTCGCCGCCGCCAAGACACTGCGGAACTGGGAGTCACCGCTGTCCGGGTACGAGATCCACCACGGCCAGGTCACTCGCAGTGCCGAGGCGGACTGGGCGCATGTGGGGCTGCGGAGGGACGCGTGTTTTGGCACGCACTGGCACGGCCTGCTGGACAACAACGACTTCCGTCGGCAGTGGCTCGTCGAAGCCGCCACCGCCGCGGGCCGGGCCGGATTCGTCGTGGCACCCGACGTCGACGTCCCCGGGCGCCGTGACGCCCAGCTGGACCTGATGGCAGATCTGCTGACCGCCCATCTGGACGTGGCTGCCGTGCTCGAGCTGATCGAGCATGGCGCGCCAGCACGACCGACGGTGACCACCGGGCTTTCTCGCTAACCTGGTGCAGTGATGCGGAACGTATTTGCGGTGCTGGTGGCCGCCGTGACGCTGTCCGGGTGCTCCACCATGGTCGCGGGTACGCCGACCTGGCCGGGGGAGACGCTGGAGAAGGTGCTGTTGACCAAGGCCGATTTCCCCGCCGGGGTGCGGTATGACCGGATCACCGAGGAGCCGGGACAGCCCGACGGGGCGGGCGGGCCCCCGTCGATGTTGTCGAAACCAGAAGGCTGCTCCAACGGCCTGACCGACGTCATCGCCGAATCCGCGGAACGTGGTCCGGGCAGCGCGGCGAAATATGCCGTCGCCTACGACGGCGCCAGGATGGTGGTCACGGTGCTGTCCTGGCAGCTGGATCTCGACAAGCTGGCTGCCACCGCCGCGCGGTGCGAGACGTTCAAGACCTACTTCGATCCGACGTCGCCCGGCATCCCGATCGTCACCACCAAGCTGCCGTCCGGCGATGGCGAGCTGGTGTACCAGCAGACGATGACCATCGGCGGCCAGGAGAACAGCATCTACATGTCGTTCACCAACATCGGCTCGATGGGTATGTTCGGCATCGCGCTGCCCAGCGAGAACCCGACCATCCCGGTCAAAGGGTCACTGCCACAAACGTTTCTGGACACTGTGACAAAGCAGGCCGACCGTATCCGCTCTTCGTAGAAACACCCCCGGCAGACCAGCGACTCCCTGTAGCGTGGCGCAATGCCCTCGACGATGATGACCGTCGACGGATTCCCGATCCAGATTGATGTCACCGGTCCGGAGACGGGATCCGCCGTCGTCCTGCTCGGTGCCGCCTCGCCGGCGGGCACCTCCTATGACGCTGTGTGCGAACGCCTGCACACCGCGTCGCTGCGCACCGTGGTCATCGCTCCCGACACCAGGCTGACCGCCAACGCGGTGGTCGGCGTCCTCGACTCGATCGGGGTGCGGTGGGCGGTCCTGGTCGGCGATCGCTCCGGCGCCGAACTGGCCTGGGAGTTGGCCGCCACCCGGCTGGACCGGTTCACCGGCCTGGTCGTGGTCGATCGCGGCCACCCCAGGGTGGCCGACCACAACGGCGTCATCCGGGACGAGAAATGCCCGCCCGTGGAGATGAACACCACCGCGCTGGTCAGCACGCCTGCCGCCCGCGCTGTGGCGCGGGAGAGCCAGCGCTACATCTACGGCGACTTCCGGCTGGTCGAAATGCTCGGCAGGCGCAACGCCGCAGAATCGACCGCGCAGCTGGCCGGCGAGATCGTCATGCGCACCAGCACCTGGTAGACACGCCAACCCCCCGTCACCGCCGTTGTCGGGGCACGCTTCTACCCTTCCGTTATGCCGCCGCCACCCGACTTCGCGGTCAGCCCTGACATCTTGTTGAGCCACTTCGGCTCGGCGACGGTCGCCCGGGGCCAGCGTTACGCGAATCTGGGCTGGGTCCGCGACGTGGCGTGGCGTCGTGACGGGCTGGAGCTGACCGGCCGCTGCTTCGGCTCCGGCAACAATGACTACCTGGTCAGCATCACCTTCGAGCGCGTCGGCGGCGCCCTGGTGCTGGAGTGGGCCACTTGTTCGTGTCCGGTCGGTGAGTTCTGCAAGCACACCGTCGCGTTGCTGTTGGCCGCCCAGACCGATCCAGCGGCCGGCCAGCCAGAGCTGCCCAGCCCCGACCGGTGGCGCACGGTATTCACCCATGTCCTCGACGAGATGGCCGTCGCCGACACCGGGGCCGATTCGCCCATCGGCCTGGAGTTCTCCCTCGCGCCGCCCACTCGTTACCGGCCCGGCAATGCCGTCGCCGTGCGGCCGGTCACCCTGGGTAAGCGCGGAACCTGGATCAAGACCGGTCTGAGCTGGCGGCATCTGATGTATCAGTCCAACTCGGGCGCGTTCGACCGCGGCCAGTACGTCGCCGTGCGCGCGATTGCCACCGAGTTGCAACGAGCCATTGCGGTGCCCGTCGGCGAAGCGATGACCATCAACACCGTGGGCCGGGAATTCTGGGCCCTGATGAACGACGCCGTCGAGGCCGGGGTCACCGTGGTTCCCGACCCGTCCCGTGGCGTGCAGGCGGTCGACTTCGTCAAGAACGCGCAACTGCGGCTCGACTTCACCTCCGATCACGCCGGCGGTGCCACCATGTCGGTGGCCCTGTTCGTCGACGGTGAGCGATGTGACTCCAGCGGGGTCGGCCTGATCGGAACACCGTCCCCCCACGGGATGAGCAAAGTGGAGGACGGGGTGCTGCGGCTGGGCGGGTTCGATCCGGTGCCGGGACGTACCACCCTCGAGCTCATCGCCCGCGACGAGCAGGTGCATATCCCAGCCGACACCGTCGCGGAATTCTCCGTCGACGTCCTGCCGCGTCTGCTCGACGTCGCGCCGGTCGAGATCGAGGAAGCCCTGTTCACCCCGCCGTCCATCAACGGTCCGTTCCCAGTGTTGACGGTGCGGGTCGGTGACTCGGGTGCGCAGGCAAGTTGGAGCACGCGCTACGACGTCAATGACAGGCACCACGATTTCGACCCCCAATCGGCGCGGGAGCGCACGGGCTACCGTGACGGGGATGCCGAAGATCGCGCCTGGGCCCAGATCGGCCCCGCGTTACGCGCCGTCGCAGCCGCTTCCGACACCTGGAAACGCCAAGCGGTACAACGTGTTACGCGCAGGCTCAACCAGCGCATGGATGCTGCGCTGCTCGGTGAGCTCAAGGCGATCACCGAAGCGGCCGGCGCCGCTGACGCTGTCGCCGTGGCGTCGCTGACGACGCTGTGCGGGTCTGTCGAGCTCACCAGGACCGAGGCCGCTGTCCTGTGCGGTGAGACCCTGCCCAAGCTCGACTCCAGGGATCTGTTCACGATCGAGATCGACCAGGGCGTGCCCGATTTCCGGCCTGCCGCGACGGCTCCCGTGCTTCGGTTCAGCAGTGCCGACGGAGAAGCGGTGGGTAACGACTGGTTCGACCTGAGCATCCTCGTCGAAGTCGATGGGCATCAGGTGCCCATCTCGGCCCTGATCTCGGAATTATCTTCGGGCGCAACGCATATGCTGCTGCCCAGCGGTGTCTACTTCAGCCTGGACACGCCGGAACTGGCCCGTCTGCGGGCGCTGCTCGAAGAAGCTCGTGCGCTCGGCGAGATCGAGGGCGACCGGATAAACGCCGCCTCGTACAACGTCACACTGTGGGAGGAGCTGCTGGCGCTCGGCGTAGTCGACAAGCAACTGGCCGACTGGCGGGAGAGCCTGGCGCGGCTGTCGGCCGCCAGACCGCCGACTCAGGTCGAGGTGCCCGAGGGCGTCGATGCCACCTTGCGGGATTATCAACGCGACGGCTTGAACTGGCTGTCGTTTCTGTGGGACAACGGACTTGGCGGTGTGCTGGCCGACGATATGGGTCTCGGCAAGACGGTGCAGACGCTCGCGCTGATCGCCCGGGTCGCCAATGCGGGTACCCGAAAGTTCCTGGTGGTGGCGCCCACCAGCGTGGTCACCAACTGGGCAGCCGAGACCCGGAGGTTCACGCCCGGACTCACCGCGGTCGCCATCACCGGCACCGAAGCGCGGTCGGGCCGATCACTCGGGGATCTGGTGGCCGGTGCCGACATCGTCATCACCTCATATGCGTTGCTGCGCATCGACTTTGCCGCCTATGCCGCGATCGACTGGGAAGGACTCATTCTCGACGAAGCCCAGTTCGTCAAGAACCACAACAGCAAAACGCACCAGTGCGCACGTCGGCTCGATGCCCGCTTCAAGCTGGCCATCACCGGCACCCCGATGGAGAACAACTTGATGGAGCTGTGGTCCTTGCTGTCGATCACCGCACCGGGCCTGTTCCCGTCGCCGAAGGCGTTCACCGAATATTTCCGCAAGCCGATCGAATCGGGCACGGGCGGGGACCGGCTCCCGGTGCTGCGGCGGCGCATCAAGCCGGTGATGCTGCGGCGCACCAAATCTCAAGTGGCCTCCGACCTGCCTGCCAAACAGGAGCAGGTGCTGACGCTGGCTCTGGGTGCCAAACACCGCAAGATCTACGACACCCGGATGGCCCGCGAGCGACAGAAAGTGCTGGGGCTGTTGGGGGAATGGGAAAAGAACCGGTTCGAGGTGTTCCGCTCGTTGACGTTGCTGCGCCAGCTCAGCCTGCATGCCGGGATGGTCGACGAGACCATGATGGACGTCGGTTCGTCGAAGGTCGAGTTCTTGACCGAGCAGTTACCCGAGCTGATTGCCGAAGGACACAGCGCGCTGGTATTCAGTCAGTTCACCGGTTTCCTGAGGATCGTGCGTGCGCAGTTGGATGCAGTCGGAGTGGGCTACAGCTATCTGGCCGGGTCATCGAGCTCGCGTGAGCGTGAGGCCGCGGTCCAGCAGTTCCGGTCGGGAGCCAATCAGGTGTTCTTGATCAGTCTCAAGGCCGGCGGCTTCGGGCTCAACCTGACCGAGGCGGACTACTGCTTCGTCTGTGACCCGTGGTGGAGTCCGGCGGCCGAGGCGCAGGCCGTGGACCGCACCCATCGCATCGGGCAGACCCGGCCGGTCACCGTCTATCGGTTGGTCTCCGAGGGCACCATCGAGGAGAAGGTGGTCGGACTGCAGGACCGCAAACGTGCGCTGTTCTCCGCGGTCATCGACGACGGCGAAGCGTTCGGATCCGCCATCACCGCGTCGGACGTGCGCGAACTCTTCGGGTAGTTGACGGCGGCGCGGTCACTCCGCTGCCTGGTCCGGCGTCCAGGCCTGCGGCAGGCCCGGTTGGCGCGGGAACAGGAAGTCGATGAAGGCGGCCGCGGTGGGCTGCGGCTCGTGATTGGCCAGGCCCGGTCGCTCGTTGGCCTCGACGAAGACGTATTCGTCACCTGCGATGTCGGGGACCAGCAGGTCGATACCGGTGACCGGGATACCGATCGCCTCTGCGGCGGCCACTGCGACGCGGGACAGCTCCGGATTCACCTCGGCGGTGACATCGTGGATGGTGCCACCCTGATGCAGGTTCGCGGTGCGGCGTACCCGCAACCGGACACCCTCGGGCAGCACCTCGTCGAAGGACCAGCCGGCGTCTTTCACGGTGCCCTCGGTGACTTCGTCGATCGGGATCGTCGATTCCCCGCCGGTGGCCGCGGCCCGCCGCCGGCTCTGCGTCTCGATCAGTTCCAGCACGGTGTGCTTGCCGGTGCCGATGACTTCGGCGGGCAGGCGCAGCGCCGCAGCCACCACTTTGCCGTCGATCACCACCAGGCGCAGGTCCTCGCCGACCGCGCGCTGCTCGATCAGCACCTGCGGATGTTCCTCGCGGGCGCGGGCCAGCGCGGCGTCGAGTTCGTCCGGGCCGGACACCCCGACGGTGATGCCTCTGCCCTGTTCGCCGCGGGTCGGTTTGACCACGACGTCGCCGACTTCGGCCAGAAACTCGTGATCACCCTCGTCGAAGGTGGCCAGCCGGCCCTTGGGCACCACCACCCCGGCCTCACCGACGATGCGCCGGGTCAGCCGCTTGTCGTCGCAGCGGCTCATCGCCACCGCCGAGGTGTACTCGGAGAGTGATTCGCGGGTGATGACACTGCGGCCGCCGTGGGACAGCCGCATCTCGCCGGTCTCGGCGTCGATCACCTCGACCCGGATCCCGCGGCGCAGCGCCTCGTCGGCGATGATCCGCGAATAGGGATTGAGATCGTCGACCGTCTCGGGGATCGGGGTGAACAACGATTCGTTGATCGCGTTCTTGCGTTTGACCGCCAACACCGGGATGCGTTGGAAACCCAGCTTCTCGTAGAGCGCGATGGCTGCGGTGTTGTCATGCGCCACCGAAAGATCCATGTAGGCCCGGCCGCGGTCCCGGTAGACCTCGGCCAGTGCGCGGGTCAGCGCTTCGCCGACGCCGGGCAGGTTGGCGGCCGGGTCGACGGCCAGCGTCCACAGGCTGGAGCCCTGTTCGGGATCGGAGAACAACCGTTCGTGGTCGACGCCGGTGACGGTGCCGATCACCGTGCCGTCATCGACGCGGGTGGCCACCAGATAGTCGACGGCGTCGGCGTTGCGGTCGTTGTCCCAGATGACATCGGTGGGGGCGGGCACCATGCCGCAGCGCACGTAGACCCGGTTCATCGCGTCGGCGTCGGCGGTGCTGCCCAGCGCACGCACCTCGAAGCCGACCGGGGCGCGTCCGTCGTCGCCAGCCCCGTCGGTGAACCGCAACCGGTAGGTGTGGCTGGGGTCGATGAACAGCTCGTGCGGCGCCAGGGCGACCAGCACATGCGATTCCCGCGCATAGATGCAGATATCGCGGCGACCGGGGCCCTCGCGCCGCAGTGCTTCGGCGAGCTCGGTGGGGTCGGCGAAGGTCTGGCCGAAAATCAGTCGGCCCCAACCCAATTCGAGTTCGACATTGCTGGCCATCGCATCGACGAGATGCTGTGGGGACGCGTCGTGCAGCGCCAGGGTGATGGCTTCGGTGGTCGGAAAGTCGGTCGATTCGGCGCTCATGCGGCAGGCCCGGTGATGTTGTTCTTCTGCAGCCAGAGCTCCAGCAGGGCGATCTGCCACAGCTCATTTCCGCGCAGCGGGGTCAACTGGCCGTTGGGATCGGCCAGCAGCCGGTCAACCGCCGCGGGCCGGAACAGGCCGCGTTCCTTGGCGGCGGGGGCGTACATCGCGTCGCGGACCAG
>JBEVHL010000193.1:0-19465 GCA_040511255.1 Mycobacterium sp. | reverse complement strand
TGTTGACCGCCTCACCCGACATCGGCGCCGACCTGACGGACCTGTTCAACTCGCTGACGGGGTACTCGCGCAAGGTCAGCTACCGCAACCTGCTGGTGGCTCCCCACAGTGTGCGCAAGGGCATCATCGAGCGGATCGAGCGCGAGGTGGCGGCCGGCCGCGACGGCGCCGACGCCCGGATCCGGTTGAAGGCCAACGCACTGGTGGACGAGCAGGTCATCGACGCGCTGTACCGGGCGTCCCAGGAGGGCGTGAAGATCGAGGTGGTGGTGCGCGGTATCTGCGCGTTGAAGCCGGGCGCGGAAGGATTCTCGGACAACATCACCGTGCGATCGATCCTCGGCCGATTCCTGGAACACTCGCGCATTATTCACTTCAAGGCCATCGACGAGTTCTGGATCGGCAGTGCCGACATGATGCATCGTAATCTGGATCGGCGGGTCGAAGTGATGGCGCAGGTCAAGGATCCGAGACTGACGGCTCAACTGGACGAGGTGTTCGAATCGGCGCTGGACCCCACCACCCGCTGCTGGGAGCTGGGGCCCGACGGCCGATGGATCGCCGCGCCGCAAGAGGGCGAGAAAGTGCGCGACCATCAAGTGTCACTGATGGAGAAGCACCGGCATCCGTGACCCGGCCACCAGGCTTTGATCATCCGGTCACCCTGGCTGCGCACCCGCGCGCCCGGGTGAGCATCGAATTGATCTGCGGGAGTTGACGTGCCAGGAAAAGCGGTATTCGCGGCCGGCGGCGTGCTGTGGCGGCCGTCGGCAGAGCATGGAGCCGGCGTGGAGGTGGCGGTCATCCACCGCGACCGTTACGACGATTGGTCGTTGCCCAAGGGCAAGGTGGAATCCGGCGAAACCGAACCCGTCACCGCGGTCCGGGAGATCGCCGAAGAGACCGGTGTCCATTCGGTGTTGGGCCGACGACTGCTGCGGATCAGCTATCCGATCGAGCAGGGCACCAAGAAAGTCGTCTACTGGGCGGCCCGTGCGGACCCCACTGCCGACGAATTCGCCCCCAACGACGAAGTGGATCAACTGCTTTGGCTACCCGTTCCGGCGGCGATGAAACGTCTGGGGTATGCACAGGACCGTAAGGTCTTGCGCCGGTTCGCCAAACAGCCCGCTGATACCCGCTCGGTGCTGATCGTCCGGCACGGTACCGCCGGCCGCAAAAGCCGCTACAAGGGTGATGACCGCAAGCGTCCGCTGGACAAGCACGGCAGGGCGCAGGCGGAGTCACTCGTCGGATTGCTGCTGGCCTTCGGCGCGACGGACCTGCACGCGGCCGATCGCACCCGCTGTCACCAGACCATCGAACCGTTGGCTGAGGAGTTGGGCACGACGATCCGCGACGAACCGCTACTCACCGAGGAGGCGTATGCGAACAATCGCAAGCGCACCCGGCAGCGGGTCCTGGAGATTGCGGCGAAATCGGGCACCCGGGTTATCTGCACCCAGGGCAAGGTGATTCCAGACCTCATCGAGTGGTGGTGCGAACGCGACGGGGTCCGACCGGACAAATCGCGCAACCGCAAGGGCAGCACCTGGGTGCTCTCGCTTTCGGGTGACCGCCTGGTGGCCGCCGACCATATCGGCAGCCCGCTGGCAGGCGAGCTCTAGCCAGACACACGAATACGCCGCGAGACATTGAGTCTCGCGGCGTATTACGTGGTCAGACTTTTACTTACGACCCTTTTTGGCCGGCGCCTTCTTGGCGACCGGAGCCTTGGTCGGAGCCTTCTTGGCAACCGGGGCCTTGGCAGGAGCCTTCTTGGCCGGAGCCTTGGTCGCGGTCTTCTTGGCGACCGGAGCCTTGGTTGCGGCCTTCTTCACCGGAGCCTTGGTCGCGGTCTTCTTGGCGACCGGAGCCTTCTTGGCCACCGGAGCCTTCTTCGCGACAGGCGCCTTCTTGGCGACGGGTGCCTTCTTGGCGACCGGAGCCTTCTTCGCGGCGGCCGGCGCCTTCTTGGCGACCGGAGCCTTCTTGGCGGGTGCCTTGACCGCGGCCTTCTTGGCGGCGGGCGCCTTCTTGGCAGCCGTCTTCTTGGCTGCCGTCTTCTTCGCCGGGCCCGCTACCACTCCGCGCTTGACGGCGGGGCCGTCAGACGGAAGGCGCTGTGAGCCAGCCACAACCGCTTTGAATTGCGCACCGGGGCGGAATGCAGGCACCGAGGTCGGCTTTACCTTTACGGTCTCACCGGTGCGCGGGTTACGCGCAACGCGAGCGGCGCGCTTGCGCTGCTCGAAGACACCGAAGCCGGTGATGGTGACGCTGTCGCCCTTATGGACTGCACGCACGATGGTGTCGACAACGTTCTCGACGGCTGCTGTTGCCTGCCGACGATCCGAGCCCAACTTCTCCGTGAGTACGTCGATGAGCTCTGCTTTATTCATGCAAAACCTCCGAAGCCAGTGGCCCTACTTGGACCGACTGACACAAACGGTAACCCCTGATAAGCCTGATTTCCAAGAGCCACGCGCAATTTCAGCGATAGCTGTTGCCAATTTCGGCAATCCGGTTGCCCCCCTTAGGGGCTGGTGACCTGTCCCGAGAAGGCCGTCAGAGCCGGTGAATTCGGGGTTTTTCGAACCGTCAGGGAGCCGGCAGAGTGCGCGGCTTCCAGGCCGGCCGCGCCGCTTCGAATGCCTGAATGTCGACGAGTTTCCGCAGCGTAAGGCCTATATCGTCCAGTCCCTCGATCAATCTCCACGCGGTGTAATCGTCAATCGTGAACGGCACCACCGCCGTTCCCGCGACGATATTCCGATCTTGAAGATTCACAGTGATTTCCAAGCCCGGGCTCTGCTCGATCAGCTTCCAAAGAAGTTCCACATCATCTTGGGCAACTTCGGCCGCCAACAGCCCGGCTTTGCCTGCGTTGCCCCGAAAAATGTCCGCAAACCTAGATGAGATAACCACTCGGAACCCGTAGTCCATGAGTGCCCAGACGGCGTGCTCGCGGGAACTGCCGGTGCCGAAATCGGGACCGGCGACCAACACCGAACCCTTGTCGAACGGACTCAAATTCAAAATGAAGCTCGGGTCATTGCGCCACGCCGCGAACAATCCGTCCTCGAAACCTGTTCGGGTGACCCGCTTCAGGTACACCGCCGGAATGATCTGATCGGTGTCGACATTGGTGCGGCGCAGCGGCACGCCGATGCCGGTATGGGTGTGAAACGCTTTCATCGGGGTATCTCCTACACGCTCAGGTCGGCTGGGGAGGACAAGGTTCCACGCACCGCAGTGGCCGCAGCCACCCCCGGTGACACCAGGTGAGTGCGCCCGCCCTTGCCCTGGCGGCCTTCGAAATTACGGTTGGACGTCGACGCGCATCGCTCGCCGGGAGCCAGCTGATCTGGATTCATTCCAAGGCACATCGAGCATCCCGCCTGCCGCCACTCCGCGCCTGCGGCAGTGAAGATCTCCCCCAGCCCTTCGGATTCGGCCTGCGCCCGCACCCGCATCGAGCCCGGCACGACGAGCATCCGCACTCCGTCGGCCACGGTCCGGCCGCGCAGGACCTCGGCCACCTCGCGCAGATCCTCGATGCGGCCGTTGGTGCAGGAACCGACGAACACCGTGTCGACGGCGATATCGCGCATCTGCTGCCCGGGCCGCAGATCCATGTAGATCAACGCCTTCTCGGCGTTCGCCTTGGCGCCGTCGTCGGTCATCAACTCCGGGTCCGGCACCGCCGCCGACAGCGGCACGCCCTGGCCGGGGTTGGTGCCCCAGGTGACGAACGGGCTCAGTGTCGCTGCGTCGAGATGGATCTCGGTGTCGAACTCGGCGCCGTCATCGGTGCGCAGTTGCTCCCAGGCCGCCACCGCGTCGTCCCAGTCCGCTCCGGTGGGCGCGTGCGGCCTGCCCTTGAGGAAGTCGTAGGTGGTCTGGTCGGGGGCCACCATGCCCGCCCTGGCACCTGCTTCGATGCTCATGTTGCACACCGTCATCCGGCCCTCCATCGACAACGCCTCGATGGCCTTGCCCCGGTACTCGATGACGTGACCCTGCCCGCCGCCCGTGCCGATCTTGGCGATCACCGCCAAGATGATGTCCTTGGCGGTTACGCCAGGCGGCAATTCGCCGTCGATGTTGACCGCCATGGTCTTGAACGGGCGCAGCGGCAAGGTCTGGGTGGCGAGCACATGCTCGACCTCTGAGGTGCCGATACCCATTGCCAGCGCACCGAATGCACCGTGGGTGGAGGTGTGGCTGTCACCACAGACCACCGTCATGCCGGGCTGGGTGAGGCCGAGTTGCGGGCCGATGATGTGCACGATGCCCTGCTCGATATCGCCCATCGGGTGCAGCCGGACGCCAAATTCTTCGCAGTTGCGGCGCAGTGTGTCGACCTGGGTGCGAGATACCGGGTCGGCGATCGGCTTGTCGATATCGACCGTGGGCACGTTGTGATCCTCGGTCGCGATCGTCAGATCCGGCCGGTGCACCGGCCGGCCCTCGAGCCGCAGACCGTCGAACGCCTGCGGGCTGGTGACTTCGTGCACCAGGTGCAGGTCGATGTAGATCAGATCTGGTTCGCCTGGCGCGGAGGCGACCAGGTGGTCGGCCCAGACCTTTTCGGCCATGGTCCGTGGTTTCTGTTCGTTGACCATTACATCTCGATTCGCGTGGTTCCCGATTCCCACCGCTGACTCGGGCTGGCGATCTCAGCATGCGGGAAGCTAGTATCTCTCTGTGAGACAGGATAGCGGTATCGGTGTCCTCGACAAAGCGGTGAATGTGTTGCATGTAATCGCCGAGTCCCCCTGCGGTCTGGCAGATCTGTGCGAACGGACCGGCCTGCCCCGCGCCACCGCGCACCGGCTTGCGGCGGGACTGGAAGTCCATCGACTCCTGGCCCGCGACGCCGAAGGCCGGTGGAAGTTGGGCCCTGCCATCAGTGAGCTGGCCGATCAGGTCAACGACCCGCTGCTGGCCGCGGGTGCCGCGGTGCTGCCGAGACTGCGGGAGATCACCGGGGAGAGCGTGCAGCTCTACCGTCGGGAGGGCACGTCGCGCATCTGTGTTGCCGCCCTGGAACCGCCTACCGGACTTCGCGATACGGTGCTCGTCGGCGCCAGGATGCCGATGACCGCGGGCTCGGGCGCCAAGGTGTTACTGGCCCACAGCGATCCCGCCACCCAGCAGGCGGTGCTGCCGACGGCGAAATTCACCGCCAGGGCACTGGTCGAGGTGCGCAGGCGCGGCTGGGCGCAGAGTGCGGCCGAACGCGAGCCGGGCGTGGCCAGCGTCTCCGCTCCGGTGCGCGATGCCAAGGGCGCGGTGATCGCGGCCGTATCGGTGTCGGGGCCCATCGACCGGATGGGTCGACGGCCGGGGGCGCGTTGGGCGGCCGATCTGTTGGCGGCGTCGGAGGCGCTGACCAAGCGACTGTAGGTATTTGCGACACTCACCCGATGGGAACCAATCAGCGCTCCAACATCGTCATGACACCGGACGAGATCACTGATTTCGTCACGAACAGCCGCACCGGCACCCTGGCCACCATCGGTGCCACGGGTCAGCCCCATCTGGTCGCCATGTGGTACGGCGTACTCGACGGCGAGATCTGGGTGGAGACGAAAGCCAAATCGCAGAAGGCCGTCAACCTGTTCCGCGATCCGCGGTTCACCTTCCTGATCGAGGACGGCGACACCTACGACACCCTGCGCGGCGTGTCGTTCGAGGGCACCGCGGAGATCGTCGATGACCCCGACACCATCTTCCGGGTCGGCGTGAGCGTCTGGGAACGCTACAACGGGCCCTACACCGACGAGCTCAAACCTGCCGTCGACATGATGATGAACAAGAGAGTCGCCGTGCGGCTGGGCACGCTGCGGACCCGGTCCTGGGATCACCGCAAGCTCGGCATGCCTGCGATGCCGCTGGCGGGATCCACCGCCCCTACCGAATAGGGCTGCCGCCCAGCATCTTTTGTGACGAATACGTCACTGCAGCCGCGAGTGGCGGTCCCCGCCCCACCGGAAACTGTTGACGTACTTGCCCATGTCCATGGCCAGTTCGAGATTGGCGGCGGACGGATGCCCGGATCCGTAATCTGGACTGAACTCGTGATACGGCCCCACCGCCGCGGCCACCAACGCGTAATCGTGTTTGACCGCGACCATCATCAACACCCGTAACCTGCTGAAACCACCGATCGAGTTCTGCGGGTACTCGTCGACGGCAAAGCCGTAGCCGGGCTGGTATCCGACTGAGGCATTGGGTATCTCGTAGTCGACGGTGGCATCGGGATACTTTTCTTTGATCAGGTCGACGGCAATGTCCTTGGCCGCGCGGTCGCGCGCAGGCTCGCCGAAGAGGTACAGCGTGCCGGTATCGCCCGCCACATAGTCCAGCACGACCCCGTTCAACCCGTTGGGATTGAACGATGCTTTGTACGCGCCACCCTCGCGGGGATAGGCCACCGAGAAGGCACCGTCGTCGGCGGAGAACCGGGGGCTTGCCTGCACCGGCTCACCCAGGGGCGGCGTTCCGCAGTCCGGCGGGCACTGGTATGTGGCGACGTCGGGTGTGATCCGGATCGACACCACCACGGCGACGGCGGTCGCCACAGCCACGGCGACGGCCATGGTGCCCAGGACCCGCGAGTGGGCGACGCGGTGGGTCGCCAACCCGGACGCCGCGCCGGTGGCGGCTCCGCAGTTCGGACAGAACGCCGTCGGCGGATGGTCCTGACCGCATGCCGGGCAAGGCAATTGCCCGGCCGGCTGGGGGCCGTCCGTCTCGTGCAGAAGCACGAACTGCAGGACGATCCGCGCGGCGATCAGCGTCAACGCCGCAACCAACAGGTAGCCACCCACATAGAGGCTGCCGGGCAGCGCGGCGACGTCCAGCAGGCCCAGCCCGGCGAAGAGCCCGACCAGGACGACCACAGCCGCGGCCACCAGATCACGGCGCAGGTGTGCGCCATCGCGATTGGGGCGAAACCACAACGCGGCGCCGAACATTCCGCCGGCGGCCACGCTGATCACGGGCATCGACACCCCCTGCAGGCCCGCCTCGACCATCAACCCGCCGAGTGATCGGTCGTCGGCAACGGGTCCTGCCGCCAATTGAGGCGCCAGGAAGGTCACCGTCGATGCCGCCGTGAAGAGCGTGCCCCCGAGCGCACCGATGAGGAACCCGTCGAGTGAGGTGTGGGTCGCTCTACTCACGAGTCGGATTGCCGCCGCGGGCACCAGCATCAACAGCACCTCGGCCACCGAAACGGCGACCCCGATCCAGACCGACGGACCGGAGTCGTCCGCGCCCAGCGTCAGCGCCAGGTCGTACCCGTCGGCGAAGAACGTGACCGCGGCCCATGCCCACCCGATACCGAGCGCGATGCCGATGACGCCGGAGACGACGAAGGTCAGTGGCGAGATGTTCCGTCGCACCTGCGATCCCACGAGGTAGGTGACGAACAACAGGGGAAGCCCGACCGCGGCGACGGCGACCATCGGCGCCTGCCATCTCAGTAGGCCGAAGGTGACCAACAACGCGAGCAGGGCGGCCAGGCAGACCCGGAACGGCAGGCGGGAACGGTGCGGTAGGTGCGGAAACAGCGAGCTGGCCACCCACGGGCGCAGCACGTGTTCCCTGGGCTCGGCGGCGTAGGTGCGCAGCCGTAGGCGGGCCGGGCCGCGTCGCGGTGGCGCGGCCAGCTCGGCGCCGCAGGACCCGCAGAACGTACCGGCGGGAACGTCGGAGTCACAGGACTGGCAGTGCGCGGCGGTCATGCCCGGGGCAGCTTCTGTACGTCCACCAGGTTGCGGGCGAGGTTCTCGACATCGGGGCTACCCAGCCCGGTCACCAGGTCGTAGCCGGGAGTCGAGACGTCCACCGCGCTGTGGCCGAGCGTCACGTCGCGGAAACCGGGCAGCTTCGAACCCGCCGCGATCCGGTACAACAACGGATTGAGATCGCCGAGCGGTCGGCCGCCGTGGGCCACCACGTACTGATTCATCAACACCGCGAGACCGGCCCAGATCGGCGCCGACTGGGAGGTGCCGCCGCCGAGCCTGATCTGGCCCGCGAACACAATCCGGACACCCGTGAACGGGTCGGCGACCGCGGAGACGTCGGGCACAAGACGGTGTGTCGAATCACGACCGGCGGTCAGCCCGCGCTGGTAGTCGGGACGCAGATGCAATGTGGACGCTCCCCCACTTGTGCCCTGGGACATCGGGACATCGGTCCAGGCCTGCTCGGCCAGCCAACGCCCCTGCGGATCGGTCGACAGTGTGGTGCCGCCAACGGAGGTCACCTCCGGTAGCGACGCGATGGCGTCCACGCCGACATCGTCTGTGCCCGGCGGTGCGGAAAAGTCTTCGCCGCCTTTGCATTCCAGACTGGCCGTGTCTCCGCTGGCATCGAAGACCGCAGTGCCGTGTCGGTGCGCAGCGGCCAGGGCGGAACGCACCGGGGCGAGATCGGCGGCGTTGAACAAGGCCTCGCAGCCCCATCCGATCGACAGACTCCAGATGGCCCCGGGGAACTGCCGGTCCGCCGCCTCGAACATGCGGCCGATCTTCTCGTGGGTGCCACCGCCCTCGACGGTCGGTCGGGCGTTGACGACCACCAGCGTCGCGTCCGGGGCGATCGCGTGCGCGACCTCCAGGTCCATCACGGTCTCGCCGTGGGCTTCTCCGGCCTGCCCACCGATCACCACCGGGGTGAAGTTGGGCAATCCCGACATCTCCGAGAAGGAGTCCAGGTCGCCCTGGTCGAAGCCGTCGAAGGCGAAGAACACGATGGTGGCGCCCTTGCCGGTGAACCCTGCCTCTGCCAGCGGAGCCGCGTTGTACGTGGTGAGCAGCGTGGCGGGAGTCAGTCCCTGCTGCGGGACGTCGAGGGGAAGAAAGTCGGGCCGCGCCATCCGGTGCGGGGTGTAACTCATGATCCGGCCGACTTCGGACACCACCCCGCGCAGCGCCGCGGGACTGGCGGGTTGTTCCCGTGAAGCGTAGAACGCCTGGCCTTTTCGGCCCCGGAAGTCGTGTACCGGCACGTCAAAGGCTTGCGCGACGGTGGCGGCGGCCCCATGCACGATCGCCCAGGCATCGCCGGTGCGCCACCGCACCGCGAGCCCCTGCGCACCGGCCCAGTCGAGCAGCGCTGCCGGGCGCGCGGCGGTGGGCAGGGTGACGGTGAGCTGGACGTCACCGGCGCGGGACGGGCCGAGGTCCGTCGAGGCCGCCAACAACGAGGCATACGGACCAGTGATCGCGGCGCCGTGTGCGACAGGCGAATACGGCAGAGCGGACGCGGTGCCGGACAGCAGCAACAGCGCGGCAACCAAGATCATGGATCGGTAACGCAATGTCGGAATTCCTCTTCGTGCGCGCAGATGTGGTGGTCCACGGCCGAACGGGAATGTCGCCACCCCGACGCAACCCACGAGATAATTACATATGACGTGAACGCGCGCAAAGGTTTCTGCGCCGCCGAAAATTTCGCCGAGCCGGGCGGATCAGCCGCACCGCAAGAATGATTGGTAGCCCCGATGGGATTCGAACCCACGCTACCGCCGTGAGAGGGCGGCGTCCTAGGCCGCTAGACGACGGGGCCAGAACCAATCTGTAACGGCTCCCTCACAAATATCTGCGAGCGAACCGAGTGGTCAGCATAGCTCAGGCCGCAAGTGCCGACCTAATCGCTCTTATCGCTGTGCTGCTGCTGGGGTACCAGGACTCGAACCTAGAATGAGGGAATCAGAATCCCTAGTGTTGCCAATTACACCATACCCCAATGCGACCTATCTCCGCTGGTCAGAGCCGGTTTCTGGGTGAATCAACCAGAAGCGGGACATCCGGGCCAGCGCATTACGGCCGACGAGCAGACTATCAAAGATTTCGGCGGCGCTTTCACGCCGGTGGTTCCGGGGTGGCGCTCGCGGCGCTGCGCAACCGGGCCAGGCTGCGATCGCGGCCCAGTAGCTGCAGCGACTCGAAAAGCGGCGGGCTCACCGTCGAGCCGGTGACGGCCACCCTGATCGGGCCGAACGCCTTGCGCGGTTTGAGCTCGAGCTTGTCGATCAGGGCGGCTTTCAGCGCCGTCTCGATGTTCTCGGTGGTCCACTCGGTCAGCGCCTCGAGCGCGGTCACGGCGGCGCCCACCACCGGCGCGGAATCGGGACCGAGTTCTTTCGCGGCGGATTTCGGGTCCAGGGTGTAGTCGGCGTCGGACAGAAAGCTCAGCAGCGCCCAGGCGTCGCCGAGAACCACGATGCGGGTCTGCACCAGTTCGGCGGCCTCAGCGAATTGCGCGTCGTCGAGGCCGGTGTCGTGGCCGTGGGTGCTGAGATAGTCCCGCAACCGCGCCGCGAAATCGCCTGGGGCCAGCAGGCGGATGTGTTCGGCGTTGATGGCGTCGGCCTTCTTCTGGTCGAAGCGCGCCGGGTTGGAGTTGACGTTGACCACGTCGAAGGCGGCCACCATTTCGGCCAGGCTGAACACATCGTGGTCATCGGCGATGCCCCAGCCCAGCAACGCCAGATAATTCAGCAAGCCCTCGGGGATGAAGCCGCGGTCACGGTGCAGGAACAGATTGGACTGCGGATCCCGCTTCGACAGCTTCTTGTTTCCATCGCCGAGAACGCTTGGCAGATGGGCGAATTGGGGTATGAAGTCGGCCACGCCAATGCGGATCATCGCCTGGTACAGCGCGATCTGGCGCGGCGTGGACGGCAGGATGTCCTCACCGCGCAGCACGTGGGTGATCTTCATCAACGCGTCGTCGACCGGATTGACCAAGGTGTACAACGGGTCTCCGCTGGCGCGGGTGATGGCGAAATCGGGCACCGAACCCGCCGCGAAGGTGGTGGTACTGCGCACCAGGTCGTCCCAGGTGATGTCGTGGTCGGGCATCCGTAGCCGCAGCACCGGCTTGCGGCCCTCGGCCTCGAACGCGGCCTTGGCCTCAGCGGTCAGCGTGCGATCGTGATTGTCATAGCCCAGCTTGGGATTTCGGCCGGCAGCCAGGTGGCGCGCCTCGACCTCTTCGGCGGTGGAGTAGGCCTCGTACACCTCGCCGGCGGCCAGCAACTTCGCCACCACATCGCGATAGATGTCACTCCGCTGCGACTGCCGGTACGGCGCGTGCGGGCCGCCGATGTCGGGGCCCTCATCCCAGTCCAGCCCCAACCAGCGCAGGGCGTCGAGGATGGCGGCGTAACTCTCGGCGCTGTCGCGTGCGGCGTCGGTGTCCTCGATGCGGAAGACGAAGGTCCCCCCGGTGTGGCGCGCGTAGGCCCAGTTGAACAGCGCGGTGCGGACCAGGCCGACGTGCGGGGTGCCGGTCGGTGACGGACAGAATCGGACGCGGACGGGGGTGGTCATCATTTGCCTTTTCGCACAACAGGATTGGTCAGGGTGCCGATGCCCTCGATGGTGATGCTGACGGTGTCCCCGTGCTCGATCGGACCCACCCCCTCCGGGGTTCCGGTCAGGATCAGGTCACCGGGCAGCAGCGTCATCACCGCCGAGGCCCACTCAATGATCGCGGGGATGTCGTGGACCAGCAGGGAGGTTCGGCTGAGCTGGCGCACTTCGCCGTTGACCTCGGTGCGCAGCTCGAGATCCGTCGGATCCAGGTCGGTGACGATCCACGGGCCGACCGGGCAGAACGTGTCGTGACCCTTGGCCCGCATCCACTGACCGTCTTTCTGCTGCTGGTCGCGCGCGGACACGTCATTGGCGATGGTGTAGCCGAGGATGTTCTCGAACGCCTTCGACGCGGGCACGTCCTTGCAGGGCCTGCCGATGACGGCGGCCAGTTCCCCCTCGTGATGCACAGGGAACGCGTCGGCCGGCAGCTGGATGGGCACATTGGGGCCGATGATCGCGGTGTTGGGCTTGAGAAAGATCACCGGGTCTTCCGGCGCCACCCCACCCATCTCGAGGGCGTGGGCGGCGTAGTTCTTGCCCATGCACACCACCTTGCTGGCCAAGATGGGGGCGAGCAGTCGGATGTCGGCCAGGGGCCACGCCCGCCCGGTGAACGTCGGAGTTCCGAAGGGATGTTCGGCTATCTCTCTGGCAGTTTCTTGACCGGAGTCCCCTTCGATACTGACAAAGGCGACCCCGTCGGGGCTGGCAACTCGTCCCAAACGCATTCGCCCAGCCTAGTGAGCCGAGCCGGTCTGAAGGTATCCGCATCCGCGCGGGCATGTACCGTCAGCGCAATACCACCGAAATGTCGACGTATTCGCGCTGTGCTGCAATCGTTTTCATGCCCACCTATCAATACCGATGCGGCTCCTGCGGTCGCTTTGACCTCGTCAGGCCGATGGCGGAGGTGGCCGGGTCCGCGCCGTGTCCGGACTGCGGAGTATCAGCCCGGCGGGTGTTCGGGCTGCCCGGCGTGAGTTTCGTCGATCCCGGCATCCGCAACGCGCTCGACGCCGGTGCCCGCAGTGCCGAGTCCCCCGACGTCGTCGCAGGTGTGCCCGGTCGGGCCCGAAGGGCCACGCCGATCACCAGAGATCCCCGGCACGCCAAACTGCCCCGCCCGTAGGAAAGAGGTCCCATGCCCGACGTCGTATTCACCGTTGACCAGGCCCGGTCCATGCGCGACCAGGCGGTACCCGGCCACAACCGGTGGCATCCCGACATCCCGCCCGCGGTCCGCGTCCGCCCCGGTCAGTCCATCAGGGTGGAGTGCCGGGAATGGACCGACGGCCAGATCGGCAACAACGATTCGGCCAACGACGTCCGCGATGTCGACCTGAGTCACGCGCACATGCTCTCCGGCCCCATCTACGTCGAAGGTGCCGAACCCGGCGACCTGCTGGTCGTCGACATCCTGGACCTCGGACCCATCCCGCAGCAGGTCGGCGAGACACCCGGCCAGGGTTGGGGCTACACCGGGATCTTCGCCAAGGACAACGGCGGCGGTTTTCTCACCGATCAGTTCCCCGACGCCTACAAGGCGATCTGGGACTTCAGCGGCCAGAAGTGCACCTCCCGGCACATTCCCGGCGTCGAGTTCACCGGCATCACCCATCCCGGGCTGTTCGGCACCGCCCCGTCCGCCGAGATGCTCGCCCGCTGGAACGCCCGCGAACGCGCCCTGATCGCCACCGCACCAGACCGGGTGCCCGCCCTGGCCCTGCCGCCGCTGGAGGAATCGGTGCTCGGCGGCACCGCGACGGGTGAGGTGCTGGCGGCGATCGGCCGCGACGGCGCCCGTACCGTGCCGGCCCGGGAGAACGGCGGCAACCACGACATCAAGAACTTCACCCGCGGGTCGAGGGTGTTCTATCCCGTGCATGTCCCTGGTGCGCTGTTCAGCGGAGGTGACCTGCACTTCAGTCAGGGTGACGGCGAGATCACCTTCTGCGGTGCCATCGAGATGGGTGGCTTCATCGACTTCCACGTCGACCTGATCAAGGGCGGGATGGAAAGCTACGGCGTCACCACCAACCCCATCCTGATCCCGGGGAACGTGGAACCGCGCTACACCGAGTTCCTCACCTTCATCGGGATCGGCGTCGAGCACGAGACCGACACACAGCTCTACAACGACGCCACCGTCGCCTACCGCAACGCCTGCCTGAACGCGGTCACCTACCTGCAGAAATTCGGCTACTCCGGTCCGCAGGCCTACCTGTTGCTGGGCGCAGCACCGATCGAGGGCCGGGTCAGCGGCGTGGTGGACATCCCCAACGCCTGCTGTTCGCTGTACCTGCCGACGGCCATCTTCGACGTCGACATCCGCCCGTCGTCCACAGGCCCGGTCTCGGTGGACCGCGGGGCCTGCGCGGTGTCCTCCTAGCCGATTCCCAGCATTCTCATCATCTGAGACAGAAATTCAGCATGGTGGGATCGCTATGGAAGCATGAGAGCCATGGTGGCTCCCCCTGCCCAGACGATCAGCACCTTCCGGCGATGGTCGATGCTGGCCATCGCGCTCGGCTCCACCCTGTTCGCCAACGTGTTCATCAACGGCGTTGCATTTCTCATCCCCACCCTGCAGTCCCAGCGCGGTCTGCACCTCGCGTCGGCGGGCCTGGTGGCCGCGTTGCCCAGTTTCGGGATGGTCATCACGTTGATCGCCTGGGGTTATCTCGTCGACCGTTTCGGGGAGCGGATCGTGCTGACCGTCGGCTCCGCACTGACCGCCGCCGCCACGTTCGGTGCGGCATCGGTGCACTCCCTGCCTGCCGTCGGCGCGCTGCTGGTCCTCGGCGGGATGGCGGCGGCCAGTAGCAACTCCGCCAGCGGGCGGCTGGTGGTCGGCTGGTTCCCGCCGGAGCAGCGCGGCCTGGTGATGGGCATCCGGCAAACGGCAACGCCGCTCGGAGTTGGCTTGGGCGCCTTGGTGATTCCCCAACTGGCCCAGACCTACGGGGTGTCGGTGGCGCTGCTGTTTCCCGCCGTGCTCTGCGCGCTGGCCGCAGTCGTCAGCGCGATCGGCGTGCTGGACCCGCCACGGTCGCCCCGGGCGGAGGCCCCGGCCGCGGACCTGGCCAATCCGTACCGGAATTCGTCGGTGCTGTGGCGCATCCACGCGGTGTCGGTGCTGCTGGTGGTCCCGCAGAGTCTGCTCTGGACGTTCACCCTGGTGTGGCTGATGACTGACCGCGGCTGGTCGGCCGTCTCGGCAGGTGCCATGGTCACCGTCGCCCAGATCCTCGGCGCCGGGGGCCGGATCGCCGCAGGCCGGTGGTCCGACAAATCTGGATCGCGGCTGCAGCCCATCCGAACCATCGCGATCGGCGCCGCCATCGCGATGGGCCTGCTGGCGCTGACCGATCAGCTGCATTCCCCGGTGAGTGTGGCCATCATGGTGATCGCGTCGGTGATCACGGTGTCCGACAACGGGTTGGCCTTCACCGCCATCGCCGAGATCGCCGGTCCGTTCTGGAGTGGGCGGGCTCTGGGCACCCAGAACACCACTCAGCTGCTGACGGGCGGGATCGTGCCGCCGCTGTTCGGCGGGCTGATCGCGGCGGCCGGATTCCCTTTGGCGTTCGCGGTGTGTGCGGTGTTCCCGTTGATCGCCCTGCCGTTGGTGCCGGTGCACGCCGACCCGATGGACAGGGACTGAGCTCAGTCGCGGGCGAACGCCGTGGCGATGGCGGATTCCTGGTGCGCCGTCAGGGTTCCGCTGAATTCGAACGTCACCGCCTCGATGGTGGCGCCGGTGAGCGGGAACGGTGAGGTGTAGTCCGGTGTGATCGACTGGGCCGTGCTCCGCCCGGCGGTGACGGCTTGTGCGGTGTCCGGGAACGCCATCCGCATTCCCGGATAGGACGCGACCACCACGTCGTCGAGGACAAGTTCGGTGTCACCGATGACGTCCAGGCTGCCCGCGACGGACCCGGTCCGCGCGAAGCGCACCTGCACCGTGTGCGTACCGACGGTGATCGGCTGTGGCGACGCCATCGCCTGCTCCAGTACGCCGGCGCAGTTGTACACGTAGTGCAGGCGTTGAGATTTCAGATAGAGCACTTGGCCGCCCACGCGGTTGCCCTGGGAGAAGACCACGCCGTGTGCGTCGGGCTGCTGCACGACGAGCTGGGTACTCAGCGTGAACGACCTGCCGCGGGCCAGACCACCGACGGCGGTGCCCTGCGCAGGCGTGTCCGGATAGAAGATGGCCCGGTCGGCAGGCGGATTGGCGAGCATGGCGGCCGCGGCGCGGGCCATCAGCTCGGGGGCGCTGAGGTCGTTCAATGGAAACGCCTGGAACGCCTCGGCTTCCCGGTGCCACAGCGCCGTGAGCTCGGCGAGTTTGTCGGGATACTCCTCGGCGAGGTCGCGCACCTGGCTGCGGTCGGCTTCGAGGTGGAACAGCTCCCAGCGGTCCTGGTCGTAGTGCGACCAACCGTGCGGCGCACCGGAGGTCGGCGGGTGCACGGTGCCGGCGAACCAGCCGTCCTGCCAGATGCCCCGCGTGCCCATCATCGAGTAGAACTGGGTCTTCTTGGCCACCGGCTTCGACGGATCGGCCAGGGCCGCACGGAAACTCACCCCTTCCAGCGGGGCCTGCGCGATGCCTTTCACCACGCCGGGTGCGTCGATGCCGAGCAGTTCGTAGACGGTCGGGGTGATGTCGGTGACGTGGGCGTAGGAGTGCCGCAGTTCGCCGCGCGACCCGATTCCGTTGGGCCAGGAGATGACACACGGATCGGCGATCCCACCCTCATGCGAGGCGTGCCTCTTGAACATCTTGTAGGGGGTGTTGAACGCCATCCCCCAGCCGTTGGAATAGTTCATATCGGTCTCGGGGCCACCGAGGCGATCGAAGATCCGCAGCGCGTCCTCGGCATCGGCGGGACCTGTCGTGAACCGGTGGGCGTCCCGGATGCTGCCATCCGGCCCGCCCTCCCCGCTGGCTCCGTTGTCCGACATCGCCACGATGATGGTGTTGTCGGACTGTCCGGTGCGCTCCAGATAGTCCAGCACCCGGCCGATCTGCGCGTCGGTGTAACTGAGGAACCCGGCGAACACCTCGGCCGTCCGGCACGACACCCGCTTCTCGTCGTCGGACAACGAATCCCACGGACGTACCAGTTCGCTTGCCGGCCAGGGTGTTCCGGTGACCCCGGTGGCATCGGCGTACGGATTCATCGGGGACAGTTCGGTATCGGCGGGCACGAGGCCCATCGACTTCTGCTTGGCCAGCACGATGTCGCGGTAGCGCTCGTAACCCATATCGAAGCGCCCGCGGTATTTATCCGCCCACTCGCCGGCCACCTGGTGCGGTGAATGTCCCGCGCCCGGGCACAGATACATGAACCACGGCTTGTCCGGCGCCGCCGCGCGGGAATCCCGCAGGAACTCGATGGCCCGGTCGGCCAGATCCTGCGACAGGTGGTAACCGTCCTCCGGGGTGGCCGGGGTGTCGATCGGATGGTTGTCCGACACCAGATTCGGATACCACTGGTCGGTCATCCCGTCCAAAAAGCCGTAGTAGCGGTCGAATCCGCGGCCCAGCGGCCAGTGTCGGCGCGATCCTGCGGCGTGGCAGTCCTCGATCGGGGCCAGGTGCCACTTGCCGACGGCGTAGGTGGCCCAGCCCCGTTCGGCCAGCACCTCCGACACCAGCGCGGTCTCCGGCGGGATCCGCCCGTGGTGGCCGGGGAAACCTTCGACCAGATTCTCCACCGACGACATGCCCACCGACGTGGGGTTGCGTCCGGTGAGCAGCGCTGCCCGCGTCGGCGAACACAGCGCGGTGGTGTGGAACTGCGTCAACCGCACCCCGCGATCGGCGATCCGCTTCATGTTCGGCATATCCACCAGACCGCCGAAGCTGTCCCACGTGCCGATACCGATGTCATCCCACAGCAGGTACAGCACATTCGGTGCGGCCGCGGGTGCGGCGGGATCGCGATACGGCGTCCAGTCGGGTTCGGAGTCCCGGATGTCTTCGGCGATGCGACCGGCGAAAGCGGGTGCAGAGGTGTCGGTCATGCGATTGCCCCCGCGACTTCGTGCTCGTTGCCGGACCGGGTCAGCCAAGGATGCAGACCGGGACCGAACACCGCCACCACCGCGAACAACCCCAGGCCGATCCACAGATCCTCGTTGTCGAGCCGTCCTCCGATGAGCACCGCCGCGAGGACACCGGCTGCCACCAAAGCGACCTTGACGGCGATGAACCGGGCGATCGGATGCTTGGGCGCGCTCTTGCGCACGCGGGCCACGACGGCCCGCACCAGCATCACGATCGCCATCAGGCCGAGGAGCCGTACCGCGTGTTCCCACAGCGGAGTGCCACTCTGACTTATCCACAACCCGCCGATGACGGCCCCGGCCAGCACGTAGCCCCATCGGACCTTTCCAGAAAAATCTGTCATATGTGACACTTTATCGGTGATTGCGCCTGCCGGCCATGGCATCCGTCGTTGCTCAGTGGATTTTCAGGTCGCCGCAGGCGTGTCATAGTGCTGCAATGACGAACAACGTCGGGGTGCGAGAGGCGCACAAGATCGCCACCCGACGTGCCATCCAGGACGCCGCCGACCGGTTGTTCGACGAAAACGGCTACGCGAACACCACGATTCGGGAGATCTCGGACGCGGCGGGAGTCACCCAGCGCACGTTCTTCCGCTATTTCGCAGGCAAGGAAGCCCTGCTCGTCGACGACATCCAGACGTGGCTGCCCACCCTGGGCGACCGGATCCGGCACCGGCCATCGACCGAGGGACCGCTTCGGGCCGTCGAGGAAGCGATCTTCGAACTGGCCGAGGCGCAGCAGGGCGACGGGGAATCCCGATTGGCCTTGCTGTTCCTGGACGGTCCGCCCGCGCCCCGCCTCGGCAGAACTGCACCGCGCCTACTCCGGCGGATCGAGCAGGTGATCGCCGAAGCTCTATTGGATCGGATGGGCGGCAGCGACCCGGCCGACCCGGATCGGGAGTTCGCCAGCCAGGTGGTGGCCCGCTGCGCGGTCGCCGCCATGCGCAGCGCCGCACTGCGCGACTGGCAATTACGGCAGGCCGGCGACTCGGGTACTGCGCCGCTTGACCTGCTCAGGCAGGCGTTCGCCATCGCCCGCGAGATGTGACCCGGCCGCGCGCGCCGGCTTGCTCACGGCGCAGCGCGCTCCCCGTACACCTTGGCCCGGTAAGACTTGAACGCCCACGGTCCGATAAGTCGCAGCAAAAGCCGAGGCCCTGCGGGCACCCCTTCCAGAAAGCGACGCCGTTGGTCGGCTGAGGCATCCTTGAGAACGAATCCGGCGAACGCCAGCACAAACTGGACATTGCCGGGCGCCAGGATTGCCGCGCCGCGCGCCAAAAATGCGTGCCACTCCCGAATTGTGATGTGCGCGTTGATAAGCGGGACAACGCACTCCTCTTCGTCGGTGAGATGTCGACCGAGTCGGGCCGAGAGTTCCTCGATGCCTGCGATCAGCTCCTCGGCGCGGGCAGGGTTGGCCGTCGCGGCCCACACCGGCCGCACCGCGTCCACCCGCTCCATCGCGGCAGTGACGTCATCGTGCTCGTCTCGCATCCGCGTGACGTCTGCCGCACTGACGGGCGTCCGGGCCGCCAGCAGCGGCCACAGCAGGTCGTCCTCGGCCGCGTGATGGTGGTGCACCAACAACGTCATATTCGCCAGGTGATTCGACACCACCTTGGCCCGATGAGTGTCACCGGCCTCGACCGTCCGGATCAGGCCGGGCACATTCGCCAGTTCGTCTCGAAACGTCCGGTGTACCAGCGCCATCTCGAATGCGTCGATCGCCATCGCAAGAACCCCCGTTTTGCGCACGATGTCGGTGTCCATCATTCCGCAACGAGTCAGTGTTGGTGGCGAAATCTCGGCAGGATCAGCAGCGCGGCTACCAGGAAGCACAGCGCGCCGATGAACGTCCCCAGGTTGGCCAGAGTGGCATCGAGGGTGGCGCCATCAATCCGGACGAACGCCGCCACCGCGGAGACGCCGAAGGCCACACATCCGATCAGATTGATCCACTCGGCCTGCCAGTC
>JBEVHL010000192.1:0-3422 GCA_040511255.1 Mycobacterium sp. | reverse complement strand
GTGAGGACTTGGGGAAGTTCCTAGAGGGCGGGCGCGACCTCGCCGCCGCCGAACCGGGCACCGTGACCTGGTACGCGTTCAAGATCAGCGACACCCAGTACGGGATTTTCGACACCTTCGACGACGACGCCGGTCGGCAAGCGCACGTCGGCGGTGAGATCCCGGCCGCGCTGAGCCAGGTGGCCGACGCACTGCTCGCCACTGCACCCGACATCCGCACGGTCGATGTGTTGGCGGTGAAGTAACGCCGCCCGTGGTGCATCAGGGCCATCCCGATCGAGACCTACTGAAGTGGGGGCAAACCAATGCAGGTACCGGCTCCGTTCGAGTACGAGCGCGCCTCAAGCGTCGACGATGCCATTGCACTGCTTGAGCGCCATGGTGAGGACGCACGGCTGATCGCCGGCGGGCACAGCCTGTTGCCACTGATGAAGCTGCGGCTTGCTTCACCTGAAGTGCTCGTGGATATCAACGACCTGACGGATCTACAGCGCATCTGGGTCGAAAACGACCAACTACGAATCGGTGCGATGGTCCGCCATGCCGATTTGCTCGCCTCCGCGGTCGTCGGTGAGCACTACCGCATCCTTCACGACGCGGAGCGTGTGATTGCCGACCCTGTGGTTCGGAACCGAGGCACGATCGGCGGGTCGCTGTGCCACGCCGACCCCGCCGAAGATCTTTTCGCCGCGCTTGCTGCGATCCGTGCGGACGTCGTGATCAAGAACTCGAGCGGCGAGCGCGTGGTGCCCATACGCGAGCTTTGCACCGGCCCCTTCGAGACAATCGTCGGTCCGGCTGAGATCGTCACCGAGATCCGGTTGCCGATCCGGCCGGGCACAGGAAGCGCGTACAGCAAGGTGGAACGACGAGCCGGTGACTATGCGGTAGCCGCGGCGGGTGCGGTCGTCACACTGGACGGTGACACGATCAGCGAGGTGGGTCTCGGTCTGGCCGCGGTTGGGGCGCCGCGCTTTGTTGCCCCCCGAGCCGAGGACGCCGTACGCGGGCGCAGCGCGGACGATGAGGCAGTTGGCATGGCCGCCCAGATCGCGGCGGACGAGTGTGAGCCGCGCACCGACCAGCGAGGGCCTGCCGATTACAAACGCGCGCTCGCCGGCGAACTCGTCAAGCGGGCACTGCGAACAGCAATCGCCCGTTGCCGCGGACAGGAGGCGTGAATCATGCAGGTCACAGTCAAGGTCAATGGCGAGGACTACACCCGTGAGATCGAGCCGAGGCTACTGCTCGTGCACTTCCTGCGCGACGAGCTCCGCCTGACGGGCACCCACTGGGGCTGCGATACATCCAACTGCGGCGTCTGCGTAGTCCAGGTCGACGGCCTCCCCGTAAAGAGCTGCACGATGCTCGCGGCGATGGCTAGCGGCCACGACGTTCTGACGGTCGAGGGGATGGAACAAGACGGCGAGCTCGATCCCATCCAGCAGGGCTTCATGACCGAGCACGGTCTGCAATGCGGGTTCTGCACGCCGGGAATGATGTTGACCGCACGATGGCTCCTGGACGCTAACCCGCACCCCTCGGATGCCGAGATCCGCGAAGCGATTTCGGGCAATCTCTGTCGCTGTACCGGCTACGAGAACATCGTGCGAGCGGTCCGCTGGGCCGCCGACCACCCGCGAGTTGCCGAACCGGAGGAGGTGGCTGCGTCATGACCGTCACCGCGGAGCAGGCGACTGTTGGTTTCGGGCGCCGGTTACGGAAGGAGGACGCCCGATTCCTGCGCGGCAAGGGCAACTACGTCGACGATTTCGTACTACCCGGCATGCTGCACGGCGCTGTGCTGCGCAGCCCGTACGCCCACGCTCGGCTTGTCTCGATCGATACCTCAGCGGCCGAGGCACATCCAGGAGTTCGGGCGGTGATCACCGGGGCTCTGCTCGAGACGTTGAAGCTTGCGTGGATGCCGTCGCTGTCTTATGACGTGGTGGCAGTGCTCGCCACCGACAAGGTGCGCTTCCACGGGCAGGAGGTGGCCTTCGTCGTAGCCGACGACCGCTACGCGGCGAGGGACGCGTTGGAGCTGATCGACGTCGACTACGAGCCGCTGCCCCCGGTCATCGATGCGCGCCGGGCTCTCGATCCGGACGCGCCGGTGATTCGCGACGACATCGAGGGCAAGGCCGACAACCACATCTTCGACTGGGAGGCCGGGGACCGTGCGGCGACTGACGCCGTGTTCGCGCGTGCAGAGGTGGTCGTGGCCGAGGACATCCTTTACCCCCGCGTGCATCCCGCCCCGCTGGAGACGTGTGGCGCCATCGCCGACATGGACAAAGTGACCGGAAAGCTGACGATCTACTGCAACACGCAGGCTCCGCACGCGCACCGCACGCTGTATGCGATCGTTGCCGGTCTTCCCGAGCACAAGATCCGCATCGTGAGCCCGGACATTGGCGGTGGATTCGGCAACAAGGTCGGCATATATCCCGGCTATGTCCTCGCCGTAGTCGGGTCGATCCTCACCGGACGACCTGTGAAGTGGGTGGAGGACCGCGCTGAGAACCTGATGTCCACCTCGTTCGCGCGCGACTACCACATGCACACCGAGATCGCCTCGACCCGCGAAGGCAAGATCCTGGCAATGAGGGTGAACGTCCTCGCGGATCACGGCGCGTTCAACAACACTGCTCAGCCGACCAAGTATCCGGCCGGCTTCTTCCACATCTTCACTGGCAGCTACGACTACCCGGCCGCGCACTGCATGGTGAAGGGCGTCTACACCAACAAGGCCCCTGGTGGCGTGGCGTACGCGTGTTCGTTCCGGATCACTGAGGCGGCGTACGCCGTCGAGCGCATAGTCGACTGCCTGGCCCTCGAGCTGGATATGGACCCCGCCGAACTGCGCATGAAGAACCTGTTGCGCCCAGAGCAGTTCCCGTACATGTCGCCCACCGGCTGGGAGTACGACTCGGGTAACTACCCGCTGTGCCTGCGGAAGGCAATGGAGATCGCCGGCTACGACGAGCTGCGCCGCGAGCAGTCCGAGAAGCGCCAGCGGGGCGAGCTGATGGGGATCGGAGTCAGCTTCTTCACCGAGGGGGTGGGTGCCGGCCCGCGCAAGCACATGGACATCCTCGGGCTGGGGATGGCCGACGGCGCCGAGTTACGGGTGCACCCGACGGGCAAGGCCGTGGTACGGATCTCGGTGCAGTCGCAGGGTCAGGGGCACGAGACGACGTTTGCCCAGATCGTCTCGGAGATCACTGGAATCCCTTCCGACGACATTGATGTGGTTCACGGGGACACCGACAACACCCCGTTTGGCTTGGGCACCTACGGCAGTCGTTCGACGCCGGTCTCAGGTGCTGCGGTTGCCGTTGCGGCGAAGCGTGTCGTGGACAAAGCAAAGATCATCGCCGCGACGATGATGGAGGTCTCGCCGGACGACATCGAGGTCG
>JBEVHL010000191.1:0-7146 GCA_040511255.1 Mycobacterium sp. | reverse complement strand
CCTCGGCGACTACACGGTGATGAATGCCCTCTCCCAGGCGCCGGGCCGTCGGCTGCAACTGACCAGCCTGGCCCGCACGATCGGGTGGGAACGCAGCCGGCTGTCCCATCATCTGCAACGGATGACCACGCGCAACCTGGTGGAGCGCACCCGCTCGACGGCCGACGGCCGGGCCACCGACGCGGTGTTGACCGACGAGGGCTGGGCGACACTGTCGTCTGCTGCGCCCAAGCACGTGCAATGGGTGCGCACGCTCTTCTTCGCCGGAATCACCCCGGACCAGGAAGCCCAACTGGCCGACATCCTCGGCACCGTCTACGACAACATCCTTGCCGAGGGCACCCTGCCCAGGCCGGACTGAGCCACCCGCGCCGGCGGGCGCTCAGACCTGCTCGGCGCCACCGTCGACGAAGATCTCGGCGCCGGTCATGAAGCTGCTCTCACTCGAAGCCAAGAACAGCACCGCGGCCGCGATCTCCGAAGGCTGCCCGAGCCGACTCATGGGCACCTTGGCTGCCTCACCGTCCAGCAGGGCCTGCTCCTGACCGCTCGGCGCAAGCCCTTTGAGACCGGGTGTTTCCACGGGACCGGGGATGACGGTGTTGACCCGGATCTTGCGGCCGACCAGTTCGGCGGCCCAGGTCCGGCCGAAGGACCGGATCGCCGCTTTGGATGCGGCGTATGCACCGAACGATGGCGTACCTCCCGATGCGGCGGTCGAGCCGGCCAGCACGATCGACGCGCCCTCGTTGAGCAGCGGGAGCACAGTCTGCACGGTGAAGACAGTGCCGCCGACGTTCCGGTTGAACGTGTCGGCCAGGTGCTCGCGGGTCTCGTCCTCCAGGGTGGCGAACTCACCACCGCCTGCGTTGGCGAAGACGACGTCCAGGCCGTGGCCGTGGGCGCGGATCGCCTCGGCCAGCGCCTCGAGATCGCCGGGTTCGGTGATGTCGCCGCGGATCCCGGTCGCCGAGTCGCCGATGGTAGCGACGGCCTGGTCGACGCCGGACTGGTTGCGCCCGGTGATGAAGACGTGAGCGCCCTCGGCGGCGAGCCGCTGCGCCGCGGCCAGGCCGATACCCGACGTTCCGCCGGTGACGAGTGCAATCTTGCCGGTGAGCTGTCCCATGATGGTCTCCGTTCGATCGTCGGGGGGCCTGTCCCACCCGAGTTGACTGCTACAACTACGTGACATGTCACGCTATTCCAGCACACTGCGCCCCGCCTGGCGTGCGATGATCCACCAGCACTCACTGACGCCCGGGGGATACCAACATATGCACCACTTCAACGGCCGATCGGTGCTGGCCGCGCTGTTGACGATCCTGCTGGCAGCGACGCTGCCGAACACGACGCCGAGTGCGCACGCCGTGGCGGCGCTGATCATGGGCGGGACCGGCCAGCCGGACCCGGCGAAGGTGCCGAACTTCATGACCGACACCGCCCGCCTGTACCTGGCTCCCACCAGCTCATGCCAGGTGAACAGCTGCGAGCTGGTCTCGACGGTGACCCCCGAACAGTTGGCACCCTTTCTGGGCGGCCCACTCACCCTGGACCAGTCGGTGGCCCAGGGCGTCATCGATCTCAACGCCGCGCTACAGAGCCACCTGGCCAGTCATCCCGGCGAACAGGTCGTCATCTCCGGGTCGTCGCAAAGCTCCATCATCGCCTCGACCGTGAAGCGCGATCTGACCAACGCCCCGGCCGCAGTGAAGTCGCAGCTGCAGTTCGTGTTGACCGGCAATCCGAACCGTCCCAATGGCGGTGCGCTGGAGCGGTTTGCGCCGGGGTTCATCCCGTTCGTCGGTTTCAC
Organism: Mycobacterium sp.; assembly: GCA_040511255.1. GTDB lineage: Bacteria > Actinomycetota > Actinomycetes > Mycobacteriales > Mycobacteriaceae > Mycobacterium. The sequence goes on along the minus strand of JBEVHL010000191.1, from coordinate 5,333 downwards.
CTTCAACGGTGCGACGCCCACCGATACCGGAATCGCCACCACCGACATCTCGTTTCAGTACGACGTCGCCGCAGACTTTCCGCGCTATCCCCTCAATCCCTTCGCCCTGCTGAACACGCTGATCGGCGTCGGCATCCACGGGACCTACGTGCTGTCCCGCGACGGCTACACCGAGGACGAACTGGAGGCCGCCATCGCCGACCCCGCCAACCGGCAGACCCATGGCGACACCACCTACATCACCATCCCGACCAAACATCTGCCGTTGGTGCAGCCGCTGCGTGACTTCGGAACCGCAACGGGTACAACGGCATTCACCACGCCGATGGCCGATCTGATCGAGCCGACGTTGCGGGTACTGGTCGAACTGGGCTATGACCGCAGCATCGGCTACGGCACGGTGGCGCCCGTCGGCCTCTTCCCGAAAATCAATCCGGTCAAACTGGGCGCCGATCTGGCGGCGGCGTCCAATAAGGGCATCAGGGACGCCCTGGCCGATATCACCGCACCGCCGTCGCCACCACCGTCACCGTCGTCACTCGGTGCCCGGGGTGCCGCTGCCTCGGTGGCCACACCGACCTCGGCCAAGACACCGACCTCGGCCAAGACTCCGTCACCGACGGCACGCGCGCGCAAGGCCGGCCCCAAGGCCGGCGCCCCCGCCGCCCCCGCCGCCGCCCCGGCGGTCAAGAAACCGCATCGCACACCGGCCGAGAACACCAAAGCTGTTGATGACACACCACATAAAGCGCTGAGTCCGCCCACTAGCCGGCAGTGAGATCGCCCTCGATATACCGCTGTAGGTTCGGCGCGATGGCGGCGATCGCCTGGTCATCACTCATCGACGCCACGGGTTCGATCTTCCAGACGTAGCGCATCAGCGCGAAGCCCATCATCTGCGACGAGATCAATCCGCTGCGGATCCGTCGGTCCTGCTCGTCCGCGCCGATCTGCGACACTCCCATCAGGCTGCCCTCGACCACCCGGCGCAGCTTCTCCCGGGTACTGGGTTCATGGGCCGCGGTCAGCATGATCGCCCGCAGCGTCGGCCCCACCTCGGCGTCGGCCCACGCGGCCAGCAGGGTGCCCACCAGCGCACGGCCCAACTCGGGCAGCGGGGCGGCCCAGGTCTGCGCGACGGCATCGAGAAATTTCTGGGGCGGTGCGGTCGCGGCGTCGAGCAGACCCTCCTTGGACCCGAAGTAGTGGTAGACCAACGCCGGGTCCACGTCGGCCGCCCGGGCCACCGCGCGGATAGTCGTTCCCGCCCAGCCATTTTCGGCGAACTCGCCACGGGCCGCGGTGGCGATCCGGGCGGCCAGCACCCCGCGCTCGTCCCGCGGGCCGGGCGGTATCGACTTCCTCGCCATGGGCTGATCCTAGCGTGAGTTTCATCTTGCGTTGAGACTATTTTCATCGTAGCGTGAGACTGCGTGTTTTACGAGGGCGTGAAACCAAGAGGAGCCGAAGATGAACCCCACCACCACCAGCACCGAGGCCGTCGTCGTCGGCGCCGGTCCGGTCGGCCTGGTCGCCGCATGCGAACTGGCCCGCCGCGGCGTCGCCGTGCGCGTCATCGACAAGCTGGCCGCGCCCACCACCGAATCCCGGGCGATTGCGATCCACGCGCGCAGCCTGGACATGCTCGACCGGATGGGGATCGTCGACGAGTTGGTCGCCACCGGCGTCAAATCCACCGGCATGAAGATGTTCGCCCAGGGCGCGCCGCTGCTGGACGTCGCGCTGGACGGTGTCGACAGCGCATTTCCGTTCATGCTGATCACCGCCCAGACCGAGACGGAACGCGTCCTGACGAACCGACTCACCGAGTTGGGCGTGTCGATCGAGCGGGGCGTCGAGCTGACGGGGCTGACGCAAGACCCGACCTCGGTGCAGCTGAGCACCCGCCGGGCTGACGGCGCCACCGAGCAGATCGACGCGTCCTGGGTGATCGGCGCCGACGGTGGGCACAGCTCCGTGCGCCACCTGGTCGGCACCAAATTGGCGGGTTCTTTTACCGGCGAGCGGTTCCTTCTCGGCGATGTCGAAGCCCAACACCAGCTCGACTCCGCCAGCGGATACACCTTCTTCTCCCCCGATGGCCCGGTGGTTGCGCTGCCGATGCGCGGCGGCCGGGTCCGGTTCCTTGCCCAGATCCACGACGCCCCAGGGGCGGCACTCGACTTGAGTCCCACCCGGGAACAGTTGCAGCAGATCCTCGATCAGCGGATCGGCGGCATCGCGATCACCACCGCACATTGGTTGACCTGCTTCGAGATTCACCACGCCCAGGTGCCGCAGTACCGGTTCGGTCGCGTCTTCCTGGCCGGGGACGCCGCCCACATCCACAGTCCGGCCGGCGGCCAGGGGATGAACACCGGCATGCAGGATGCGTTCAACCTCAGTTGGAAACTGGCCATGGCGCTGCGCGGCGAGGGCGGTGAGACACTGCTGGACAGCTATCACGCCGAGCGCCATCCAGTTGCCAAGGGCGTCATCGACTTCAGCACCACCTTGACCAGAATCGGCACCCTGCACGGTGGTGCGCGCGAGATCCGGGACCGACTGCTGCGCACCCTCGGCAGCATCGGAGCGATCCGCAACAAGATGGCGAACACCGTCGAAGAGATCACGATCGCCTACCAGCGCAGCCCCGCCGTCCGGGCCGGTCGCGTTCGGCACGCCAAAGTATGTGCTGGTCAACACTTTCCGCACAGCCTGGACCCCGAGCTGCAGCAGCAGCTCAGCCGCCTCTGCGGCGTGGACAACCTCGGGCACACCGTGCTGACCGTCACAACCGGCAGCCCGGCCCCGGCTCCGGCTCCGGCTCCGGCCACCGCGATCCCCGGACAGGCCCAAGTGTTGATCAGCGCGGACGGCAGCCCGGTGAGTGGCTATCACACCGTGCTCGCCGACCCGAAGGGCCATGTCGCACAACGCCTCGGCGTCCCTGCCTGCCGCGTGGTGGTGCGGCCCGACGGTTACATCGGCGCGCTCACCGACCTCGGTGACCTGACCGGCGTCGCAGACTACTTCGCGCAGATCGCCCGGTAGCGGCCCCACGATCCCCCGGTAGTACCGAGGAGCAGAATGGTTGCCGTGCGTGTTGCGCTGGCCCTCGGCAGTGGTGGTGCGCGGGGCTATGCCCACATCGGGGTGATCAACGAACTTCGTGAGCGCGGCTACGACATTGTCGGTATCGCCGGTTCGTCGATGGGCGCTCTCGTCGGCGGCTTACAGGCCGCCGACCAACTCGATGAATTCAGCGAGTGGGCAACGTCTTTGACCCAGCGGGCGGTGCTGCGACTGCTGGACCCGTCGCTGACCGCGTCAGGGGTGCTGCGGGCCGAGAAGATCCTCGACGGCGTCCGCGAGATCGTCGGGGACGTCACGATCGAAGACCTGCCGATTCCCTATACCGCGGTGACCACCGATCTGATCGCCGGGAAATCTGTCTGGCTGCAGCGCGGCCCGCTGGTGGCGGCCATCCGCGCCTCGATCGCCATTCCCGGCATCATCTCGCCCTACGTCCTGGACGGCCGACTGCTCGCCGACGGCGGCATTCTGGACCCGCTGCCGATGGCACCCATTGCCGCCGTCAACGCCGAACTGACCATTGCCGTCAGCCTCAGCGGCGCGGACCCGACGCCGCGGCCGCAGGAGATCGAGCCGCGGGCGACTACCGAGTGGCTCAACCGGATGCTGCGCAGCACTTCGGCGTTGCTCGACACCAAGGCGGCGCGGACCTTGCTGGAGACACCGTCGGCGCAGTCGGTGCTCAGCCGGTTCAGCAGCGGTGACGCCGAGCCCGAGGAAGACCTGCTGGACACCACGCGGGAGATCGTGGTGCCCAAGCTGGGCAGCTTCGAGGTGATGAACCGGACCATCGATATTGCCCAGGCCGCGCTGGCCCGGCACACCCTGGCCGCCTACCCGCCCGATCTGCTGATCGAGGTGCCGCGCACCGTGTGCCGCAGTCTGGAGTTCCACCGGGCCGCCGAAGTCATCGACATCGGTCAAGAACTCGCCGCCGCAGCGCTCGACGTCCTGGCCGCGCCACGGTAAGCGGGATCAGACCCGCAGGAAATCCGCGACCGCGCCGGCCTGCCGTCGCCCCTGCTCACGGCCGGCGATCGCCGAAGGCACCCGGCACCGCGGATCGAGCGGGTTGGGGCCGAATGCGGCCAGCGCTTCATCCTCGGCGAACAGCGCCAACACCGCCCCCGGGAAGGCGGCGACCTCGGCGGCCGCCCCGCTGCCGAACGGTGACGGGGAGTCCTGCCCTGAAGGCACGAGTGCCACAACGGCATCGCAGTCCCCGGCCACGGCCATATGCAGCGTGCTGCCCACCCCGCCATCCATGAACACCCGGTCACCGATGGTCACCGGCGGCCACGCGCCGGGTACTGCGCAACTGGCCGCCACCGCGTCGACGAGGTCGACACCGGAGTGGTTGTCGAAGACCACCAGCTCACCCGTCGCGATGTCGATGGCGGTGATCCGCAGCAGCCGGTCGGGCCAGCGGTGCGACGGTAGCCGGTGTTCGATCACCGCTCGGCGCACCGACGGGGCAACCGTGTCAGTGGCCAGCGCTATCGATCCGATGTGGCGCAGCTTGTCCGTCGTGGTGGTGTCCGGGACCATCATCGCCGTGACGAACAGTTCGGTGATGTCGTCGACGTCGACGCCGGAATCGATCTCATACGAGGTCTCGCCGATCTGCCGCGCGTACAGCTCGTCGAGTCCGGTCCCGCTGCTGATCTGGGCGGCGACCGTCGAGCCGGCCGAGGTGCCCAACAGCACATCGGTGGCCAGCAGGGCGGCAGCGGCCGCAGGTGCTTCGTCGGCGATGCCGCGCAGCATGCCGGTCTCCCAGGCGATGCCGGCCAGCCCGCCGCCGGCGAGCACCAGGGCATGTCGTGTCGTCATGGGAGCCGAGTGTGCCAGCCAGCGATCGAGTCCGTGCTACCGAATGCCCTGCGGAGCCAGCAGCTCGTCGGATAGCACGTCGAATGCCTTGCGCGCGTAGCCGTTCCACAGTAGATCGAGCACCGGCCACGCCACTGTCGACAACCCGAATCTCGGGTAGGCGGTCCACTGCCAGGTGACCTTCGTGCCCGTGCCGATCGGGGCGAACGTCCAAAGCCCTTCGATCCGGCTCAACAACGGCCACAGCTGGCCGGTGATGTTGGACAGTGTGTAGCCGAAGGTGTTCGGCCGGTCCAGCATGGTGAATTCTTCGTCCATCCTGCCGCCGACCATCTTGAGCGTCCTGGTCTGCCCGATGGTGCTCCAGTCCCCGACCTGGCCCAGCACCGCCTTGACCGGGCCGA
>JBEVHL010000190.1:0-3719 GCA_040511255.1 Mycobacterium sp. | reverse complement strand
TCGTCCTTCCACGCCTGCAGTTCCTCGGCGGTGATCGAATCGGCCAGCGAGCAGCCCGCCCGCTGGTCCGGGATCAACACGGTCTTGGCCGGGCTGAGGATCTTGGCGGTCTCGGCCATGAAGTGCACGCCGCAGAACACGATGGTGTCCTCGGGGGCATCAGCCGCGATCCGCGAGAGCGCCAGTGAGTCGCCCACGTGGTCGGCAACATCCTGGATGGCGGGCAGCTGATAGTTGTGCGCCAGCAGCGTGGCCCCGCGCAGGTTCGTCAGGCGCCGGATTTCGGCGGCCCACTCCTCATCGCCGACGACGCCGGAATATCCGCCGGGGCCGTCGATGATCTGCGCGGCCAGGTTGGCCTCTGTTGCAAAGTGATCCAGCACCGTCATGGCCGGTCCTTTCGCCGTTTCGAGGTTTTCGACTTACAATCGAAAACATGGTTCATACTAGCACCGCCCATGAGGTGCTCGCCGTCGTGTTTCAGGTTCGCCGGCTCGGCACCGCAAAGCCGCAGCTCAGCGTCTTGCTGTGGCAGCGCGCGCAGGAACCGCAGCGGGGCGCCTGGTCGCTGCCTGGCGGCAGCCTGCGCCACGACGAAGACATGACCAGTTCAGTTCGGCGTCAACTCGCCGAGAAGGTCGACCTGCGGGAGATCGCCCATCTCGAGCAATTGGCCGTGTTCTCCGACCCGCAGCGGGTGCCCACCACCCGGACCATCGCGTCGACCTTCCTGGGCCTGGTGCCCTCCCCCGCGACCCCTGAACTGCCGCCGGACACCCGCTGGCACCCGGTGAGCGCGCTGCCGCCGATGGCCTTCGACCACGGCCCGATGGTGGCCCACGCCAGGGCCAGGCTGGTCGCCAAGCTGTCGTACACCAATATCGGATTTGCTTTGGCGCCAAAGGAATTCGCCCTGTCGACGCTGCGAGACATCTACGGTGCGGCGCTGGACTACCAGGTGGATGCGACCAACCTGCAGCGCGTGCTGTCCCGTCGCGGCGTCATCACCCGCACCGGCACCACCGCGCAGTCCGGCCGCAGCGGCGGCAGGCCCGCCGCCCTGTTCCGGTTCACCGATTCCCAACTGCGTGTCACTGACGAGTTCGCGGCGTTGCGTCCACCAAGCTGACCGGATTGGTCTTTAAGGGATCGCTAAGAGACAATCCAGGTTCGTGTTGGAGGGAGTCCGCGTGGATATTGGCAGCGCAGCCAAGGCGACCGGCGCCGAATGGATCGGCCGGCCGACGCACGAAGAGCTGCAGCGCAAGGCCCGCCCGGTGCTGCCTGCCGACGACGGCTTCTATCAGCCGCCTGCCGGTTTCGAGCATGCCGAGCCCGGCACCGTGCTGCGGTCGCGCGACGTGGAGCTGGCGTTTCTGGGGCTGATCCCCCAGCGGTTCGCCGCCACCCAACTGCTGTACCGCACCACCGATATGCGCGGCGCGCCGGAAGCCACCGTGACGACCGTGCTGGTGCCCGCAGAACGCACCCCGGAAACGCCGTGCCCGATCGTGTCCTACCAGTGCGCCATCGACGCCGTCGCCGGTTCCTGCTTTCCGTCCTACGCCCTGCGTCGCGGCGCCAAGGCCGTCGGCGCCCTGGCCCAGTTCGAACTGCTGCTGGTCGCCGCCGCCCTGGCCGAGGGCTGGGCGGTCTCGATACCCGACCACGAGGGCCGTGACGGCATGTGGGGCGCGCCGTACGAGCCCGGCTACCGCGTGCTCGACGGTATCCGCGCCGCCCTGAACTCCGACCAGGTGCAGCTGTCGCCCGACACCTCGGTCGGGTTGTGGGGTTACTCCGGAGGCGGCCTGGCCACCGCGTGGGCCGCGGAAGTGGCAGGCGCCTACGCGCCGGAGCTCAACGTCGTGGGCGCGGTGCTCGGCTCCCCCGTCGGCGATCTCGGCAACACCTTCCGCAGGCTCAACGGCACGATCTACTCGGGCCTGCCCGCGCTGGTGGTGGCCGCGCTGGCACACATCTACCCCGATCTGGACCGGGTGATCAACGAACACGTCACGCCCGAGGGGAAGGCGCTGCTGGATCGCATCGAGCCCATGACGACGGTGGCCGCCGTGCTGAAGATGGTGCGCAAGGACATGGGGGCACTCGTCGATCGCCCGCTGGAAGAGATCCTGGACACCCCCGAGGTGCAGCACGTGTTCGCCGACATCAAACTCGGCACGGCGCCGCCGAAACCACCGGTGCTGATCGTGCAGGCCGTGCATGACCGGATTGTCTCCGTGACCGATATCGACGCGTTGGCGCAGACCTACACCGACGGCGGCTCCGACGTCACCTACCACCGTGACCTGTTCAGCGAACACATGCTGTTGCATCCGATGTCGGCCCCGATGACGCTGCGCTGGTTGCGCGACCGGTTCGCCGGCCGCCCGCTGCGCGATCACATCGTCCGGACCACCTGGCCCACCCTGCTCAACCCGTCGACCTACCGGGGCATGGTGCGGCTGGCAGTGATCAGCGCCAAGGTGATCACCGGGCGCAGGCTGGCACGGTCGCCGTTGTCCAGCGCCGACCAGTAGCCGCCTAGTGCGGCGCCGGTCCGGTCGGCGGCACGAACCCCGGAATCGGTCGGCCGTAGGCGTCCATCGGTGGATAGCCGCCGAGGTCGTCACGCGTCGTCGACACCGCCAGTAGCGCGTAGACCAGCGCGGCGGTGGCGGCGGGCACCAGCAGCGTGGTGGCCATCTGCACCGGCGTGTGCCCGAAGAACGCCGACGGCGCCTCGGTGAAGTAGTAGAGCCGGTGGTCCACGGTGACAGGCGCGGTATCGAGGTTGACCACGTCGTACCGGCCGCGCACCAGCAGCGAACCGACCGTCGTGGCGACCGCCGCGGAAATCACCGCACCCACCGAGAGCACCGCCACCATCACCGGGCCGCGGTGGGCGCGCCACTGCCAGGCCAGTACGGGGACGACGACGGCCAGCACGGCGAGCAGGCCGAGCATCATGAACGCGGCGACGAAGAAGTGGTCGGCTTCGTTGCCGAGATACGCCTGGGCGCGGTTGCCGCTCTTGGTCAACGCCACCACCCCGCGTACCGGCGGGGCGATCCACGCCCACAGCGCACCCAGCACCGCGCCGGCGACTGCCAACCCGGCGAGGACGATCAGGGCGACGCCGGTGCGGGAAATACGCGACGGTGCGGTGGCCTGCGGTCCGGCATGCGTCAACTGCGTCACTTCTGGGCCTCCAGTTCCTTGGAGTCCACCAGACCGTGTCGCGAGCACTTGGCCCACCAGCCGTCGGGACGCACCTGCACGGTCATCCTGCGGCCACAGGCAGCGCAATAGCGGGGCGGCTCCAGGCCGAGCTGGGCGGCGGTGGGCACGGTGCTGCCCGCGGCCTGCCCGCTCTCGATCCCCGTGTAGACGTTGTAGGCGCCTGCACCCACCGGGGCGGGCAACTCCTGAATCATCACCCCTGTCTACAGGGTCGCGTTGAGCGCCTTGATCGGCATCTGCAGATCGTTGAGCAACTCGAGATCGGCTTCGGCGGGACGGCCCAGCGTGGTCAGGTAGTTGCCGACGATGACGGCGTTGATGCCGCCGAGGATGCCCTGCTTGGCCCCGAGATCGCCGAGGGTGATCTCACGGCCACCGGCAAAGCGCAACATGGTGCGGGGCAGCGCGAGCCGGAAGGCGGCGACGGCTTTGAGTGCCTCGGTGGCCGGGAGCACCTCCAGATCGCCGAACGG
>JBEVHL010000189.1:0-7847 GCA_040511255.1 Mycobacterium sp. | reverse complement strand
CGTTCGCTCACAGGCGAGTCCTTTCCGCTGGGGCTGTTGGTGATACTTGGGTGGATGTAACTTTTCCCATCTTCCGTGCGACCCACAAGATGGGTGGTCCCCCGGCCGGTTGCGTTGGCGACTGGTCGGACATGCGGCAAGGCAAGGGTGTGATCGTATCGACGTACTCCTGGGGGTGGCGGTCGCCGACCGGGTGGCACGCCTGGCGATGATCGGCTCACCTGACGACGGTGGTCAGACCCTCGATCAGTACGAGCTGGACCTGTCCGACGATTCCACCGCCGAGCTGGCCGCGACCATCGTCGACACGCACCGGGCGCTGGCCGCGTCGGGCAATCGGCTGGCCGCGACACGGCTGTCTTTCACCGAGGCATCCGAAGCCGCCGCCTTTCGGCAGGTTCTGCTGGACGCAGGCCTGATCGATGTCGACGTGTTGTCCGAGAGCGAGGCGGCCGCCGCGCTGATCCGGACGACCGATGCCGGGGCCTTCCTCCTGGTCGACGACGACACCGTCACCCTGAACACCGTCGACGCAGACCCGACGACCACGTCGATCGTGGCCTCCGCGGACATCGGCGCCGCTGGTGCGGTCGTCGCGTGCGCGTGGGTGCTGCAGCGGCTCGGAGAGTCGGCGACTACCGGCCCCGTGCTACTGGTCGGACAACGCGACGACCTCGACTCCATCGCCGCCGGTATCCACGAGCGATCCCCATTCCCGGTGGAGGTACCCGCCGACCCGAGCTTCGCGATCGCCAGGGGAGCCGCGAAAGCGGTCACCCTCGACATGACCGCTCCACCGACGCAATGGGGGTTGATCGATCCGGCCGGACCGGCGACGCAACTGGCGCCATCCGTTGGCGGCGAGGCGACGGCGCTGGCGCCGGTGGTGGCTCCGGCTGCTGCTGGCGACGCGACCGCTATGGGCGCGGTGCTGGGACCGCAGCTGGCCTACTCCATGGCCGATGACGACCCATTGGAGATGCCGATGGGTCCGCTTGGTGAGCTGATCCCCGAGCACGACGACGAGGAAACCTTCTATACCCAGGCCATCGAACCGGTGCGTCCGCGAATGCTGTTGATGGGCAGCGTAATCGCGTTCGCTGCCGTCGGCCTGGGGATCCTAGGCGTCACCGTCGCGATCAACATCCGTCCCGCCGCGTCGGTGAGTCAACAGCCGACCCCCGCCTTGCAGTCGGAGACGGTGCCGGGGCGTTATCTGCCTCAGGTGCCGCATCAACCCGACCCGGACGCCAAGCCGGTCGTGGTGCTCACGCCGCCGCCCGCGGCCCCGCCCGTCGTCAGCCCGAGAACCGACAACGCGCCGGTCATCCGTGACGCGCCCGTCGCGCCGCCACCGGTAAACGCGCCGCCGCCCCCGCCGGTCAATATCCCGGCTCCGCCACCGGCCGTGCCGCCGCCGGTCGGGGTTCCGGTCATTCCGCTCCCGCCCATCATCATCCTGCCGCCGATTCAGGTCACGACGCCGCCGTGGACGCCGCCGCCCTGGACACCACCGACCACGCCCACCAGACCCCCGACAACACCGCCGACGACACCGACCACCACACCGCCGACGACACCGACCACCACACCGCCGACGACGCCCACCACGACACCGACAACAACACCCCCGACGACTCCGACGACCACTGAAGCGCCGACGACTCCGACGACTGAAGCGCCGACGACTCCGACGACCACCGAGGCGCCGCCCACCACCCCGACCACGGAAGCCCCGACCGAACCGTCGCGGCCCGAACCTGCGACGGAGCCGAAACCAGTCCCGGAACCGGCGTCCACCCCCGCTCCTGCGGTGGAGACTCCGGCCCCCGCCGCGACGGAGGCGCCGGCCCCGCGGGAGCCGGCGGTGGAGGCACCTGCGACCACGGTGGTCACTGCGCCGTCCTGACGAATTCAGCGCCGATGGCACCACCGGCTGTCCGCGCCGCATTCAACATGGCATGACAGTTCTGACGCAGACGAACGGCCAGGCCCCACCCGAGGTGCCACTGACCGATATCGATCTCGGTTCCTCGGCTTTCTGGGTCCTCGACGACGACCTGCGCGACGGTGCGTTCGTCACGTTGCGACGCCAGGCGCCGATCACCTTCTTCCCCGAGCTCACCAGGCCGGGACAGGTACCCGGCGCGGGCCATTGGGCGCTGACGAAGCACGAGGACGTGCAGTACGCGAGTCGGCATCCCGAGATCTTCAGCTCGGTCCCCAGCATCACGATGACGGATCCGAATCCGGAACTCGCCAAGTATTTCGAATCGATGCTGATGATGGATGATCCGCGCCACCGGCGATTGCGCTCGATAGTCAGCCGGGCTTTCACGCCGAAAGTGCTGACGCGTATCGAGGAGTCGATCAAAGAGCGTGCGCGTCGGCTGGTGTCGGACCTGGTGGCAGCCCACCCTGACGGCTGCGGCGAGCTGGTGACGGAGGTCGCGGCGCCCCTCCCGCTTCAGGTCATCTGCGACATGATGGGCATCCCGGAGGCCGACCACGACCGCATCTTCGCCTGGACCAATGCCATCGCGAATGTCGACGATCCCGAGCAGCCCAACGGATTTCAGGGATACGCGCGGGCCGCCACCGAGATGGGGATGTACAGCCAGGCCCTCGCCGATGATCGGCGCCGTCGCCCGCGCGGCGATCTCACCACCGGCCTGGTGCAGGCGGAGGCGAACGGGCAGAAGTTGACCGCGCAGGAGATCGGGGCGTTCTTCATCCTGTTGGTGTTTGCCGGCGCCGAGACCACTCGCACCGCCATCAGCCATGGCCTGGTGGCGCTGACGCGTTTTCCCGAGCAGCGCCGGCTGTGGTGGGCCGATTTCGACCGCATCCGCCCGACGGCGGTGGAGGAAATCCTGCGCTGGGCGTCGCCGGTGACGTACATGCGTCGCACCCTCAAAGAGGACATCGTGCTGCGCGGCACACGAATGGCAGCCGGGGAGAAGGTCACCATGTGGTACCAGTCAGCGAATCGCGACGAGGCGACGTTCACCGACCCGTGGACGTTCGACCTGCGACGCGATCCGAATCCCCACGTCAGCTTCGGGGCGGGCGGCATCCACTACTGCCTGGGCGCCAACCTGGCTCGTCGCGAGATCGGTGCGACGTTCGACGAGCTACGTCGGCAAGCCCCCGACATCGCGGCCAGCGCGGCGCCCACCCGGCAGGTATCGCCGTTCATCAACGGGATCAGGCGACTCCCCGTCAGCTGGACGGTCTAGGTCAGCTGCAGCACCACGGCATAGCCGTCGTGATCGCCGGTGGTGGTGGTCGCCGTGTCGGCGGCGTTGTCCAACGGGACCATGCCGACGAACGTCGCCTGGCCGCTGGTGATCAGCGCGATGGCCAACGCGGTGCGAGCCATGTCGGACGAGACGTAGACGTGCCCGGGTAGCCCGGAAAAGCCCAGGGTCTCAGAGCTGAACGTCCCGCTCCACACGTATCCCGTGCCGGTCGCTACCGGACTTGGTCCGAACATCCGGCCATGATCGTCGGGGAGCAGGAAGAAATTGTCCGAGTAGCCCTGCAGGAAGCCGGGCTGCTGGCCGTAGGTCGTACCGTCGATGGCGCCGAGAAAGCCACTGCTGTGGATGAATTGGGCCGGAAACCCCGACCAGAACATCGCGGTGTTGAGCCGCCAGCTGGCCTGCGCGGCGGTCATCGATTTGGGGTCGACGATGATCACGTTGATCGGCTCCAGCATGGTCTTGCCGCCGTAGGACTGGCCGCCGTAGTTCGAGAGTTGGCCGTTGGGCTGGAGCATCCATTTGCCGATGTCGCCGTAGGCGGTCGGAACCTCGTCGGCCGGGGTGGGGGTTGCGAGGGTCACGGCCGGGTGCGCGGCGGGGTAGGCCAGCGCTGAGGAGAAGGCAGCCGTCGACGGGGCATGCCGCACAACGGGTTTCGGCAATGCGAGGGCAGTAGGCTGACGCGGTGCTGGGCGGACCAGCCCCGGTTTGTGCGGCTTGACGCCGGCCGGCCCGCGGCTGGTCGGCTTGGCGAGGCTGCCCGGTTCGGCGTTCGGTTCTGGTGACGACGACGCGCCGACACCGCCGACGCTGCTGGCAGGTGTTTCGGCATTGGCGGGCGCGGCGCAGGCCACTGCCGCCCCCACCCCGATGGCCAGCGCCGCGGCACCGACGTACATCGCAGCAAGGCGCGACGCGCTGTGACGCCCCATGATCGGACCCCTTGTCCCTGTGTTCCGATTACCAGGGACCTGCCACGGTTCTCAGTTCAGCTCGTTGCTGTCGGCGAAGCATATCCACTTCTGGCTACGGCAGGTACCGGTTCCAGTCGTACGGCACGACGAGGTGAAACGGTGCGGCCAGCAGCGGCTGGACAGTCGTTCGCCGCCAACGTTTTTCCAGTACCGGCCGCAGTCGCTCGGCCACGGTCACCGGATCGGCGTCCAGAAAGCAATAGGTCAGGGTCTGGCCCGCCCGGGCCGTCGTCAGCGTCGGACCGACGTCGAGTGCGGACATCGACCAAATTCCTGCCACGCCGTCGACCTCGATCAGGTCGGCCGGCGGCGCCGCTGACGATTCCAGCAACAGATACATTCCGCGGACCGGCCACCAGGGCAGCACGTCGGCGCCGATCTTGATGCGCTCGGCGGCCACTCGGCTCTGCACGCCGTAGACGCCCCGTTCGACGGGTGGCACCAACTGACGCATCCGCCCTGCGGCGCGCAACGCGAAGCCCAGTGTCAGAAACCCGTCCAGACCCGCAACGTCGCTGAAGAAGTACGTCATCACGTGATCCACGGGGTCGTAACGGTCATCGCACACCGCCCTGGCCTCCCGACACTCCGGCGTCGACACCAGCCGCAGCGAAGCCCGCACGGCAGCCAGCCGGTACTGCTCGGGACGGTGATCGAGGGTGTGCCACGCCAGATATTCGGCGTCGGCGCCGTCGGGATGCCGCGCCGCCATCGACACGAAAGCGGTGGTGATGTCACCGGTGCCGTGCTCGAGGACGGCGCTGACCTGATCCGACGGCGTGCCGGGCAGATCCATCAGGGTTTTGCCTCCAGCAGCTCGGGGTGGCGTGCCTGGATCATCCGCCGAAACCCTTCGCGCCAAGGCACTTTCGTGCGGCCCAGGATCTCGTGCATGTAGGTGACGTCCGGCCACAGCGGGGTGTGCGCCGCGGAGGTGTATTCGAAGATCGGCTCGACGCCGACCAACTCACCCATGTAAGTGCAGTAGTCCTCGATGCTGACGGTTTCGCTGCCGGCCCAGTTGACCACGATCGGCGGCGCAGCGGCGACCTCCATGGCGCGGATGCCGAGCTCGACGTAGTCGTCCTCGTAGATCGGGTTGTAGTTGTTCGGGGCGTCGGGATGCAGTCTGATCGGTTTGCCCGCCAGCATCATCTCCAACCGATCCGCCGGCGCCCCGCCCTGCGGTCCGTACGTCGAGCAGATCCGGATGATGGTCAGCGGAATGCCGAAGTGCTTCGAGATCCACGTGCACACCGACTCGGCGGCGATCTTGGAGAAGCTGTAGTTCGCCCGCAACGGCACCCCTGGCCCGTCGGCCTCGGTCAGGGGCCGCTGCCCCGGATACCCATAGATCGAGCCCGTCGAGCACAGCACGAAACCCTTGGCGGCGCGGCAGTGGTACAGCAGATCCCCGGAGCTGTGGGCATTGGTCCGTACGGCGCGCGCCCAGTCGTCGGTACCGACATCCACCGCGGCGTGGAACACATAGGTGAAGTCGTCGGGCAGCTCCGAGTAGTCACCGACAGCCACGTCGAGGGCTACCGGCGTGATCCCCAGGGAGGTCAGCTGCGCGCGGTCGGCGGGGTCGCGCAGGCGGGCCGCACCCCAAACCTCGTTGTGTTCAGCCAGCGCCCGCGCGATCGGGAGGGCGATCTTCCCCGTCGCACCGGTGATGAGAATTTTCTCTCCGTGAAGCACGTGCCCTCCAGTTTTCGACGGTCCCACTCCCGAGCGGCGGCCCGCACAACTAGATTGGATGATCTAACGCCAAGAGGGAGCATTTTCATGACCGCTACGGTTTCGACCCAACCCGTGTACCAAGTTGTCAATCCGGCGACCGGTGCCGTCGGCGAGACATTCGATGTGGCCACCGACGAACAGGTCGAAGAGGCGCTCGCCGCGTCCGCGGCCGCCTATCGCCTGTGGCAGGCCAAGACGATCGACGAGCGCGCCGCGATCGTCGCCAAGGTGGCCAGCCTGTTCAAGGAGCATCAAGACCGGCTCGGCGCCATCGCGACCGAGGAGATGGGCAAGCCGCTTTCTGAAGCTGTCGGCGAGGCCGACTTCTGCGGTGACATCTTCGACTATTTCGCCACCGAAGGTCCCGGCCTGGCTGCCGACCAGGAGATCAAGACGTTCGCCGAGGGCAAGGCCTTCGTGCAGAAGTTGCCGATCGGACCGTTGCTCGGCATCATGCCGTGGAACTACCCGTACTACCAGATTGCGCGGTTCGCGGCGCCAAACCTGGTGTTGGGCAACACGATTCTGCTCAAGCATGCCGAGTCCGTGCCGAAGTCGGCGCTGGCCGTGCAGGAGATCATGGACGAGGCCGGCGTGCCGTCGGGTGTCTACCAGAACATCTTCGCGTCGTATCCCCAGATCGAGAAGATCATCAGCGACCGCCGCATCGTGGGTGTCTCGCTGACCGGTTCGGAGCGTGCCGGTTCGGTGGTCGCCGCGATCGCGGGTAAGAACCTGAAGAAGTGCGTGTTGGAGCTCGGCGGGTCGGACGCGTACGTGGTGCTCGACTCTGACGATGTGAAGGCGTCTGCAGATCTGGCGTGGGACACCAGGATTGGCAACACCGGTCAGGCCTGTAACTCCAACAAGCGGATCATCGTCACCAACGACATCTTCGACAGCTTCGTCGGCCGGCTGATCGAGCGGGCCAAGGATCTCAAGCCGGGCAATCCCGCCGAGGAGGCCGAGGGCACGTTCGCGCCGCTGTCTTCCCGAAAGGCCGCGGAGACCCTGGACGAGCAGGTGCAGGACGCCGTATCAAAGGGAGCGACGCTGCACGCCGGCGGCGTTCTCGGCGAGGGTCCCGCCGCCTACTACTCGCCCGCGGTCCTGACCGGGATCACCCCGGACATGCGGGCGTACCGGGAAGAGCTGTTCGGCCCCGTCGCCGTGGTGTATTCGGTGAACACCGACGAGGAGGCACTCGAGCTGGCCAACGATTCCGATTACGGCCTGGGTGGCGCAGTCTTCAGCACCGACCGCGAACGCGCCGAGAAGGTGGCGCGCCACCTCGAATCAGGCATGGCCAACGTCAACTCCCCGGCCAACGAAGGTCAAGAGGTGCCGTTCGGTGGCGTCAAGCGCAGCGGCTTCGGGCGCGAGCTCGGCCCGCTGGGCATGGACGAGTTCGTCAACAAGCGGCTGTACTACGTCGCCGACTGACCGACTGCACACCTCTCGGCGAGGACGGCCAAGGTGTCGATGTGTTCGTCGACGCTGCGCAGGCCGGCCTCCATGGTGTTGAAGGCGATGTGGCTGGCCCCTGCGGCACGCCAATCCTGCACCGCCTGCAACACCGCATCGAGATCGCCGGTCCAGTCCACGCGGCCGAGCATCCCCAGCGCCGCCGGGTCACGCCCGGCGGCGCTGGCGGCCTCGGCGATGATCTGCACGGCGGCGTCGAGTTCGGGGCCGGGCCCGAACTCGGGGAACCAGCCGTCGGCCAGTCGCCCGGCGCGGCGGTAACCGGCGGGCACCTGCGCGCCGATCCAGATCGGGATCGGTCGTTGGATCGGCAGCGGCGACAGGCCTGCCGCGACGACGGTGTCGAAGTCACCGTGGAAGGTCACCGACCGCTCCGTCC
>JBEVHL010000188.1:0-6922 GCA_040511255.1 Mycobacterium sp. | reverse complement strand
CGCCGATCCTGATCGGCGGCCAGATGCTCAACCTGCAGGAGCCGTCGCACCTGCACGTCATGGGTGAGATCGTCGACCGCGACAACTTCATGTGGACCAACGCGCCGCACACCGAATACGACCACAACTTCGCCAAGTTTCCGCTCGCCGACGAAGACAGCCCGCGCAGTCTGGAACTGCACCGCCGCATCGACGTCGATTTCAACGGCTGGTGGATGTGCATGATCCCGCGTGCAGTGGCCGAAGAACTCGGACAGCCGTTGCCGCTGTTCATCAAATGGGATGACGCCGAATACGGCCTGCGCGCCGCCGAGCACGGCTACAGCACGGTCACCATGCCGGGCACCGCGATCTGGCACATGGCGTGGAGCGACAAAGACGACGCCATCGACTGGCAGGCCTACTTCCACCTCCGCAACCGCCTGGTGGTCGCTGCCCTGCACTGGGACGGCAACGCCACCGGACTACTGGCCAGTTCCGTCAAGGCCACCGTGAAACACCTTCTGTGCCTTGAGTATTCGACGGTTGCGATCCAGACCCGGGCTATCTCGGACTTCCTGGCCGGCCCCGAGCACATCTTCTCGATTCTGGAATCCGCGCTGCCCGAGGTGCATCGGATGCGCAAGGAATACCCCGACGCGGTGGTACTGCCCGGAGCCACCGCCCTGCCGCGGCCGTCCGGTCGCAGCAAGGTGCACCGGCCGCCAGTTGCTGTGCCCGCCATCGGTTTACGGCTGTTGCGCGGGGTGGTGCACCAGCTCCGCCAGCAAGATCCCGCCCACCACGAGCAGCCCCAGTTCAACGTGGCGACCCAGGATGCCCGCTGGTTCCTGCTGTGCAAGGTCGACGGCGTCACCGTCACCACCGCCGACGGTCGCGGGGTGGTCTACCGCCAGCGGGACCGCGCCAAGATGTTCGAGTTGCTGCGCGCGTCGATGATCCAGCACCTTCGGCTGGCCCGTAAGTTCAACCGGATGCGCAAGGTCTACCGCGGGGCGCTGCCGGTGCTGACCAGCAAGCAGAAATGGGAAACGGTGCTGCTGGAATCCAGCGATGCCTGAGCCAGACTCCGCGACAGCAGAAGTGGCCGCCCTGGTGGCCGTGCAGTCGGTGCTGGCCGGAAAGCCCGGCGTCCTGGCGGCCGCCCGCGGGTTGTCCCATTTCGGTGAACACAGCATCGGCTGGCTGGCCGTCTCGGGACTCGGTGCACTGGTCCAGCCGGAGCGGCGGCGGGACTGGCTGCTGGTCGGCGCCGGTGCGTTCACCGCGCACGCGGCGGCCGTGGTGATCAAGCGCGTCGTCCGCAGGCCGCGGCCGCACGACCCCGCGATCGCCGTCCACGTCGGCACGCCCAGCCGGCTGAGCTTCCCGTCCGCCCACGCCACCTCGACCACCGCGGCGTCGATCCTGCTGGCCCGCGTGACCGGGCTGCCGTTGCCCGCGCTGCTCATCCCGCCCATGGCCTTGTCGCGGCTTGTGCTCGGCGTGCACTATCCCAGTGACGTGGTGGCCGGTGTCGCCGTCGGAACCGCGGTCGCCACCGTGGTGGATCGGCTGGATCGCCGTATCGAAGGAGTTAGATGAGCACCGTGGAGCCGGTCAGCGACGAGGAGGCGCCGGTCAAGGGACCGCCGAAGAACCTCGTCACCGGACTCATCAAAGCGGTCCGCCCGCGGCAGTGGGTGAAGAACCTGCTGGTGGTGGTCGCACCGCTGGCCGCACTGGGCCGCGACGTGAAGTACGACTACAGCGACGTCCTCGGCAATGTCGGCGTCGCCTTCGTGGCTTTCTGCCTGGCCGCGTCGTGCGTCTATCTGATCAACGACGCCCGCGACGTCGAGGCCGACCGCGCGCATCCGACCAAGAGATACCGTCCCATCGCGGCCGGGGTGGTGCCCGAATCGCTGGCCTACGTGTTGGCGGTGGTGCTCGGCGTCGCTTCGCTGGTGATCTCCTGGTTGGTGACACCCAATCTGGCGCTGGTGATGGGCATCTACATCGCGATCCAGCTGGCCTACTGCTTCGGCCTCAAACACCAGGCCGTGCTGGACATCTGCATCGTCTCGTCGGGCTTCCTGATCCGGGCCATCGCCGGCGGCGTGGCGGCGAATATTCCACTGTCGCAATGGTTCCTGCTGGTCTTCGCGTTCGGCTCGCTGTTCATGGCGGCGGGTAAGCGCTACGCCGAACTGCAACTGGCGGAGCGCACCGGAGCCAAGATCCGCAAGTCGCTGGAGAGTTACACCAGCAGCTATCTGCGGTTCGTCTGGACGCTGTCGGCAACCGCCGTGGTGATCTGCTACAGCCTGTTCGCGTTCGAACGCGACGGCGGCGGCGGCTCCTGGTGGGCGATCACCATCGTGCCGTTCACCATCGGAATCCTGCGCTACGCCGTCGACATCGACGGCGGTATCGCCGGTGAACCTGAGGACATCGCCCTGCGTGACAGGGTGCTGCAACTGCTGGCGCTGGTCCTGATCGGAACCGTCGGTGCCGCGGTCTACTTCGGCTAGCGTCGCCCCTGCGCGACCGCCGTTGCCGGTCCTGGCACGGCCCGCCCCGGCGCGGCCGTCGTCACCCCTGTTCGCCTTTCCGTTCTCACTGTCGGTCCGCCTGAGCCTGTGGCTCGGCGTGCTGGTGGTCGCCGGCCTGTACGGCTGGGGCGCCTGGCAACGGCGGTGGATCGCCGACGACGGGCTGATCGTCCTGCGCACCGTGCGCAACCTGCTGGCAGGCAACGGGCCGGTGTTCAACGAAGGCGAACGCGTGGAGGCCAACACCTCGACGGTGTGGACCTATCTGACCTATCTGGGCGGCTGGGTCGGCGGCCCGGCCCGCCTGGAGTACGTCGTCCTGACCATCGCCCTGGTGCTCAGCGTGGTCGGGGTGGTGCTGCTGATGCTCGGCGCCGCCCGGCTGTACGCCCCTCGCCTGCAGGGCAGGCGTGCACTGCTGCTGCCCACCGGGGTGCTGGTCTACATCGCGATCCCGCCGGCCAGGGACTTCGCCACATCGGGCCTGGAGAACGGCCTGGTGCTCACCTACCTGGGTCTGCTGTGGTGGATGTTGGTCTGCTGGTCGCAGGCCCCGCGGACCGCCGAGGTGGGCAAGAAGGCCGGAGGTCACTGGTTCACTGCGACGCTGGCGTTCGTCAGCGGCCTGAGCGTGCTGATCCGTCCGGAACTCGCGCTGGTCGGCGGCCTGGCACTGGTGCTGATGCTGATCGCGGCGCAGGGCTGGGGCCGCCGCCTGCTCATCGTGGTGGCGGGTGGACTGCTCCCGGTGGCTTACCAGATCTTCCGGATGGGCTACTACGGCCTGGTGGTGCCCGGCACGGCCGTCGCCAAGGACGCCTCGGGCGCCAAGTGGTCGCAAGGCCTGATCTACCTGGCCAATTTCAACCAGCCCTATCTGCTGTGGATCCCGGCGATACTGCTGGTCGCCCTCGGCCTGGTGCTGGTGGCCACCCGGTCGCGGCCGTGGTGGATCCGACATGACGCGCCGCGCGGGGCGGGCCGGCTTGCCAGGGTGGTGCAGAGCCCGGCGACCATCGTCATCTTCTTCGTCGTCAGTGGACTGCTCCAGGGCGTGTACTGGGTGCGCCAGGGCGGCGATTTCATGCACGGCCGGGTTTTGCTGGCACCGGTGTTCTGCGTGCTGGCACCGGTCGCCGTGCTGCCCGTCGTCCTGCCGGACGGCACCAAATTCTCGCGGGAGGCCGGCTACGTCCTGGCCGGTGTCACCTCGGTGTTGTGGCTCGCGGTGGTGGGCTGGTCGGTGTGGGCGGCGAATTCGCCCGGCCTGGGCGCGGACGCGACCAAGGTCACCTATTCCGGCATCGTCGACGAACGCCGCTTCTACTCCCAGGCCACCGGTCATGCGCACCCGTTGACGGCCGCGGACTACCTGGACTACCCGCGGATGCGGGCCGTGCTGGTCGCACTCAACAACACCCCCGACGGCGCGCTCCTGTTGCCGTCCGGCAACTACGACGTGTGGGATGTGGTGCCGTCACCGCCTCCGCCGCCACCCCCGCCCGGTGTGTCTCCCAAGGACGTAATCGGCCCGCACACAGTCTTTTTCACCAACCTTGGCATGCTCGGCATGAACGTCGGACTCAATATCAGGGTGATCGACCAGATCGGCCTGGCAAACCCGTTGGCGGCGCACACCGCCCGGCTCGACGACGGCCGCATCGGGCACGACAAGAACCTCTTCCCGGACTGGGCGGTGGCCGAGGGCCCGTTCCTCAAAGAGCATCCCTACGTGCCGCCCTATCTCGACGAAGGGTGGATCAAGGAGGCCGAGGTGGCGCTGACCTGCCCGGGCACCGATGCCTTCCTGAACTCGGTGCGGGCGCCACTGGGCCCTCGCCGATTCCTGTCAAACGTGCTGCATGCGTACGAGTACACCAAGTATCGGATCGACCGGGTGCCCGAGTACGAACTGATCCGGTGTGGGCTGCCGGAGCCACCACCAAAGACCGCCCCTTACACTGGGTTACCGGCAACAGGTCCCTAGCTGCGCCCACTTGTTAGCTGACCGGATCCCGGTCGGTAACGCTGAGGCGATGTGGCAGCGATACCCCATCAGGTGTGTGAACTCACGCACCGAACCGCGAGCTGTGCCACGGATGTCGTCACCGACAGACAAGCCGCGACACCAACGAACGGACGGGTAGACGTGAGGAGCACGAGCGCTGTGATGTCCGGTGCGCGCAGCCCGTGGGCTCGCCGCCTGAGCGCCACGTTCGCCTCGGTCCTGATGCTGCCCGTGCTGGCGGTGACCGGCGAAGTGCCCACCGCGGCCGCCTTCTCCCGCGAAGGCCTGCCGGTCGAATACCTCGACGTCTACTCGGCGTCGATGGGCCGCAACATCCAGGTGGAATTCCAGGGCGCAGGCCGGGCGGCCTCGTCGGCCCCGGCCAAGGCGGTGTACCTGCTTGACGGGTTGCGCGCCCAGGACGACTACAGCGGCTGGGACATCAACACCTCGGCGTTCGAATGGTTCGACAACTCCGGCATCGCGACGGTCATGCCGGTCGGCGGGCAGGCCAGCTTCTACAGCGACTGGTATTCGCCGTCGAACTTCAACAGCCAGACCTATACCTATAAGTGGGAGACGTTTCTCACCAGCGAGCTGCCGCAGTTCCTCGCCGCCAACAAGCACGTGTCGCCCACCGGTAATGGTGTCGTGGGGTTGTCCATGTCAGGCGGCGCCGCCCTGATCCTGGCGGCTGATCACCCGAACCAGTTCGGCTACGCCGGCTCGCTGTCGGGTTTCCTGACCCCGTCGACGCCGGTCATGCAGCAGGCCATCCGGGTGGCGATGCTCGACGCGGGCGGCTACAACGTCGACAACATGTGGGGACCCCCGTGGGATCAGGCGTGGAAACGCAACGACCCCGTCGCGCAGGTGCAGACCCTGGTCGACAACGGCACCCGGTTGTGGATTTACTGCGCACCCGGTGGGTCCACTCCGCTGGATCCGAATGCGGACCCGAATCAGGCCCTCGACGCCGACAGTCTCGAGGCGTTGGCGATCGGCAGCAACAAGCAGTTCCAGGAGAAGTATCTGCAGGCCGGAGGCACGAACGCGACGTTCGAGTTCCCGGCTTCCGGCAACGACTCCTGGGCGTCCTGGGGGGCGCAGTTACAGGCCCTTAAGCCCGATCTGATCGCGACGGTGAACAGGTAATTAACGGCCGGTGGGTGACGTTTTGGCGACGAACTGAACAAGGAAGCATCACAAAGATTGTGGTTGACTACACGGGCACTAAGCCGATGTGTCCGGCGGATCTGAAAGTGCGGCAGATGAAAGATGGGAATGGTAGGTCTATGAATTTGGTCGAGAAGTTGCGCGGCGCCTGGGGGCGCCGAGTACTGGTCGCCACCGCTGTGGCGGCCATGCTGCCCGGCCTGATCGGCGTCGCAGGCAACACCGCGACCGCCGGAGCGTTTTCCCGGCCCGGCCTGCCCGTGGAGTACCTGATGGTGCCGTCCGCAGGCATGGGCCACGACATCAAGGTGCAGTTCCAGAGCGGCGGCCCGAACTCGCCCGCCGTCTACATGCTGGACGGCCTGCGCGCGCAGGATGACTTCAACGGCTGGGACATCAACACCTCCGCCTTCGAGTGGTACTACGGCTCCGGCCTTTCGGTCGTGATGCCCGTCGGCGGTCAGTCCAGCTTCTACAGCGACTGGTACAAGCCGGCCTGTGGCAAGTCCGGTTGCCAGACCTACAAGTGGGAGACATTCCTCACCTCCGAGCTGCCGGCGTACCTGGCCGCCAACAAGGGCGTCGACTCCAGCCGCACCGCCGCCGTCGGCCTGTCGATGGCCGGTTCGGCCGCGCTGACGCTCGCCATCTACCACCCGCAGCAGTTCCAGTACGCCGGCGCGCTGTCGGGCTTCCTCAACCTCTCTGAGGGCTGGTGGCCGCCGCTGGTCAACATCTCGATGGGCGACGCCGGTGGCTACAAGGCCAACGACATGTGGGGCCCCACGCAGGACCCGAACAGTGCCTGGAAGCGCAACGACCCGATGGTGAACATCGGCACGCTGGTCGCCAACAACACCCGCATCTGGATCTACTGCGGTAGCGGCACTCCGTCCGAACT
This sequence comes from Mycobacterium sp., assembly GCA_040511255.1. Classification (GTDB taxonomy): domain Bacteria; phylum Actinomycetota; class Actinomycetes; order Mycobacteriales; family Mycobacteriaceae; genus Mycobacterium. The sequence continues at coordinate 303 of JBEVHL010000188.1, read as the reverse complement.
CAGCTCGGGCGTCAGCTCGGGCAACCTGTTCAACGCGAAGTTCCTCGAAGGTCTGACATTGCGTACCAACAAGACCTTCAAGGACACCTACATCGCCGCGGGCGGCACCAACGGTGTCTTCAACTTCCCGGCCGACGGTGTGCACGACTGGCCGTACTGGGGCCAGCAGCTGCAGCAGATGAAGCCCGATATCCAGCGCGTGCTGGGTGCGGTGCCGTTCGACCCGATGGCTGCCGCAGCTCCTGCTGACGCCGCCGCTCCTGCTGCCGGTGCGGCTTCCGGAGGCTAGGACTGCTCGACGTT
>JBEVHL010000187.1:0-31682 GCA_040511255.1 Mycobacterium sp. | reverse complement strand
GGACTACCCGGACTGGTTCGTCGGCATCCGGCAGGCCGGGGTGGTGATCGGGCTGGAGTTCGACCACCCGGAAGGAGCCAAGTTCGTGATGCGCGAGCTGTACGAGAACGGGGTGTGGGCGATCTTCTCGACGTTGGATCCTCGTGTGCTGCAGTTCAAGCCGGGTCTGTTGCTGAGCCGCGAACTCTGTGATGACGTGCTGGACCGCCTGGCAACCGCCGTGGGCAAGGCCAGCACGGCCGCGGTGGGACAGCGACGATGACCGAGCCGGACGGCGTCTTCGTCGCCGACGATATCGACATCGCCGAACGGGCGCTGGGCGCCTACGATCTGTCCACCGATTCGACGCTGCGGCTGTTGAATCTCTCCGAGAATGCCACCTACGCAGTAGAAGACCCCGGCACCGGCGAGCGATCGATCCTGCGCGTACACCGCAAGAACTACCACCGCAGCCACGAAATCGAATCCGAACTCGACTGGCTCGCCGCACTGCAGCGCGATGGTGAGCTGACCGTGCCCACGGTGCTGCCGGCCCGCGACGGCCGCCGCGTCGTCACGGTCGACCAGAACGGAACCGATCGCTACGTCGTACATTTCGCGATGGTGGCCGGTGCCGAACCCGACGAGGAGACCCTGACCGTCGAGGACTTTCACACCCTGGGTGGTATCACCGCCACCCTGCACGACCACTCCACCCGGTGGTTCCGCCCCACAGGTTTCGACCGGTTTTCGTGGGACTGGCAGCACTGCCTGGGCGATCAACCCCGGTGGGGCCGCTGGCAGGACGCCACCGGTGTCGGCCCGGCAGAAGCAGGCCTGCTGGACCGGGCCAGGGCACTGCTGCAGCACCGCCTGACGGAGTACGGCACCGGACCGGACGTGTTCGGCCTGGTCCACGCCGACCTGCGGCTGGCCAACCTGTTGGTCGACGGTCCGACCATCACCGTCATCGACTTCGACGACTGCGGGTTCGGTTGGTTCTTCTACGATTTCGGCACCGCGGTGTCCTTCTTCGAAGACGACCCCGCCGTGCCCGAGTGGCAGGACGCCTGGGCATCGGGATACCGCAGCCGCAGGCCGTTACCGGCGGCCGACGAGGCGATGCTGCCCTCGTTCGTGCTGCTGCGCAGACTGCTCCTGTTGGCCTGGATGGGGTCGCACGCCCATTCCAAGGAATCCCAGGCGATGTCGATCACCTACGCCAACGGCAGTTGTGAACTCGCGGAGCGCTATCTGAACTTCGACGGCCGCCGACTGGCCTGACCGACAACCGAAAGGCAACACCGAGAAATGTTCAACTCACTGCACGGCCGTTCTGCCATCATCACCGGCGGCAGCAAGGGCATCGGCCGCGGAATCGCCGAGACATTCGCCGCCGCGGGGGTCAATGTGGTCATCACCGGGCGCAACCAGGATGACCTCGACGCCGCCGTCGCGGCACTGGCCGACCACCCGGGCACGGTGACCGGAGTCGCCGCCGACGTGACCGATCCGGACGACTGTCACCGCGTGGTCGACACCGCGGTGAAAAGCCATGGCGCACTGGACATTGTCTGCGCCAATGCCGGCGTCTTCCCGTCCGGGCGGATCGAAGATCTCACCCCCGAGGGCATCGAGGCGGTGATCGGGGTGAATTTCAAGGGCACCGTCTACATCGTGCAGGCGGCGCTGCCCGCACTGACTGCCAGTGGCCACGGCCGGATCATCATCACCTCGTCGATCACCGGACCCGTCACCGGGTATCCCGGGTGGTCACACTACGGCGCCAGCAAGGCGGCCCAACTCGGGTTCATGCGCACCGCAGCGATGGAGTTGGCACGCAAGAACATCACCATCAACGCCGTGCTGCCCGGCAACATCCTCACCGAGGGCCTGGTCGAAATGGGCCAGGAATACCTGAACCAAATGGCCGCTGCCGTGCCGGCCGGGCGGCTGGGCAGCGTCGCAGACATCGGCAATACCGCGCTGTTCTTCGCCACCGACGAGGCCGCGTACATCACGGGTCAGTCGCTGATCGTCGACGGTGGACAGGTGCTGCCCGAGTCTCCGGCGGCGATGGCGGACATCTGAGCTTAGATTGGTCCAACCAAAACACCCCGGCAGGAGGATCGGTGCGCACGCCAAGCGAGGAACTGCGTCGTCGGATGGTCGCCGACCTCAACGCCGGGGTGCCGGGTACCAAGCTCGGTAGCGAACGCGATCTCGCCGAGCGGTATGGCACCAGCCGATCCAGCCTGCGCCAGGTACTGGCGGCGCTCGAGGAAGCAGGCCTGGTCGACCGGGTGATCGGCCGCGCCGGGGGTATCTTCATCAGCCACGCCCAGGTCCAGCGGAGTCTGTCCGATGTGGTCGGCGTCCCGGCGTTCCTCGCCAGCCAGGGCTACGTCGCGGGCACCCGGGTGCTGTCGACGAAGATCACCGTGCCGGACCGGACCACACAGCAGTCGCTGCGCATCGGCGCCGACGACTTCGTCATCGAAATCCAACGGGTGCGCCTGGCCGACGGCTCACCGATCTCCCTCGAGCTGGCCCAGTTCCCGGCCGAAGTGTTCCCCGGCCTGCTCGAACGCGAACTCGGCGGGTCGATCTACGAAATCCTGGAGACCCACTACGGCCTGGTCACCTCGCGGGCCGACGAGCGCATCGAAGCGGTCAACGCCACCGCTGAGGAAGCCACGCTGCTGGGCATCAAGGCGCGGTCGGCACTGCTGCTCATCACCCGGGTCACCTACGACCAGCACGGCGTCCCGTGCGAGTTCTCCCGTGACCTGTTCCGCGGGGACCGCACCCGGCTGGCGGTCACGATGAACGGGCGCGGCGTCGGGGTGCAGTCCCCTGCCGGTGCCGCATCGGTGGCACTGCAGAGCCAGGACGCCGACGCCAAAGCCAGCTGAGCGCGGTTAGATTGCTGGCGTGACCTCAGCGACCGGTGCGGGCCGGTTCGCCCCTAGCCCATCCGCCGAACTGCACATCGGCAACCTGCGCACCGCGATGCTGGCGTGGCTGTTCGCCCGCTCGACCGGACGGCGGTTCCTGTTGCGGGTCGAAGATCTCGACGACCGCACCTCCACCGACACCGCGGCGCGGCAGGTGGCCGACCTGGCCGCGATCGGGGTGACCTGGGACGAGGCGCCGGAGTATCAGACCCAGCACGCCGCCCGCTACGACGTCGTGCTCGCCACCCTGACCGACCGCGGCCTGGTCTACGAATGTTATTGCAGCAGAAGGGATATCCTGCAGGCGCCGCGGGCGCCACACGCACCGGAAGGCGCCTACCCGGGCACCTGCCGCATTCTGACCGACGCACAACGTGCCCAGCGACGCGCCGACGGCCGCCCACCCGCGCTGCGATTGCGGTCCGACACCGAGCAGTACACCGTCACCGACCTGCTGCACGGGCAGTACACCGGCGTCGTCGACGACTTCGTGCTGCGCCGCGGCGACGGCGTGACGGCCTACAACCTGGCGGTGGTGGTCGACGACGCCGCCCAGGGCATCGACCAGGTGGTGCGCGGGGACGATCTGCTGCCGTCGTCGCCGCGGCAGGCCTACCTGGGGGCGCTGCTCGGCTATCCCCCGGTGCGGTACGCGCATGTGCCGTTGGTGCTCAACACCGAAGGCAAGCGGCTGGCCAAACGCGACGGCGCAGTGACGTTGGCCGACATCGGCCTGCCGGACGCGATGGCGCAGATCGCCGAGTCGCTGGGATACGCCGCCGCCACCCTCGACGGCATGCTGGCCGAGTTCGACCCGACCCGGTTGCCACGCGAACCCTGGATATACCGACCCGTCTGAGCAGAACCCTTCACCCGCTCCCAGCCAGTTGCTAGGTTGCGCCGGTGACTTACCACCTACGACGAGCGGTGCTTGCGGTAATTCTGCTGGCAGCGTTGCTCGCTGCCGCGGCCTGCGGGGCGCCGAACTCGGACAAGGCGGACCGCCTCCAATCGGCTGGCGTGCTGCGCGTCGGCACCGAAGGCGTCTACGCACCGTTCAGTTATCACGACGAGAGCGGGCAGCTGGTCGGCTACGACGTCGACGTCGCCAAGGCGGTCGGAGACAAGCTCGGCGTGAAAGTCGAATTCGTCGAGACGCCGTGGGACTCGATGTTCGCGGCGCTGGAAGCCAACCGCTTCGACATCGTCGCCAACCAGGTCACCATCAACGACGAACGCAAAGCGAAATACGACCTGTCCGACCCGTACGCCATCGGCCAGGGCGTCATCGTCACCCGGGCCGACGACAACTCGATCAAGTCGCTGACCGACCTGAAGGGCAAGGTCGCCGCCGAGAACCCGACCAGCAACTGGGCGGAACTGGCGCGGGCCAACGGCGCCCGGGTGGAATCCGTCGATGGTTTCGCCCAGGCCATCAAGCTGCTCAACCAGGGTCGGGTCGACGTCGTCGTCAACGACAGCATCGCGGTCTATCAGTACCTCGCCGAGACCGGTGACAAGTCGGTCAAGATCGCCGCGGAGACGAACGAGAAGAGCGAGCAGGGTTTCGCCGCACGCAAGGACAGCGGGCTGCTGCCCGAGTTGAACAAGGCGCTCAAGGAACTCAGCGACGACGGCACGTTGCCGACGATCTCGAACAAGTACCTCAAGGCCAACGTTTCCGGCGCCCCCGGACAACCCCAGGCAGCCGGGGCGCAGCCGCGGTCGGCCTGGCAGCTGATCGCCGACAACCTGTGGCCGCTGGCCAAGGCCGCCATCACGGTGACGATCCCGCTGACCATCATCAGCTTCATCCTGGGCCTGATCATCGCGCTCGGGGTCGCCCTGGCCCGGCTGTCGTCGAAGACGGTGATCTCAAGCATCGCCAGGTTCTACATCTCGCTGATCCGCGGCACCCCGCTGCTGGTGCAGTTGTTCATCGTGTTCTTCGCCCTGCCCGAAGCCGGCATCAGGATCGACCCGTTCCCCGCCGCGGTCATCGCGTTCAGCCTGAACGTCGGTGGTTACGCCGCCGAGATCATCCGGTCGTCGATCCAGAGCATCCCGAAGGGCCAGTGGGAAGCGGCCGAGACCATCGGCTTCAACTACGTCGGGGCGCTGCGCCGGATCATCCTGCCGCAGGCCACCCGGGTGGCCGTCCCGCCGCTGTCGAACACCCTGATCTCGCTGGTGAAGGACACCTCGCTGGCGTCGACCATCCTGGTGACCGAGCTGTTCCGCACCGCGCAGAACGTGGCCGCGCCGACGTTCGAGTTCTTCGCCCTCTACGGCACGGCGGCCGTCTACTACTGGGTGATCTGCCTGGTGCTCTCGTTCGGCCAGAGCCGCCTCGAACGCCGACTGGAAAGGTATGTGGCGCGATGACTGATAACAACACCGAGGTCGAGTACCGCGTCACTGCCGAAGGCGTCGAGAAGGCGTTCGGCGACCTCAAGGTGCTCAAGGGTGTCTCGTTTACCGTGGAGCGTGGCACCGCAACCGCCATCATCGGCCCGTCGGGGTCGGGTAAGACGACGCTGTTGCGCACGCTCAACGCACTCGACCGGGCTGACGCAGGCACCATCCGGGTGGACGACGTGGAAATCGACTTCGCCACTCCCGTGCCCAAGGCCGAGGTGCGCAGGTTTCAATCGCGCAGTGGCTTCGTGTTCCAGGGCCACAACCTGTTCCCGCACAAGACGGTGTTGCAGAACATCATCGAAGGTCCGGTCACCGTACAGAAGCGGCCCAAGGACGAGGTGGTCGCCGAGGCGGTGGTGCTCCTCGACCAGGTGGGGTTGGCGGAGAAGAAGGACCAGTACCCCTACCAGTTGTCCGGTGGGCAGCAGCAGCGCGTCGGTATCGCCAGGGCGCTGGCACTCAAGCCCAAGCTGGTGCTGTTCGACGAGCCCACCTCGGCGCTGGACCCCGAGTTGGTCGGCGAGGTGCTCTCGGTGATCAAGGATTTGGCCGTCGAGGGTTGGACGCTGGTGGTCGTCACGCACGAAATCCAGTTCGCCAAGCAGGTTTCCAATCAGGTGCTGTTCACCGACCAGGGCATCATCTTGGAGAAGGGCAGCCCCGAACAGGTCATCGGCGATCCGAAGGAAGAGCGCACCAAGCAGTTCCTGCAGCGAATCCTCAACCCGCTGTAGCACCTACACTTGCGGACGTGTTGGTGTCCGCAATCCATCTAGCACCGGGTCGCCGGCTGCCGATGCGCTCGGTCGACGCGGTGGAGGCCGAGGCCGACAAGGGATTGGTCGGCGACCGCTATCACGGCAGTCGGCGGCTGCAGGTGACGATCCAGTCCCAGGAGATGCTCGACTTCGCCGCAAGCGAATTGGGCTATCCGTTCGACCCCAGCGGAACCCGGCGCAACATCACCGTCGATGCGGGCGATCTCCCCACCCGCCACGGCACCCGCCTGAACATCGGCGATGTCGAACTGGAAGTGGTGCGGCCGTCGGTGCCGTGTCGATTGCTCGACGATTCCATCGGGCCCGGTGCGGCCGCGGCGCTGCGCGGGCGCACCGGCGTGATCTGTCGCGTCCTGACCTCCGGCACCATCCGCGTGGGCTCGCCGGTCGAGGTGCCGAGTCCGTCGAGCGTGCTGTCAGATCGCAATCTGCGCGGAAATCCCGATCTCTCGGCACATTCGACGCATCAGACCGTGACGGCCAGCGTAGCCAACCCCCGCAGCGTGACGTTCGGTTTGTAGACCGGTTCGCTGTCGAGGTGGGCCTGCGGAAAGCGGGCCGTCAACGCGGTGAACGCAATCCGCGCCTCCAACCGGGCCAGCGGAGCGCCGAGGCAGAAGTGCGCGCCGTACCCGAACGACAGGTGCCGGACCGCTTTCCGATCGGGGTCGAAGGTACCCGGCTCGGCAAACATCGCCGGATCTCGTTGCGCTGCAGCGACAAGCAGCATCATGTTGTCGCCTTTGGGGACCGTGGTCTGGCCGATGGTCATCTCGTCGGCGGCGACGCGGCCCACCATCTGCACCGGCGGGTCGAAGCGCAGCGTCTCCTCGATGATCGCCGAGGCCCGGGTCGGGTCGGCGCCCAGCGCCGTCCAGTGCTGCCGATCGCGCAGCATCGCCTGGATGCCGTTGGCGATCAGGTTCACCGTCGTCTCGTGTCCGGCGACCAGCAGCAGGTTGCAGGTGGCGACGATCTCGTCCTCGGTCAGCTGGTCGCCATCCTCCTCGGCGGCGATCAGGCCCGAGATGAGGTCATCCCGCGGCTCACCGCGCCGCAGCTGGACCAGATCGCGCAGGTACTGCCGCAGCCATTTCCCGGCTTGCAGGCGTTCGTCGAAGCCGCCGGGCAACTCCCCGGTGAACGTGATGAACGGGTCCAATGACTGCGCCAACAACGCTGATGCGCGGCCGAATTCGGGTTCGTCTTCGATCGGTACCCCCAGCAGCCGGCAGATCACCGCCACGGGCAACGGGTAGGCCAGGTCGGCGATCACATCGAATCTGCCGGCGGCCTCAACGTGGTCGAGCAGCGCGTCCACCAGCTGGCTGATCTCCCCCTCGAGCGCTTTGATCACCTTGGGCGCGAACGCCTTCTGTGCCAACTTGCGCAGGCGGGTGTGATCAGGCGGGTCGAGGAACAGAAAGCCCGGCTGACCGAACGGCCGCGGCGGCTGACCCGCCGCGATCGCCCGCTGCGCCGGCGTGGACTTCAGCCGGTCGCTGGCCGACGACGGGTGCCGCAGCACTTCGTCGCAGTGGGCGTAGCTGGAGAAGACGACGAGGTTGCCGCCGGGGAAGGGCAGCGGCCCGCGGTCGCGAATGCTGTCGAACACCGGATACGGGTTGGCCCGGTTGGCGGGATCCAGCAGCGCAACCAGGAGCTCCTGCGGATCAGTCACCCTTCGATTGTGCCTGCGTTCGAAGCAACCCCGACGCCGGCTGCGCTGATGGCCCGAGATTCGAACGGATTGTCATCAGCTCGGTGAGGGCCGATGCAGCCATGGGCATCCCGAAGTGGTAGCCCTGCCCGACGTCGCAGCCATGATCGCGCAGCCAGACCGCGGTTTCGGCATCCTCGACGCCCTCGGCGACGACCACTATCCCCAGCTCATGGGTGAGGTCGATGACCGCGCGGACCACCGCCGCGGCCCGCGCGTCTTCGGTGACCGAGGCGATGAACTGGCGGTCCAACTTGACTTCGTCGATTGGCAGGTCCCGCAGGTAGGACAACGCCGAGTAGCCACTACCGAAGTCGTCGATAGCTACGCGGATACCGAGTTCACGCAGGTTTCGGAGCACCGCCGTTACCTTGGTGACGTCATCGAGAACGAGGTCCTCGGTGATCTCAACGGTCAGTAGATCGGTCGCCAGCCCACGCTTGTGCAGCGCCCCGAGCAGTCCATTCGGCAGTTTCATATCCCGCACGGACGGCGCGAAGAGGTTGACTGCAACAGGAACGTACATCCCGAGCGCCCCCCACCGCGCAGCATCATCGAGGACCTTGTCGACCACCAGGTCAGTCACCCGTCTCATCAGCCCGTGCTTGCGCACCACCGATATGAACGCATCCGGTCGCAGCAGACCCAATTCCGGATGCGGCCATCGCAACAGTGCTTCCACCCCGACGATCCGTCCGGTCTGCAGGTCTAGTTTCGGTTGGTACACCACCGCGAGGTCGTTGTGGTCGATCGCTTTGCGTAGGTCACCCAGGAGGCGGACCTGCGCCGCCCCGTCGCGGGATGATTGTTGGGCGGCGTCGCCTGCAATCTCGGTGAGGTCGGGGTCGGCCAACGTCATGCCCGAACTGAACGTATGCGGGCCTAAAGAGCGGGACCGTTTTGCGGCGTACATCGCGATATCGGCCCGCTTCACCAAGGCCTCCGGGTCCAGATCCGGCTCGTCTGGTAACCCGACGGCGATGCCGATACTCGGGCGCATCGGCACCTTCTCCCCATCGATCACGAATGGTTCGTCGAAGGCCTCGCCGATACGTTCGGCAATCAAATTTGTGTGCTCCTCCCGGCCCTCGAGCAGGACGGCGAACTCGTCACCGCCCATTCGGGCGACGGTGTCGCCCGGCCGGATGCACGCGCTGATGCGCCGGCCCGCACCCACCAGAACTGCATCGGCGGCCGGATGGCCCAGGCTGTCGTTGATCAGTTTGAAATCGTCGAGGTCCAGCGATACGACTGTCACTGAACGGTTCTCGCGTCGGCCGAGCATCATCGCGTGCCCCAGTCGGTCGTAGAAAAGGGTGCGATTGGCCAGACCGGTCAGCGGGTCGCGCAGTGCCTGATCGGCGGCGGCGGCCAGCAGGCGCCGGTTCTCCCAGGCTGCCACCGACTGGCGGAAGCACACGGCGACGACAACTAGTGGAACGATGACCCGCTCCAACCCCGACATGACCAGAGCGGGTCCGACCGTGCCTGCCAACAGCAGCGGGACATACGGCAGCCACAGCGACATGTTCGATGCGGAAGACACCCTCGGCGGTGCGGCGGGCAGGGCTTCGCGGTTGAGCACCGCGGCGATGGCAAAAAGGATCAGCGACGCGGCCCAGCCCAGATCGTTGAGACTGCCTATTCCGTAGCGACCGGTGACCTGAAGGTAGGCAAACGCGCTATGCGTCACCGTGACCACAGCGATCGCCGCGGTGAGCAGCCACAGCACGCCCCTGCGCCGGGCTTCGGCACGGAGAACCACCAATAGCGCAGTGGTCAAGAGCACCAGATCGCCAAGAGAGAACAGCAGCGTGAAGCCGGGTGCCACCCTCTCTCCGTGGTAGCCGTCGTACACCTGGTGCAGGGCGAGGATCCACAGCAGCAAGAACAAGCAGAGCGAAACCGTCACGCCGTCGAGGACCATCCGCAGCCGTGAGGGCGGCGTCTGCCCTACCGCGAACGACACCATCGCCAGGGTGGCCAGCACCGTAAAGGCGAAATACAGGAACCCCGGGAGGGAAGGAAATGGCGGAATCCTCTGCAGCGCAAGCTTGTCGAATGCCCAGATCGCTGCCCCGACGGCCCACGCTCCCAGCGCGACCGCCAGAATCGCCCATGCTCGGCGGCCACGTCCTTGCTCGGACCGAGCCGCCAATGTCGCGCAGACCGTCGCGTAGCTCGCCAACACCACCAGGGCCAAGCTGTCGACAACGCGGACTACGCCTTCGCCACCCCACTTGAAGAGCAACAGGAACGCCATCACGGCGCCGAGGCAAACGGGCAAAGCTGCGGCCGGCATCGCGCGCGGAAGACGTCGGCGAATGTTCATGACCCCCATGCCCGGCAAACCGGTCAGTCACCCCTGGCGACCGAATCCGACTGCCGATGCCGCCAGCTTAGGGCTGCTCCCGCACAGATGGCCGGATCAAGCCGGCTTGGCTGCGTAGTAGCGGCCGAGAACCTGGTCGCGCAGCTCGGCGAACTCACCGTTGCCGATGGAGTCCCGGATCGCGTCGACCAGCCGGATGATGAACCGCTCGTTGTGGATCGTGCACAGCGTCGCGGACAGGATTTCCTTGGATTTGAACAGGTGATGCAGGTAGGCCCGGGTGTAGTTGGCGCAGGTGTAGCAGTCGCATTCGGGGTCGATCGGGGTGAAGTCCCGCCGGTAACGCGCGCCGGTGATGTTGAATCTGCCGTCGTTCGAATACACCGCGGCATTGCGCGCCACCCGCGACGGCGAGACACAGTCGAAGGTGTCCGCGCCCGCGGCGACAGCGGCGAACAGATCGTCGGGCTCGCTGATCCCCAACAGGTGGCGAGGCTTGTCGTCGGGCAGCTCGTCGGTCACCCAGCCGACGATGGTGGCCAGATTCTGCTTTTCCAACGCGCCGCCGATGCCGTACCCGTCGAACCCCCGGCCGTCCTCGTCGCGGATGCCGACCAGTCCCCGCGTCGCCTCGCGGCGCAGATCCTCGTACTGCGCACCCTGGACCACGCCGAACAACGCCTGATACGGCTTGTCCGCCCGCTCGAGAGTGAGCCGCCGGTGCTCGGCGACGCACCGCACGGCCCAGTCATGAGTGCGCCGGACCGACTGCTCCTGGTAGCTGCGGGTGTTGACCAAGGTGGTGAGCTCGTCGAAGGCGAACATGATGTCCGCGCCGAGCTGATGCTGGATGCCCATCGACACCTCGGGGGTGAACCGGTGGGTCGAACCGTCCAGATGCGAGGTGAACGTCACGCCGTCGTCGTCAACCCTGGCCAACCGGTCTTTGCCTGCGGCGATGATGTCGTCGGCCTGCACCCGTGCGGTGTCCATCGCCAGCACCTTGCGGAACCCCGAGCCCAGCGAGAGCACCTGGAAGCCGCCGCTGTCGGTGAACGTGGGCCCCCGCCAGTTCATGAACGCACCGAGTCCGCCTGCCTCGTCGACGACGTCAGGACCCGGCTGCAGATAGAGGTGATAGGCGTTGGCCAGCACTGCCTGTGCGCCAAGTTCTTTCATGGTCTCGGGCAGCACGGCCTTGACCGTCGCCTTGGTGCCGACCGCGACGAACGCCGGGGTGTGAATATCACCGTGCGGCGTGTGGATCACTCCGGTCCGGCCGCGCTGTCCAGGAAGGTCGTCGCGCACCGAGAAGAAGTTGCCCACACGGGCCATTCAACCGGACTTCCTGCGGGTTCCTGACATGCCCCTGGCCCCGCGCCGATACATTCGTCTGGTGCAGACGGTGTCGCGGTACTTCAAAGACAGTCCGGTGCGCGTCGGCGCGATCCTGTTGGTGGCCGGATCGGTAGCCGCCTGCTCGTCGCCGCCGGAGTCGAATCGGCCGCCCGGCTCGCTGGTGGCGGGCACCGCCGAGGTGATCGTCAACGACCAGAATCTGGGCAAGGTCGACGCGGTGAACTGCACACCCGCCGGTGACACCATGACCATCACCACCGGTGACCAGAATTCCGGCACCACAACCTTGGTCTCCAACGCCGACAAACAAAGCGTCAAAGCCGTCACCATCCGCAACCTCGGTGGGTTCACCGGCAGCTACACCGAAGACCTGGCCGGCAACGCGACCGTCACGATGACCGGCGGCACGTACGCCATCACCGGCAACGCCGACGGCTTCAAGACCGACGCCCCGAGCTACCGCGCGAACGGCACCTTCACCATCAAGGTGGCCTGCTGACCCAGCGGGTATTCGCGCATTTACCGGACCGTCCACCGGCCGCGACCCATACTGCAAGGCAGGTCCGCCGACGTTGATGGGCCACTACACAAAAGGAGAACACTGGTGAAGCGTGTGTTTTTGATCGCCGTCGGCAGCGCGGCGATTGTGGTCGGGGGACTGACCGGATGTTCCAGTGACAAATCTGCGTCGGAGAACGCCAGCTCCGCCACCGAGACCGCGAAGACCGCGGCGAGCTCCGCGACCAGCGCCGTGACGTCGGCAACCGACGCCGCAAAGGGCAACCCGCCGCCCGGTGCGGCCACCGTCAGCATCGACGGCCAGGACCAGCCTGTCGGCGGCAGCGTGGTGTGCACCAACCTCGGCGGCAACATCCAGATCGCCATCGGCGATGCCACCGGAGGCATCGGCGCGCAGGTGTCCGAGGCCGACCCGCCCGTGGTCAAGCAGGTCGGTCTCGGCAACGTCGGCGGCACCGCGTTGGGTTACACCAGCGGTGTGCCCGGCGGTGAGGCCAGCGCCACCAAGGACGGCAACACCTACAAGATCAGCGGCAAGGCCACCGGAGTGGATCTGTCCAACCCGCTGCAGCCGTTGACCAAGCCGTTCGAGATCAACGTCACCTGCCCCTGACATCGGTACAAGGCGGCGTCCGCAGCGGCGCCGCCTTTGTCGACTCAGGCCTCGCGTAACCCCTCGACACTCGGATGTCCCATCAGGGTGTCGAGAATCGGCAGTTGCCCCTTGAGCAGTTTGACCCGCGCGGTGGCGACGGGTACCCACTCGACGCGGTCCACCTCGGGGAACTCACGGAACTTGCCGGATCCCTTCGGCAATTCGAGTTCGAACGTATTACTCTGTGCGGCAGTGACATCCAGATCGGCATGCACGGCGTAGGCGGTGACAACCTTACCGCCGGCCTGCCGTACCTCGCCGAGGTCGATGCGCGGGCCTGCGGGCGCGGGCAGCCCGAGTTCCTCACCGAATTCCCGCACTGCGGCATCCCACGGGTCTTCCTCGGCGGTGTACTCCCCCTTGGGAATTGACCATGCGCCGTCGTCTTTGCGGGCCCAGAACGGGCCACCGGGGTGCGCGATCAGCACCTCGACGACGTCGTCGGCGATCCGGTACAGCAGCAGTCCCGCACTCAGTTTCGGCACGGGCTACGCGCCCACAGCGCGCTCGAGATCTTTCAGCGCGGTCTCGATGTGGCCGAGTAGGCGCTGCAGATGCGGAATGCTGGTCCGGCAGCCGACCAGACCGAAATCCAGGTTGTCGGCGTTGTTGGTCAACGTGATGTTCAAGGCCTGCCCGTCGAGCGTGATCGACAGCGGGTAGTTGCCGTCGAGCCGGGCGCCCTTCCAGTACATGGGCCGCTGCGTCCCCGGCACGTTGGAGATGACGATGTTGAACGGCGGTCGGGTCGCCGAGACGAACCCCGGCAGGCCTGCCAGACCCAGTGGCGCAATCATCAACGCCGACAACGCCAATGCCTGCATCTTGGGCAGCTGAGAGAACACCTCTTTGTTGCCTCGCATCGAGTTGCTGATGGTCTCCAGGCGTTTCGCCGGGTCGTCGACGTCGGTGGCGAGGTTGCACAGGATGGACCCCACCATGTTGCCGCCCGAGTCGCCGTCGGCTTCCGAGCGCATGCTGACCGGCACCATCGCGATCAGCGGCGCATCGGGCAACTCGTTCTGTTCCAGCAGATAGGCCCGCAACGCGCCGGAGCACATGGCCAGCACGACGTCGTTGACGGTCGCGTCCGACGCCTGCTTGACCTTCTTCACCCGCTCCATCGGCCAGGACTGGGCGGCGACCCGGCGCGCGCCACCGATCTTGACGTTGAACATCGTCTTGGGCGCGGCGAACGGCAGCGTCAGTTGTTGTTCGACGAGTGCGGCCCGGGCCAGGCCCAACGTCGACGGCGCGAGCCCGGCGATAGACCCCGCCGTGTTGGTCAAGGTCTGCAGGAGCGACGGCGACGGCCCGCTCTCGCGTTCCCGTTTCTTCGGGGCCAGGGTCCACGGCACGCGCAGTTCGGTGTCGTCGGGATCCTGCGACAGGGTGCGCTGGGTGAGTTTGAGCGCGGACACCCCGTCGATCAAGGAGTGGTGGAACTTCACGTAGACGGCGAACCGGCCGTCGGCAAGGCCTTCGATGATGTGGGCTTCCCACAGCGGGCGGTGCCGGTCCAGCAGGGTCCCGTGCAGGCGGGACGTCAGCGCCAGCAGATCGCGGACCCGCCCCGGGGTGGGCAGGGCCGAGCGGCGCAGGTGGTAGTCGAGGTCGACGTCCTTGTCGAAGGTCCAGCCCAGATTGGCGATGCCCCCGAAGATGGTGGCCGGGTGTTTGCGGAACGTGGGCTGGAATTCGGTCTGGGTGACCATGCCTTCGTAGAGATCACGGACGAATTCCGGGCCCGCGCCCTCGGGTGGCTCGAACAACTGCAGACCGCCCACATGAAACGGGTGTTCGCGCGATTCCGCGAGCAGGAACATCGAGTCGGCGGGAGACATGACCTGCATGCATTCATTAGTACCCGCCGTTCCTGCGGGGTAAGCGCAAATTCGCGCGGGAGGTTGCTCAGCCGAGGGTCAGGACGCCGTCGGCGCTGGCGACCGGCACCGACGGGAGCGGCTGCTTGGCCGGCCCCTTGAGCACTTGTCCTGTCGCACCGTCGAATTCACTGCCGTGTGCGGGGCACACCAGCGTCGTCGAACCGGACTCGGCGGTGACCGTCGTGCCGCGGTGGGTGCACGACGCAGAAAACGCGACGAACTTTCCCTGGGTGGGTTGCGCGACGACGTAGGGCTTGGCGCCCGGCACCACGATGGCCGATCCGACGGGCACCGTGGCCTGTTCCACCTGAGTGCCCCCGGCGGCGGGTGAGCTGCCCTCGGCGGGAGCCGACGACGCGGCCGGCGATGACTTCTCGGCGGATGAGCATGCGGCGAACAGGCATGGCAGGGCGATCACGCCGGGCAAGGCCGTGAGGACTGTCCGACGGTTGGCGTTGAGACCACCCGGTGCTGACACAGCTCCGACAGTACGCATCCGGTCGGGTGGCTACCGCGGATCACATGTTAGTTTGTTGTCTAACAAGTAAGTGCCCCACCGACGACAGGACGGCCCTGTGATTTCCGATGACCTGCGGCAGCGCCGCCTCGCCCTGATTCAGGAGCACATGGACACCGAGGTGACCCAGGATTTCGACCAGACCCTGGCCACCTTCGCCGGCCACCCGCGCTACGAGATCATGGCCACCGGTCAGGTTTTCGACGGCGCTCAGGAAGTGATGGGTTACTACCGCACCACGCGCACCGCCTTCCCGGACCAGCGCCATGACAACGCCCGGTTCCACACCACCGACGACACCGTCATCGTCGAATTCGACCTATTGGGAACCAATCTCGGCGAGTTCTACGGCCTGCCCCCGACTGGCAAGTCGTTCCGGGTACCGATCATCGCGGTCTTCTTCTTCGACGGTGAGCTGATCGTCAACGAACGCATCTACTTCGACACCGCCAGCCTGGTCACCCAGATCGGCCGCGGCGAACTGCTGGCCCAGGCCTATGCCTGACGCCGGGACTGCGCTGCGCAGGACCCAGGAGGCTCGCCGCAACGAGGCCGAGCAGCGACTGCTGGCCGCCGCGGCCGAGTTGATCGGCGAAATCGGACCGACGGCGGTGACGTTGGCCAATATCGGTGAGCGCGCCGGGTACAGCCGCGGCCTGGCCACCCATCACTTCGGCTCGAAAGGGGCGATGATGCAGCGGCTGGTCGACACCGTCACCGAACAGTTTCAACGGGCGATTCTCCTTGAGCATCAAACAGATTCGGCACTGGCACAGTTCCGCGGGCTGATCGACACCTACTTTCAGACGGTGGCCGAGCTCAAACCCGTCAACCGGGCCCGCCTGGTGCTGTGGGCCGACGCGGTGGCCACCCCGTCACCGGAGGTCCGGGCGGCGATGCTGGCCGCCGATCGCGAGTTCCGGGCGGCGCTGATCGCAGGCGTGCAGCGCGGCGTGGCGGACGGGGAGTTTCCCGACGACATCGACGCGGCCGGCCTCGCCACCGTGGTGATCGCCATGCTGCGCGGGGTGGCGCTGGAATCACTTCTCGACGACCAGATCGATCTGACGGCCTGCCGTGGCGAGATCGAGAAGCTGTTGATCACCCGGCTGTGCCTGCGATGAAAGTCCACCACCTCAACTGCGGCAGTATGGATTTCCCGACCACGTCAGGGATGGTCTGTCACGTTCTGCTGATCGAGACCGGCGCCGGGCTGGTGCTGGTGGATTCGGGCTTCGGGCTACCGGATTGCGATGAGCCACGCCGGCTGGGGCTGACCCGGCACTTCATCCGCCCCCTGCTGCGGCGCGACGAGACCGCGGTGCGCCAGGTCGAGGCACTCGGTTTTCACCGAGACGACGTGCGCCACATCGTCGTCACCCATCTGGACATGGACCACATCGGCGGAATCGCGGACTTCCCCCACGCGCAGATCCACCTGACCGCTGCAGAAGCGCAGGGTGCGATGCACTCGCCGTCCTGGCGGGAGAAGATGCGCTACCGGGCCGCGCAATGGGCGCATGGCCCCCTGCTCACCGAGCACGCCGCCGTGGGCGAGCCGTGGCGCGGGTTCGCCGCAGCGGAGGAACTCGACGAGATCGCCGCGGGCATCGTGCTGATACCCCTGCCCGGACACACTCGTGGACACACCTGCGTCGCCGTCGACGCCGGCCACCGCTGGGTGTTGCATGCGGGGGACGCCTTTTACGACGCCGCAGTGCTCGACGGCCACTCCCGGGAGGCGCCGATCCTGGCCGCGCAGGCGAATCTGACCGCGTTCAACCGTGCCCAGATGAAGGACAACCACACCCGGTTGGCCGAGCTCTGCGGCCGCGGTGAGCCCGATCTGCTGATCGTGAACTCCCATGACCCGAAACTGCTGACCGAGGCCCGCGCCGAAGCCTGAGTGTTTACCGCGTTGGCGGGCCGGGTATTTGCGGTGCAGCAGCGCATCTTGAATCGAATTTCTCGGCTACAGAGCCACGGTCGCAATCGCAACGCCGCGCGACGGCCGCAGGTGACGACAAACCGGGTGCGCGGAAAGACAAGCGATGAACTCGCAGACGTCCCCCCAGAGCAGTCCACAGCCGCGCCATCGCCACCGGCGCCCCGGCAAAGCCAAGCAGCTGGCGCTTTTCACCGCTCTACCCGCATGCGCCGCCGCCGCGGCCGTCTGGGGGCTGGCCGACCTAGTCGCAGACCATGAGGCAACGCCCGTCGCCGCCCAGCAGGCACCCGCCGCGGTTCCCGCGGTGCCGGAGCGGACCGTGCAGACCGTCGGCCAGGTGGTGGCGATCTCCCCCGAGTCGATCACCACCCGCGGCACGGACGGCACCACCACCACTTTCGCGATCACCCCGGCGACCACCCAGATCAACACCGGTGGGCCCGCCGCGTTCTCGGTCGACGAGACAGTGACCGTGCTGGGTGTGGTCAACAACGGCACACCCGTGGCGACGGCTCTGGCCGAGCAGGATGCCGCGGTCGGTACCGCACCCCCGATGGACGGCGTCTAACCCCAGCTCACGCCCGGGAGTGGACCTTGTCTGCTTCCATCTCTACTATCTGCGTATGAACGTAGATAACCAGGCATGCCGACGTCGGTTGGACGGCGACCAGGTGGGCCTGATGGTCGAAGTGTTCCGAATGCTGGCCGACGCCACCCGGGTACAGGTGCTGTGGGCCCTGGTCGACCGGGAACTGTCCGTCAACGAACTGGCCGAACACGTCGGCAAGCCGGCCCCGTCGGTATCTCAGCACCTGGCCAAGCTGCGGATGGCCCGGTTGGTGCGGACCCGGCGCGACGGCACCACGATCTTCTACAGCCTGGAGAACGAACACGTCCGGCAACTGGTCAGCGACGCGGTGTTCAACGCCGAACACGCCGGCCCGGGGATTCCCGGCCATCACCGCAGCGAGCGCGACGTCGCGACCCTGCATGCCCACCAGCCACCGACGGCGGAGGCCCAGTGACTCACGCACCGCACGCCCATCCGCACACAGAAGACCACCACCACCATCCGACCGGGCTGCGCGGCGCCATGCGGGAGATCTTCGCCCCGCACAGCCACGACGCGTCGGACAGCGTCGACGACGCGCTGGAATCCAGCCAGATCGGTATCCGGGCGGTCAAGATCAGCCTGGTCGCACTCGGCCTGACCGCCGCATTCCAAGTGGTGATCCTGATCCTCTCGGGGTCAATCGCGTTGGCAGCGGACACTATTCACAACTTCTCCGACGCCCTCACCGCGATACCGCTGTGGATCGCGTTCGTGCTGGGCAGGCGGGCCGCCACCCGGCGATACACCTACGGGTTAGGCCGGGCGGAGGATCTGGCCGGGCTGTTCGTGATCCTGATGATCGCGCTTTCGGCCGTGATCGCCGGTTATGAGGCGATCCGACGGCTGATCAATCCCGTCACGATCGACCATCTCGGCTGGGTGGTGGCCGCGGGCATCGTCGGTTTCCTCGGCAACGAACTCGTCGCGCTCTACCGCATCCGGGTCGGCCGCCAGATCGGGTCGGCAGCCCTGGTTGCGGATGGATTACACGCTCGCACTGACGGATTCACCTCGCTGGCAGTGGTTCTCGGCGCAATCGGCGTCTGGCTCGGCTTTCCGTTGGCTGACCCGATCATCGGCTTGGTGATCACCGTCGCGATCGTCGCCGTCCTCCGCACCGCCGTGCGCGACGTCTTCCGCCGACTGCTCGACGGCGTCGACCCGGCCCTGGTGGACACCGCCGAGCACGCACTGGCACACGAGCCTGGCGTGATCGGGGTGCGCAGCCTTCGGATGCGCTGGATCGGTCACCGGCTGCACGCTGATGCCGAGCTGGAGGTGGCTCCCGAGACCAGCCTTGCCGACGCGCACCGGGTGGCGCATGACGCCGAGCACACCTTGACCCACGCGGTGCCGAAACTGGCCACCGCGCTGATCCACGCCTATCCGGCCCACTGAAATAGCAGGTAAACACCGGTTGCGGCGTACAGTTGCCAGAGCCACCTGCCAAGAACCCCGCTCCGTGGCCGGTGCGTCCTCGCGACCTGTTGCGTTTGAGGACTGATCGGAAGGCGATGGCGGGGCAACTCCTGCGTTAAGCAGTCAGCGCGTGCCCGCCATTGTTTCCTCAGCGCGCTACGGCGTCAGGAATCGCGCCGCGTTGGCGGTGGTCAAGGCCCGCCAGCCCGCGTGTTCATCCACCGCCGCCACCTGCAGTGCCACCGCCGCCGAGGGCGTCCAGCAGTAGTCGCTGCCGTAGAGCACCTGGTGCTCACCGACGGCGTCCACCAGCGCGGGAGCCTGGGCCGGGAACGGGGTGCCCGCCATGTCGTACCAAAATCGTTGCAGCTGTTGCCGCGTCGGCAGTGCTGCCGGTGCGCGGCCGTGCGATCCCGGCAGCAGACTGCGAAACAACTCCACCCGGTCGGCGACCAGTGGCAACAGGGCCCCGCAGTGTGGAATGAGAAAGCGGATACCCGGGTAGCGTTCGGGCACCCCGGCGAAGATGAGATCGGTGATGGTCCTGGTGGTGTCGAACATGAACTCCAGCATCGGCCGGGGCCTGCCCAGCGCGACGGCATCGGTGTGCGGCGGCGAAGTCGGGTGTTCGAAGACGATGGCACGACGGTTGTGCACCACCTCCCACAGGGGGTCCAGCGCCGGATCTCCCAGATACTGGCCCCCGCTGTTGCTCATCACGATGACGCCGCGAGCCCCCAGGTGATCGATCGCGTACGCCGCCTCGTCGACCGCAGCCTCGACGGCAGGCAACGGGATCGAGGCGAAAAAGCTGAAGCTGTCTGTGTTTTCGCGTACGACCGCGGCTGCGGACTCGTTGACGTGTCGCGCCAAGGCCGTGGCAGCGTCGTCGTCACCGAAATGCACGCCGGGTGAGGAGATCGACAGAACTGCGTGGGCGATGTTCTGTTCGGCCATCATCTGAAGGTGGTCCCGGACGCTCCAACTCGGCCAACCGGGCATCCCGTCGGGTTGGTCGATCCCGGCGGTCCTGGCCGCCTCGACATAGTGCTCGGTCAGGAAGTGGGCGTGCACATCGATCAGTCCGGTGGCCATATCAGGCCGCGGAACCGGGCGCAGTGAGGTCATCGATATCGGGCAGCGGTGTATGGCAAAGTCGTTTCGCCTCAGCCTTTTTCATTCCGAACAACCGCAGCAGATCCTCGGTCACCTGGTCGGCCGTCTGTGCGTCGTCACGGTCCAGGTCGTTGTGCAGCAGTTGTCCCAGGCCCAGCAGCACGCCGCCGGCCAGCGCCAGGGCCACCTGGGGATCCTTGATCTGAAATCGCCCGGCGGCAGCGGCAGCGACGATATCGCGCAGCGCCCGCGGCGCCAGGCCCCGATCCGCCGCCAGCATCGCCCACCCGCTGCTGAGCAGGACCCTGCTTTCCTGCGGTCGCCGCCGAAAGAACCGCCCGGTCATCCGGAAGCTCCGGGCGAACACCTCCGCCGGATCCTCCGAAGACTCGTTGAGCCTGTCCAGCAGGGCCCCGTGCGCGTCGAGCACCTCGGCGACCGCGGCGGCGAACAGCTCGTCTTTGGTCTGAAAGTGGTTGTAGAACGACCCCATCCCGACGTCGGCAGCCTGGGTGATCTCCAGCACGGGCACATGGAGCTTGCCCGCGGCGATGAAGCCCTGCGCCGCCTGGATGAGCGCCGAGCGGGTGCGCTGCTTGCGGCGCTGAAGTCGATTCGCCGTCGCATCAGGCTCTGTTGTCACCGCGCACTCCTTCCGACACAGCCATGCTAACCCGACCTCCGCACTGCTGACGATTTCGTCAGTCCTGCTTGACTGAGCGTACCGTCGCATGTGACGATTTCGTCAGTTCGAGAGGAGGCCCACGTGACCAGCATCATCGGGGCACACCAGGAGTTACACAGCGACCACGGTGCCCGCCGCGGCGAGCATCCCGGCCGGTCGAGACATCCGGTGATCAAAGTCCACGACATCGCGTGGCTGGAGTTCGAGAAGCCAGACCTGATGCGTGCCGAAGCGTTCGCGCAGGCCTTCGGCTTCTCCACCCTGCTGCGCTCCACGGCCGAACTTCACCTGCGCGGCACCGACCCCGGGGCGCCGTGCGTGATCATCCGGCGCGGGGCGCGATCGAGATTCACCGCAATGGCCTTCACCGCCCAGGACGAGGTCGACGTGCTGCGGTTGGCCGATGCAGCAGGCGCCACGCCGACGGCGCTGCCGGAGAGCATCGGTGGGCTCGGCGTGAACCTGACCGATCCGAGCGGCGTTCCGGTGCGCGTCATCGCGGGCGTTCACCCGCAGGCCGCATTGCCGCCTCAGCCACCGCAGACCGTCAATGCCGGGCACCGCCTGCTGCGCACCAACAGCGCACAGCGCGCGGCGCGGCTACCCGCCCGCGTGCAGCGGCTCGGCCATGTGGTGTTGCAGAGCACCAAATACGTTGAGACGCTTGACTGGTATCTGGACAACCTGGGCCTGATCGTCAGCGATTTCCTCTACTTTCCGGGGCAGCGCGAGCTCGGCCCGACGATGAGCTTCATCCGCTGCGACCGCGGCGGTACCCCGTCTGATCACCACTCCCTGGCGCTGGCGCTCGGTCCCGCCAACCGGTACGTGCACTCGGCGTATCAGGTGAGCGATCTCGATGCGCTCGCCGCCGGTGGAGAGTATCTACGCGAGCGCGGCTACCGGCGGTCGTGGGGCATCGGCCGGCACATCCAGGGCAGCCAGTTGTTCGACTACTGGCGTGACCCCGACGGCTTCCTGGTGGAGCACTTCACCGACGGCGACATGTTCGACGACACCCTGGAACCGGGGTGGGCGGCCTTCACCGCATCCGGCCTGGCTCAGTGGGGGCCACCCGCGACCAAAGACTTCCTCGGCATCTCCCCCGGTCGCGAATCCCTGCACGAACTGCGGTCCATCCTTCAGACCGTCCGCGACCCGGATAACGAATTCACCCGCGCCCGATTGCGCGGCCTTCTGAAAGTGGCGACGTCATGACCACCACCATCCTGCGCACATCGAGCGCGTGGTACGTCCAAAACGGTTCCCACGCAACGCCGATCGATACCGCCGCGGTGACCACCCGCGAGCTGCTGGCCGATCGCCCGGCCATCGATGCGGCCGGCCACGGTGCCGGGTCGGTGCCGGTGGACACCCTGGACCTGCTGTCCCCGGTGACCGCACCGTGCCGGGTCGTCGCGCAGATGACCAATTTCGCCTCACATGTCGTGGATGCGGGAATGGACCCGAAGTCGGTGCCGCTGACGTTCTTCCGCAAGGCGTCGGGGTCCATCACCGGCCCGGTCGGCGAGATCGTCAAACCCGAGCACGTCCGCTTCCTGGACTACGAGGTGGAGATCGGGCTGGTGATCGGGCGCGAACTACCGGTCGGCACCGTGGTGTCCGAAGCCAACCTGGCCGATTTCATCGCCGGTCTGGTGGTCACCGACGACGTGTCTGCCCGCGATGTCCAATTGCCGAAAACCCAGTTCTACGAATCGAAGTCGTATCCGACGTTCACTCCCGTCGGGCCGGCCCTGGTGCTGCTGGACGCCGACGAACTCAACCGCTTCGGTGACCTGCGGCTGACGTTGCGCGTCAACGGTGAGCAGCGTCAGAACGCCACCGTCGGTGGCGACATGCTCTACCCACCGCTGCAGGCGCTGCAGGCACTGACGCGGTTCCAGCACCTCGACCCCGGTGATCTGGTGCTGACCGGCACTCCGGTGGGCACGGCTTTGAGCGCGCCACCGAAACCGATCGAGATCATCGCCGCACTGCTGCCGCCCACGGTGAAGTGGAAGGCGTTCTTCAAGAGTCAGGCCAAGAACACCAAATACCTGCGCCACGGCGATGTCGTACACGCCGCTATTTCCACCGACGACGGAGCGATCGACCTCGGGACGCAACACACCGCTGTGCGATACGCGTGATCACCGGTGACCACGGCTGAGCATGTCCCCGTCGTCATCGTCGGAGCCGGTCCGACAGGCGTCACGGCCGCCACGCTGCTGGCCCAGTACGGCATCGAATGCCTGGTGCTGGATCGCTGGCGCGGCGTCTATCCGCAACCGCGGGCGGTACACATGGACGACGAGGTGTGCCGCATCGTCGCCCGGCTCGGCGTCGCCGATCAGTTCGCGGCGATCTCCCGCCCCGCACTCGGGCTCCGGCTGCTGGACCCAGCCCTGCGCACCCTCGCAGAGTTCCGTCGCGACACCGCGTTGAGCCGCAACGGCTTTCCGCAAGCCAACATGTTCGACCAGCCTGATCTCGAGGCATTGTTGCGCACCAACCTGCAGCAGTACCCCCGGGCCCGGCTGCGGGGCGACGTCGAGGTCACCGATATCGCCCCTGCCGGCCCACGCCGCAGCCGCGTCACCTATCTCGACCGCACCGACGGCAGCCGGCACACGGTGGGGGCGGACTATGTGCTGGGGTGTGACGGCGCCAACAGCATCGTCCGGCGGCGCATGGGCACCGGCATGGTCGACCTCGAATTCGACCAGCGATGGCTGGTCGTGGACATCGCGACCACTGCCGATCTCCGGCAATGGGAAGGCGTGCACCAGGTCTGCGACCCGAAGCGCGCGGGCACGTACATGCGCATCGGCGACCGTCGCTACCGGTGGGAGTTCCGGCTCACCGGGGGCGAGACCGCCGCCGATTTCGGCAGCGTCGACGCGTTGCTTCCGCTGATCCGACCCTGGGTCGCGGACGTGCCTGCGCAAGCACTTGAGCTGGTACGGGTCGCCGAATACACCTTCCGTGCCCAGCTGGCCGATTGCTGGCGGCGGGACAACATGTTTCTGCTCGGCGACGCCGCGCACCTGACCCCTCCGTTCATCGGTCAAGGCATGGGCGCGGGACTGCGCGATGCGATGAACCTGTCCTGGAAGTTGGCCGGCGTACTCCACGCCGCGCTGCCGGAGCCAGTGCTGGACACTTATGCCGAAGAACGAAAACCGCACGCGCGTGCCATGATCGCACTTGCCTTGACGGTGGGTCGGGCCATGACAGCAGGTGGCGAGCTGGGCAGCATGATCCGTCGTGTCGTCGTGCCCCGCATGCATCTGCTGCCGGGCCTGCGTGCCAAGCTCTTGGACGGTGCCACTCCGGCCCTGCGCCGCTCGGCGCTGGTGCACCGACGCCGCAGGCCGCGGCAACTGGCGGGTACTCTGTGTCCGAATCCGGTTGTGCCGCAGGGACTACGACTTGACGCTGTACTCGGCACCGGCTTCGCACTGCTCACTCTGACTCCGCCCGGTCCGAGGGAGGCGGCCATCGCCGCACACCGCGGTGCGGTGGTGCACCTCGTCGCACCGGATAGCGAGTTGGCCGCCTGGCTGCGCCGCGGTCGAGCCACCGCAGCCATCGTCAGACCCGACCGGACGGTGATGCGGTGCGGGACGAACCTACCTGCATTGTGCGCCGTGCTACCGAATCATGAGGCGGTGCGGCTCGGGCCTGCCACCACGTTCTCCGGCGGCGTCACGCAGTAGCGCGTCAGCACCCGGACGTGTGGCTCCACCGCCAGCAGGTCGTGATATCCGCTGTGCGAATAGATTTCGAGCAGATAGTTCGCCTCGGCTGCGGGGACACCGACGGCCAGCACCGCCCGGTAGCCGAGCTGCTGCAGCAGCGTCCGCTCGGCAGGATCGGAGTCCTCCAGGTCGACCGAGGCGATCAGCGCGCCGCCGGTCTTCAGCAACTCCGCCGACGCCGGGTAGTCCTGCAGCGCAAAGGTGCTCTCGCCGAACCTGATCAACATGCACAGCCCGGATTCGGGGTCTTGCAGAGTGTCGACCGCACGCACGGTGCGCAGCGCGGTGTCATCGGCGGTGGTCACCGATATCGACCATGCCGCGGCATTGATCGCGCGCTGCACCTGCACCGCCAGCACTTCCAGCGCCGCATCCGCGGCCAGCGGTCCGTACTCGTCGAGCAGCTCCACCACCTGAGGGACGAGGTGTTGCACCGCCTCGGCGATGTCGACGGATGGCGCGGTGCGCCGTAGCAGGGCGCCGAGCACCGGTGAGGATCCCTCGGCGGCGTCGCTGAATCTGCCCGGCCCCTGTCTTTTCGCTTCGAGCAGCGCGGCGTCGGCCGCGGCGATCAATTGGTGCCCCGACTGGGTGTCCGGAGCCGAGATGGCCGCACCCCAGCTCAGGCTGATCACGGCGCCGAGCCGCTCCCGCACGGCCCGGCTGGAGCGTACGGCGAATTCGCGCGCGGCAGCCAACGTGGAGGAGGACAGCAGCACGCAGAACTCGTCGCCACCCAGTCGGGCCACCATCGCGCCGTCTGTGGTCTGCGCGCAGCCCTCCAGGGTGGCGGCGACCTCACGCAACATGGTGTCGCCCGCCGGGTGACCGTGCCGGTCGTTGATTTCCTTGAAGCCGTCCAGATCGCAGATCAACAGCGTCATCGGGGAGGCCGCCCACGGCAGTTCGCTGAAGCGCTGATCGAGCGCACGCCGATTGGCCAGTCCGGTGAGCGGATCCTGATGGGCGTAGCGCCACACCGTGGTCAGCAACTCCGAGCGTCCGATCGCCACCGCAGCATGCGCGGCAATCGCCTGCAGCAGCTGGATGTCGTCCGGCCCGAACCGTCGGCCGTCGACACCGGTCACCCAGATCTCGCCCCACATCGTGTCGTCGTACATCACCGGCACGGCCAGTTCGCTTTCCATTCCCAACTCGCGCAGCGCGTCGACACACGCGGGGGCGGAATCGGGATCGTCGACGGCATTGACGTAGGGCTGACCGTTCTTCAGTAACTCGCTGACGTGCAGGTCACCATCGACGTGGTAGAGCTCGTTCTGCGGCCACCGCTGATCGGCGGGACCGAGGGTGCCGACGTTGATGAGCGCGCGCAACGCGCCATGCTCGGGTTCCCACCGGCTGATCGACAGTGACGCCCCGCCCAGCACGCGCAGCGACTGTTCGGCGATCACTTCCAACACTTCGTCGAAATAGTGCGCGCCGAGCACTGCCTGGGAGATCCGCAACAGTGCCTTCAACACCGGCAATTCGGCGGCGGCGTCCACCAGGCCGGGCACCTGCACCAGAACGCCTTGCGATGACCGGGTCAACGCTTCAGCTTCCTGCTGCCGTCTCTCCCAGTGCCAGTCCGGCATCCCATCCCCCGTGAGCGAACAATCGAGTCACGCCGATCCCCCCGATGAATCCTAACCGGGTGCACCCCTGCTTCCGGTCAAAAGTACTTTCCCGGGCTAACGACATGTACTCCCGGCCTCCGGCAGCGGCCGCCCGGTGGGCCGCAATCCGTCAGTCAGCAGGGTCAGATAGCGACCGCCCGCGCCACTGCCCCTCTTGTCGATCACCGCCAACGCCATCACCACCACGGCGGACAGGTCCGCGGTGGTCAGATCCGCGCGCACCGCGCCGACCGCGCGGGCCCGGTCCAGTACCCGTTCCTTGGCGGCCGCGTAGGCGGCCATGGTGTCCATCCCCAGCACCGCATGTTCGACGGCCAACGACACCAGTACCGGATGGGCGGCAAACGCGTCGACGGTGGCGGTCAGGGTGGCCACCAGATCAGTCCACGGATCAGGACCGTCGTCGACGATCGCGGTGGCGATCTCCGCAGCGAAGACATGCTCGGCCACGGCCGTGATCAGATCTTCGCGAGTGCCGAACCGGCGGTAGAGCGTCGCGATGCCGACCCCGGCACGGCGGGCGATGTCGTCCAGCGAGACCGTGGGCCCGTCCTCTTCGAACGCCGCCGCCGCCGCGGTCACGATCCGCAGATGGTTGCGCGCCGCGTCCGAGCGCAGCACGGGTGCCGGCGCATTCACCAGGTGACCTGCAAGGACTGCGCACCGTAGATGAGGTTGTAGGCGTGAAACCGGATGTCGCCGATGTCCTCGGCGAGAGCCAGGTTGGGGAACCGGCGGAACAGGGCCGGGAACGCGATGCGCATCTCCATCCGCGCCAACGGCGCGCCGAGGCAGTGATGGATGCCGTGCCCGAAGGCGAGGTGGCCGGGTGCGCCGCGACCGATGTCCAGCGTGTCGGGAGCGTCGATGAAGTGCGGGTCGCGGTTGGCCGCGGGCAGCGACAGGATGACGACGTGCCCCTCCGGGATCACCACCCCGTCGACCTCGACATCGGTGGTGGTGACCCGGGCGATGGCGTTCTGCACCACCGAGAGGTAGCGCAGCAGCTCTTCCATGGCCGGCCCGATGGCGGCGGGATCGTCACGAACGGCCGCCAATTGGTCGGGACGTTGCAGTAGCGCAATTGTGCCGAGGCCCAACATGTTTGACGTGGTTTCGTGCCCGGCCAGCAACAGCAGGCCGCCGATGCCCACCAGTTCGTAGTCGGTGACATCGTCGCCGTGTTCGCGCACCAGCATGCCGAGCATGTCCTCACCGGGGTCGCGGCGAGCGCGCTGCACCAGCGACATCATGTGCTCGCGGGCGGCGATCCCCAGCTTGATCCGCTCTTCCATCGGGACGCTGAAGTTGAGTTGCCTGGTGGACCGGTACTGGAACTCCTCGCGATCTTCGTACGGCACCCCGAGCAATTCGCAGATCACCAGCGACGGGATGGGCAGCGCGAAATTCGCGATCAGGTCGGCGGGCACTCCCGCGCGTTCCATCGTGTCCAGGTGCTGATCGACGATGTCGACGATCCGCGGTTCCAGCCGCTTCATCCGGCGCATGGTGAACTCGGGGGTGAGCATGCGCCGAATGCGTTGGTGCTCAGGCGGATCGAGGCCCAACAGGTTGCCGGCCGTCAGCTTCTTGTGTTCGTCGGGACTGTACTTGGGACCACCGGCCCAGCCGGGCGGCTTGTGGTTGGAGAAGCGCAGCGGGTCGGCCAGAGCTGCCTTGACGTCCTCGTGGCGGGTCACCAGATAGGCGGGCATGCCCAGGGCGGTGACGAGTTTCTGCACCCCGACCGTTTCGCGGATCTCACCGAGTTCCGGGATCGGGTCGAGCACATCTCGCCGCATGTACTGCGGAACCTCAGGAGCTTGCGTCATGAAAACCACAGTACGGACGAAGCGATAGTTGCGCTACCACTTATCTGACGGTCAGATCCGCGCAGGTCAGGGGAAGGTGACGACCACTTTGTCTGCGGCGCCAGGCGTCGACGCCAGCTGCAGCGCGCTGCCGACGTCCTGGAACGGGATCGTGTGACTGACGATCAGGGCATACTTCTCCCAGTTGGCGACGAGGTCTTCGGTCACCTGGAAGATCTCGTCGGGGTAGCCCATCGAACCGACGATGGTGAGCTCGTTGCTCATCACGGTGGCGAAGTCGACCGGCACCGGCTCTTTGTGGACGGCGACAACACCCAGGGTGGCGCCCTTTTTCGCGCTGGCCAGCACGGCCTCGACCACCGCTGGGGCGCCGGCGGCATCGAAGTAGATATCGGTGCCCGCCCGGCCGGGTCGCATCGACTCGCCCTCCCCGTGCAGTTCGACCAACCGACGGCCGATGTCTTCGTTCGCGACGTCGATCACCGCATCGGCGCCGAGCTGCAGCGCTTTGTTCAGCCGCGCGGGAATCAGGTCGGCCACCGCGATGTGCCTGACGCCCAACGCCTTGAAGGCCAGTAGCGCGCCGAGCCCGATGGGGCCGGCGCCGAACACCACAACCTGGTCGGACGGTTTTGGGCGGCAGCGGTTGACGCCGTGGCGGGCGACCGCCATGGGTTCGTTGAGCGCGGCGACTTCGAAGGGGATGTGCCGTGGGATGACCTCGAGACTTGTTCCGCGGACGGCATTCTGGATGAGTAGGTAGTTGGCCAGCGCTCCGGTGGCGCCGCCGTTGCCGATGATGCCGCTGGGTGCAGCCATCGGATTGATCACCACATGGTCGCCGACTTCGATGCCGGTGACATTTGCCCCGACGGCGACGACCTCTCCCGCGGGCTCGTGTCCAAGCGGGGTGTGCCCTTGCCGCGGCGAGATGCCGCCGATGGCGATGTAGAAGGCGTCGGAGCCGCAGATGCCGCACGCCCGCATCCGCACCAGGACATCGCTGGGACCGGCTTCCGGGTCCGGCGCGTCGATCACCTCGGCCTGGCCCGGACCGGTCACCATCGCGATCTGCATCATGCGGTCATCGCCTCGATGAATGCCGGCCAGTCCGGGAAGAGGGCGCGGTCGACGATCTCGATGCGGATGCCCGCGGCATCGGTGTAGTAGGCGAACTTCGACAGGGTATCGCCTGCCGGGCGGGCCTCCAAGGTGTAGCCGACCTGCTCCAATTGCGCTGCTGCCGAGGCGATATCGTCCACCCAGTAGCCCAGATGGTGCGCGGTGGCGGTCCAGACGGTGCCGGGCGCCTCCTGCACGAGTTCCAGGTGCGGTGCCTGCACCGAATAGACGAACCGGTTGCTCAGTTCGAACTCGCCCGCCGCGGTGCGCACGGCCAGGCTGTACTCGACGGGCTTGGTCCAACGGTAACCGGCGGCATCGGTCAATCTCTTTGCTGCAGAATCGATATCGGGTACGACAATGCCGACGTGATAGAAATCGGCAGGCCCGAACGGCAGCCCCATCAGACCTCGTTTTCGAGTTCGATGTCGAATGTTGCCAGGTACTCGGCGAAGATGGGCCGAAGCTTGTCGACGTCCAAGCCGTACTGGGCGAGGCTGTAGGAGTTCAGCGCAAACCGGTTCTGTGGATGCTCGGTGAGCCAGGTCTGCATGCGTGACTCGACGTCAGGGGTCAGTTCGTCACCGGCCCAGTCGTACAGCTGGCGCATCACGCCCATCGGGTCGCGCATCATCTCGGAGTAGTACATATGGAAGAAACGGTGGTCACCGATGCGGTCCCGGGCCCGCAGCGGCCGCTCGACATGCGCCTGCATCTGAGCGGTGATGTTGCGGCCCAGGGCTTTCTGGTCGATCGCGTCGGGCAGTAGCGCCATCTTCTTCGGCATCTGCAGCAGGTTGCCCAACGAACCCGTTGCCCGGTAGGGGTCGCGATGCGCCCAGACCATCCGGACATCCGGGAACACCGTCAGCAGCGCTTCGATGTGCACGGAATGCGACGGCATCTTCAGGCTCCAGGTGCCCGGGGCCTTCGATTGCAGCACCTGCAGGAAGCGCTTCTGATACTCGTACGCGCTCGTCATATCGGCTTCGCTGATCAGCCATTCGGCGTAACGCGCTGTGGGCATGTAGGAATCCCACAGCAGGCCCTTGAAATCCTGGTTGTGGACGAACATGTCCTCGGTGGGGCCGTCCGCGTCCTCCCAGTGCGGCAGCGGCATCTTCGCTTCCTTGATGTAGGCGAGAATCTGCTGTTGCTCAGCAAGGAGATTCACGCACCGCGGATCGGTGCGCAGGGTGTCGGTGGTGGCGGGCGGGATGGGCTCCACGCACTCCCAGTGCAGCAACGAACGCCGCCCCGGATCCTGGTCCAGCAGGCAACTGATGACAGTGGTGCCGGTGCGCGGCATGCCGAGGACCACCAGCGGCCGCTCGATCTTCTCCTGCAGCACCTCCGGGTGCGACAGCACATAATCGTGGACTTTGAGGCGGCGGCCGAGGGCTTTGACGGCGTCGCCGATCAGCCGGTCCCGGCCCTGCGGGCTGAAGGCGCTCGAGGTGTTGAGTTGGTCGAGCACGATGGCGAGGCCGGGTTTCCAAGAGTCCGAATCGATTTCGCTCAGCCCGGTCTGGGTGCAAGCGAGTTCGAGGACGTCGTCGGGCGTCGCGACGGTGGCGAGATCGGTCATTTTCGTTACCTTTTCGGTTAGACCGTCAGATATCCGCCGTCGACCGGCACACTTGTGCCGGTGATGTAGGACGCGGACTCGGTACAGAGGAACAGCACGGCGCCCACGCAGTCTTCGGCGGTGCCCGGCCGATTCAGCGGGGTGTGGAAGCCGACCTCGAAATCCATCACCTGCGGAATTCCCAAGGCGGCGTGCGTCAATCGCGTGTCGATGAATCCCGGGGCGACGGTGTTGACCCTGATGCCATCGCCGGCCCAGCGGTTGGCCAGGTTCATCGTGAAGGAAATCAGCCCGGCCTTCGATGACCCGTACCCGGGCACGCTGACCGCGGCGCGGAACGCCGACATGGAGACGATGGTGACCACGTTGGCGCCCCCGGCCGCGGTGCTGGCCTTGAGCAGTTCGTGACAGCCCAGGGTGATCTGTACCGGCCCGAACAGGTTCGTGGTGACGGAGTCGATATAACCCTCGGCGCTCCATTCGTCTTTGCGGGTCGGGTAGGGGCCACCGGCGTTGTTGATCAGGATGTCGAGTGCACCGAGTGATCCGGTCAGTTCGGCGATGGACGCCGGATCGGAGAGCTGGCACTGGCGGTAGGTGATGGCACTCAGGTCGGTATCGGGATAGTCGTCGGCCGATGCGCGGGTGCCGGTACCGGTCACCTTGGCGCCGGCGGCGGCGAACGCCGTGGCGATCGCGTGGCCGATCCCGCTGCTGGCGCCGGTGACCAGGACATTGGCGCCGCTGTAGTCATAGGTGGCGGTGTTCATGGCGCTGTCCTCAATTCGTCGATGGTCTTGGTGAGCCAGGCCCGGTTCCAGAAGTTCTCGGTCT
>JBEVHL010000186.1:0-5827 GCA_040511255.1 Mycobacterium sp. | reverse complement strand
TTCAAAACCGTTCCCACGCAACCGCAAAACATCAAGTTCGTCTGGTCCGGCGACGTCGTCGGCCAGGGGTGGGGAATCAACCGAAACGGCGGAATGTCGATCTTCGGCGCGATCGCCGACCGTCAACCGGACTTCTTCGTGCACTCCGGTGACGCCATCTACGCCGACGGGCCAGTGCCGGAAACGCAGAAGCAGAACGACGGCGGCACGTACGCCAGCGTCACGGCACCGGCCAAGGACCAAGTGGCGCAAAAGCTGGACGATTTCCGCGGCAATTACGCCTACAACCTCACCGACGAGCACTACCGCCGGTTCAATGCCACAGTGCCGCAACTGGTTCAGTGGGATGACCACGAGGTGCTGAACAACTGGTTCCCGGGCGAATCTCTGGCCGGTCAGAACCGCAAGGGCTACACCGAAACCAGCGCCGACAAGCTGGCCGGCTACGCCTACCAGGCCTGGCGGGAGTGGCAGCCCGTGGAGCCGGCCGAGGCCGCCGACGGCCGGTTGTATCGCAAGATTTCCTACGGTCCGCTGCTCGACGTCTTCGTCCTGGACATGCGCTCCTACAAAAGCCCGAACCCGCAGGCGTGGGCGCAAACTGACGACGGCGGCATATTGGGACGCGACCAGACGCAATGGCTGATCGACGGTCTGACGAACTCGACGGCGGTCTGGAAGGTGGTCACCAACGACCTGCCGATCAGCATCGTGGTTCCGGACGCGGCCAGCAATCCGCCCGGCGGCCCGAAATCGATGGAGGCCGTCGCACAAGGTGAGAACGGGCGACCGCTGGGTCGCGAGATCGCCTTCTCCCGCATCCTGTCCGAGACCAAACAGGTACGAAACGTCGTGTACCTGACCGCTGACGTGCACTACACCGCCGCAATTTCCTATCACCCCGAACAAGCCGGCTTCACCGACTTCACGCCGTTCTGGGAGTTCGTGTCCGGGCCGATGAACGCCGGAGCGTTCCCGCAGAGTCCGCTCGACGGCACTTTTGGTGCACGCTACGAATTCGTCCACGCGCCGACCGACGAGAACACCTCCCCGGCCCAGGGTTTCCAACATTTCGGTGAGGTGACCATCGACGCGCAATCCCGGGCGCTGACGGTCAACCTGTGCGACGCCTCCGGAAAGTCGTTGTACTCCAAGGCATTGTCACCGGCCTGACAAGCACTCTCAACGTGGGTTGCCCGTCTACAGGGCGACGAAGTAGAAGCCCAGCAGCAGCGCGAACAGCACGATCGCCCAGCTGGCCGTCGTCACCTTCAACCAGCGCGGCGCGTGTCGTACTTCCATGAAATGCCAGATCACCAAGTAGGTCTTCACTGCCGCGATCAGCAGCACGACGACGGTGACGGTCGGGTTGACGACGTGTGCCGCGCCCCCGTCCCGGGCGGTCAGCCACGACACGACGGTGACCATCATGAGCAGCACCCAGACGATGGTCGAGCGGCTGCGCATAGCAGAAATGGGTGCGGTCACCAATCACCTCATCAAGTAGAACAACGCGAACAGAATGAGCCACAGCACGTCGACCATGTGCCAATAGGTGGCCGCGGTTTCCACGAACGGCATGTTGGGACTCGCCGACGTCCGCAGACTGCGGATCACAAAGGAGAGGATGACGAGCCCAAGCACGACATGACACAGGTGCAGTCCCGTCATCACGAAGTAGAACATGAAGAACAGGTTCGCCCCCGGGGTCACGCCGTGGATGATCTCAGGCACATATTCGAACAGCTTCAGCACCGGGAAAGCGGCCCCGCATCCCAGCGCAATTGCGAACAGCCGCAACCCGTCCGCCGACTTTCCGGCCCGAGCCGCCGCGGTGCCGAGTGCGACGAAGAGCGAACTGGTGAGCAACACGAGGGTGTTGAGCGCACCGATATCCAGGTTCAGCCGGGCCTGACTGTGCAGGAACAGACCGGGGTCCTGCCCGCGGTAGTACACGTAGGTGATGAAGTACACGCCGAAGATGAGCAGATCGCCGATGACGAAGAACCACATGCTGGACTCGCCGGGAATGTGGTTGCGCACCTTGGTATCTGACGTCTCCTGGAGGCCGCCGGCCGCGGAACCCGCGGCGAGCTCCGTCACGTGTCCGCCCTGGGGCGGGAGCCGGGTGGCACCGACTCGTCGTCGAGCCACGCGTTTTCGAGTTCGTCGTCGGGCTGCTTCTTGATGGCACGGTAGATGCAGACATACACGATGAACTGCCACGACACGTACAGCACCATCGCGAACCAGAACGTCATCAAGCCGTTCCAGGCAAACGGCCCCGATTTGGCGATCCAGACGGGCGCGGCCATCAGTTCGGTGACGTACTGCCAGACGGTGTAGTAGCCAAGCCATTTCGGCAGGATGTGGTTTGTGTCAAGAATAATGGCCAGGCCAAACGCCATCCACATGACGCAGAAGCAGCCCAGCGAACCGATGTACGCGAGGTAGCCGAAGTCGTAAAGCATGGCCAGTACCGACGGATTGTAACCGGAGCGGAATGCGCCCAGGCCGAAGCAGAACATCGGGAACAACATCCCGACGATCGCGCCAGTCATCGAACCAACCATGACCGAGTACCGAAACACCGGACTGACCGACATGCGCTTGATCTGAATGAGATACACGGAATTCGTCAACGGCGCCAAGCCGAATGAGAGGGTGAGGATCGCGCACGCGAGCAGCAGATTGTGGGACTGCATGAAGTCGACGATCTGCGACGAGGAACTGCTCGGTGATCGCGGCGGCATCATCCAACTCAGCGGGACGAAGACGATGCCGAACAGGTTGAAGAAGAACGGAACGATCCAGAAGGCGATCCACTGATCCAGTTTCCGGTTCCTGCGCCTCGGCCGTGTGTGCCCGGCCGAGGGTGGCGGCGCCGTCGCGATCCGGTCACTCACACCAGGACCGCCTGCTCGCTGCGCTGACGATCCACGACGCGTACCAGCACCAGGAACATCACCACGACATAGCTCCCGAGCACCACCAATCGGAGCGTGAATGACACGGCGCCGTCCCAGGCGAGCGGACCCGTCTTGAACACAATCGAGAATGCGCCCGGTATCAGAAGCACGGCGGCGGCGACGTTGAAATGCGCCACCCACCGCGGAAAAATCGGGTCGGGTCGTTCGTCGAGATAGATGCTGGTCGCGAGGCACAGGTTCTGCACGACGATGGTGCCGACGGGAGCGATGAAGAAGAACCACGCCATGTCGTTGAGGAGACTGATCAGCTGCGGGTCGCGATCGGGCCGGAAAGCGGCCACCCCCCAGCAGTAGTCGGCCAGGATGAACGCGGTGGTGCCAGCGCCGACACAGATGACGTAGGCGTAGCTGAACACACTGCTGGAGGTCCCCGTGCGTGACATGTGCACAGCCGTGACTGCGAACAGCGGCACCAGTGAGCCGGCGATCAGATTGCAGAGGATGACGACGCCGAGGATGCCCGTGTTGTAGTCCCGGAAGAACGCTGCGACCTGCTCGGGGGTCAACGTCGGCGACAGCGGCGGTGACATCACCGGGAACAGGAAATAGGCGAGCGCGAACAGCGCGAGCGCGGGCGGAGTAGTCCACAGCACGATGCGTTGACCTCGTGTGTTCATCGACCGCTACCCCATCCTCAAGCCTCGCCACGCCTGGCGAGATCGTCGCTTTCGCCGCGAAGTAGGTCTAGCACGTTCACTGACAGATGACAACGAAATCTCAGCGTGGCAATGGTCCGTTGCTTGCAGCGTCGCCCGGCGGGGTGAAATTCGACGTCAACTGTCAGCGATTGGGTCGGCTGATGCACAATGAGCGCGTGCGAGACGGTTCCATCGGTCGCGAGGCTCAGCGCCGTCGAACGCATGCCCGGGTGTTGGACGCAGCCATCGCGGAGTTCCAGCGGACCGGCACAAACTCGGCCGACATCAACGCGATCGTCGAGGCAGCGGGGGTATCCCGGAGCACGTTCTACTTCCACTTTCCGACCAAGGAACATGTCCTACTCGAGTTGATTCGCCGCGACGAGGCCCAGCTCGCCGAGGAACTCAGTCGATTCCTGGACTCCCCCCATGATCTACCGGCAGTACTCGAGGAGATCGCCACCCGCGTGCTTGCGCTC
The DNA here is from genome assembly GCA_040511255.1 of Mycobacterium sp. Taxonomy (GTDB): domain Bacteria; phylum Actinomycetota; class Actinomycetes; order Mycobacteriales; family Mycobacteriaceae; genus Mycobacterium. The sequence continues at coordinate 1,720 of JBEVHL010000186.1, read as the reverse complement.
GAACGGCAATGGGGCGCAACGTTGTTCCGTGACGTCACCGGCCTGTACTTCTCGGCGACGCGGCCACACGAAGAAAAGTGGGAACAGCACCCGACGTTCGTACTACTCGCAGCCGAGATCGAGCGCGCACGACATCGCGGTGAGCTCTACGACGATGTCGACTGCTACGACAGTGCTGCGTTCTTCCTCGTCGGCGTCTACGCCCTGCTGACCTCGCACCGAGAAACGGGCCCTGAACGCAACTTCGTCTTGCAAAAATTCGTCAAGAGCACGCTGCGCAGCCTGCAGCGGCCGGCCCCGAGATAACGCGGACACAAGCACCCGTGCCCGCTTTCCTCGCGCGCTGCACGTAATCTTTCCCGGACGTGCCGCGTTTGCCAGGAGGATTACCCATGCGATTTGTCAGCGTGGCCGTGCTCGCCACGGTCACCGCCATCTTCGGTTCTTCAGGCGTGGCCATGGCAGCGCCAAAGGACTACTGCGCCGACCTCAAGGGCGGCAATACCGGCAGCACGTGTGAAATCCAGCTCTCCGATCCCGGGTACAGCGTCGACATCAGCATCCCGCTGGACTACCCCGACCTGAAGTCGGTCGCCGACTACATCTCCCAGACACGCGACGGGTTCCTCAACACGGCCAAGTCCGGCGCGCCCCGCACCACGCCGTACGAGCTGAGCATCACCCCGACCGAATACAGCTCGGCGATTCCCCCGCGCGGCACGCAGGCGGTGGTGTTCAAGGTGGACCAGAATCTCGGCGGCACGCAGCAGCAGACGACATACAAGGCGTTCAACTGGGACCAGAGTTATCGCAAGTCGATCATCTGGACGGCGCCGCCCGACGACAAACTGAACACGCCGTTATGGCGGGTGGACAACCCGCTGACAACCGTCGCGCCGATTGTCCAGGCGCAACTGCAGCAGCAACTGGCGCCGCCGCCACCGGTCGCCCCGCCCACGCCGCCCACAACGCCAGGACAGTCGGCCACCACCACCACAACCACGTCGACGACCACGCCGCCACCACCGCCGCCGTTGCCGTTCGCGACACCCGCGCTGTACAACCCGGCCAACTACCAGAATTTCGCGGTGGTCAACGACGGCGTGATCTTCTTCTTCGACCAGGGCGTAGTGCTGCCCCAGGCATTTGGGCCGCTGCAGGTGCTGGTACCCCGGTCCGCGATCGACCCGATGATTGCCTGACGCTCTCTGCAAGAAGGGAATTGGGTAAGGCGCCGGGCCCGAACACGACAATGGGCACCCGCTGTGCGGATGCCCATTGGGGTGAAGTGCAGTTAGTGGTGCACGCCGGTGTCGACCTGCGGGACGCTGACGCTCGAACCACCGGTGATCTGGTTGACCCAGTCGTGATGGCCCAGGTCGGCCTGCGCAGGTGCGGCCAGGCCGACGAGTGCGGCGGCAAAACCGGTGGCGATGGCGCTGGCGATTCCGAACTTCTTCATGATGCCTCTTCTCGTTGATACGAACTTCGAGTCGTGGCGATAAAACGTCGCGGTTCGAATGCTGTCGACCGGGGTGCTTCGTTGCGCTGATCCGATCTGCTGAGTAGAACGTCGTCTCCGGCGCGATTAATTTCCCGCGGCAGGATTTGGTGCATCGTTGGCAGTTACGAAGGGAACGTGCCGTCGCGCCGCACACCTCGACATCGGTCGAAGATCTTGTCGCGGTGCAGGATTGAAGGTGGGACCAGCGCGCCCCGA
>JBEVHL010000185.1:0-12029 GCA_040511255.1 Mycobacterium sp. | reverse complement strand
GAGGTCGAGGCCGCGCTCAAGGGCCATCCCGACGTGTTCGACGCACTGGTGGTCGGGGTGCCCGATCCCCGATTCGGCCAGCACGTCGCGGCCGTCGTGCACCCCCGTGAGGGGGCCCGGCCCACGCTGGCCGAGCTGGATGCGTTCGTGCGCAGCGAGATCGCGGGATACAAAGTGCCACGCAGCCTTTGGTACGTCGACGAGGTGAAGCGCTCACCGGCGGGCAAGCCGGACTACCGCTGGGCCAAGGATCAGACCGAAGAGCGGCCTGCTGATGAAGTCCACGCCAAACATGTTGGGGTGCAGGCCTGATGCGTACTGAGCTGTGTGACCGGTTCGGGATCGAATACCCGATCTTTGTCTTCACGCCGTCGGAGAAGGTAGCCGCCGCGGTCACCAGGGCCGGCGGTCTCGGCATGCTCGGCTGCGTCCGGTTCAACGATGCCGACGACCTCGAGCGCGTGCTGCAGTGGATGGATCAGAACACCGACGGCAAGCCGTACGGCGTCGATATCGTGATGCCCGCAAAGATCCCGACCGAGGGCACCAGCGTCGACATCAACAAGCTGATCCCGCAGACCCACCGCGATTTCGTCGCCAAGACGCTCGCCGACCTCGGTGTGCCACCACTGCCCGAAGACGAGGCGCGCTCCGAAGGCGTTCTCGGGTGGTTACATTCGGTCGCCCGCAGCCATGTCGAGGTGGCGCTCAAGCACCCGATCAAGTTGATCGCCAACGCGCTGGGCTCACCGCCGAAGGATGTCATCGACCAGGTGCACGCGGCCGGAGTTCCGATCGCCGCGCTGGCGGGCAGCGCCACCCATGCCCGACGACATGTCGATAACGGCGTGGACATCGTCGTCGCCCAGGGCCACGAGGCAGGCGGGCACACCGGCGAGATCGCCTCGATGGTGTTGGTGCCGGAAGTTGTTGACGCCGTTGACGGTAAGGCCGCCGTGCTGGCTGCCGGCGGTATCGGTTCCGGCCGTCAGGTCGCCGCGGCACTGGCGCTCGGCGCGCAGGGCGTATGGATGGGGTCAGCGTTCCTGACCGCCGCCGAATACGACCTCGGGATCCGGCTGCCGTCCGGACAATCGGTGATCCAGGAGGCGATGCTCGCGGCCACCTCGAGCGACACCGTGCGCCGCCGCATCTACACCGGAAAGCCGGCCCGGCTGCTCAAATCCCGGTGGACCGAAGCCTGGGACGCGCCGGACGCGCCGGAGCCACTGCCGATGCCGCTGCAGAACATCCTGGTCAGCGAAGCCCACCAGCGGATGAGCGAATCGGCGGATCCGTCGGCGGTGGCCATGCCGGTCGGCCAGATCGTCGGCACCATGAACGAGATCCGCCCGGTCGCCGACATCATCGCCGAACTGGTCAGCGGCTTCGAAGCGGCCACACACCGTCTCGACGGGATTCGCGGCAGCTAGCTCTTTCGCAGCCTGCGGGATCGGACGGCCAGCAGAATCCGGCAGCCGATCAACGCCACCACCCCGACGATCGCCGGCCACAGCCGCCAGCTCAGCGGCAGCACGCACATCAACGCCAGCGCGGCCATGCTGAGCACCAACATCGCAACACTGGTGCTCAGCAGCCGGTCGCGATGGGGCAGCAGCCGCAGATACGACCCGACCCGGCCACGCAGGGCAGGCCCAAGGCCGCGGAGGAGCCGGACCGACAGTCCGAACAGCGCGCCCAGCGTGACCATCCCGAACACGATCGCATCCGAGCCATGCGTGGTCAGCGCCAACCGACCGACGGTGAACATCACGATCCACACCCAGAAGAACAACCGCTCCACGGCCGAGATCAACGCGATATCGATGTTGTGCTCGGCCACGCCGATCCGGACGTCACTGGCTGCAGCATCGGCGAAATGACCGGCCGCGCCGAAGTGGTCCTTACGCAGCAACTGCAAGCGGCCCAGGTCGTTACGTGCCACCGCGTGGTCCGGATCGATCCGCAACGCTTCGCGCAGGGCCTGCTCGGCGGTGGTCTGGTCGCGGTTCTCCAACGCGGCGCGGCCCAGCATCGCGTGCGGGTCCGCTTCCAGCGGGGCCAGCGCGATGGCCTGGCGGGCGGCGGTCTGCGCCACCGAATTCATGCCGAACATCTTGCACGCGACGTGAGCCAGGGTGTGGTGGGTCTGCCACAGGTAGGGCGCCGCCGCGACGGCCGCTCGGGCCGCCTCGTAGGCCTCCAGGGGCTGGTTGGTCCGCTCGTACGACAGTGCGAGCAGCCGTAGCGGCCATTCCGAGTGTGGCGCCGTCGAGACCGCTTGCAGGGCCAGGTCACGGGCGCGCTCCGGCTCGCCCGCAGCGAGTTCGGCCCGCGCAGCCAGGCACAGCGCTTCGGCATTGTCGGGATCCTGCGACAGCGTGGTCGCCAGCGCCCGCAACGCCTCCTGCGGCCGGTGCGTGTCGAGCAACTGCTCGGCCCGGCGCAGCGCGGCCTCCGGGTCGTCGGCGGTCACAGCCGTTTCGCCTTCTTCAAGTAGTTTCTCAAGTCGGCGTAGGTACCGTCCTCATCGCCGAAGAGCACGACGTTTCGCGCCGTGTCCAGCCAGGACCCGATGGACGGCCGAACCTCGCGCAGTGCGCCGTCGAGGTCGGCCATGCCGATCATCCGGACCTGTCCGCTGCTGGCGCTGTCGACCAGGGCGCGCTCCGACGCGGTCTCGCACACGTGGGCGATATCGGCGCCGGAGAAGCCGTCGGTGGCCTTGGCCAACCGGCGCAGGTCGATGCCTTCCACCGGCCGGTGCCGCAGGTGGTACCGGAAGATCGACTCGCGAGCCTCGGGATCCGGCGGCAGGACGAGCAGGGTACGGTCCAGCCGCCCCGGGCGCCGCAGCGCCGGGTCGACGTCCCACGGCTGGTTGGTCGCGGCCAGCACGAACACCCCCTCGTTCTGGCCTGCGACGCCGTCCAGCTCGGTGAGCAGCTGCACCACCGCACCGCGCATCGCGGAATTCCGTGTCGCACTGCGCTTCTGGCCGAGGGCGTCGATCTCGTCCAGGAACAGCACACAGGGTGCCTCACGACGCACCAGGCCGAACAGTTCCGCGATGTTGCGCTCGGAGTTGCCGATGTACATGTCGAGGATGTCGGCCAGACCGACGCTGACAAAGCGCGCGCCCAGCTCACCGGCGATCGCCCTGGCGATGAATGTCTTGCCGCAGCCGGGTGGCCCGTAGAGCAACAGGCCGCCGCGCAGGCTCTTGCCGTACAGCTGGCGCAGTTCGGGGTTGCGCATCGGCGCCAGGAACGCCGCCTGCAACCGGTCCTTGACGGCCTGCATGCCACCCACATCGGCCAGACTGATGCCTGCGTTCTCCACCTCCCACGCCGAGGTGACGGGCTCCGGCCCCTGCTGCTCATCGTCATGGCTGACGAACATCGGTGCGGCGATGTCGCCGATCTCGCTCTCGGCGGCCGACCAGTTGAACTCGCCTGGCGCGGTCTCGTCCGGCGCGGGTGCGGCGGGCGCGGCCGGGGTCATGGCCCGCATCATCAACGCCCTGGCCTCGGTGGAGGCCGGGTCCTGTGCCAGCACCGTGCCGCAGTGGGCGACCGCGTCGTCGACGTCGCCGGCGTCGAGCAAGAGTTCGGCCAGGTGCAGGCGTAGGCGGGTGTCGTCGGGCGCCTGCTCGATGGCTCGGCGCAGGCTGTCGAGCAGCGGGTCGGTCACGGGTCAAAAGTACGGGAACAGCCGCGGCGGTGGCCCGGCATTTTCCGCCGATCCGGGGACGCTCTAGGTTTGGTGAGGTGAATGGCGCGCACGCACTGATCAACACCCTCGTCGACGGGGGCATCGACGTCTGCTTCGCCAACCCGGGCACCTCGGAGATGCATTTCGTCGCGGCGCTGGACGGCGTCCCGCGGATGCGGGCCGTGCTGGCGCTGTTCGAAGGCGTCGCGACCGGTGCCGCCGACGGCTACGCGCGCATCGCGGGCAGGCCCGCGTCGGTGCTGCTACATCTGGGTCCCGGGCTGGGCAACGGCCTGGCGAACCTGCACAACGCCAGGCGTGCGCACACGTCGATGGTGGTCGTCGTCGGCGACCACGCCACCTATCACAAGAAGTACGACGCCCCACTGGAATCCGACATCGATGCGCTGGCGGGCAGCGTGTCGGGCTGGGTGCGGCGCACGCCGCGCACCGACGACGTCGCCGCCGACACCGCCGAGGCCATCGCGGCCAGCCGGTCCGGCCAGATTTCGACGCTGATCCTGCCTGCCGACGTGTCCTGGTCCGACGGGGCACAACGCACCGCCCCGCCGGTCGAGGTGACCGGGCCGCCGCCTGCGAGTGCCGACGCAATTGCCAACGCCGCCATGGCGTTACGCTCGGGCGAGCCCACAGTGCTGCTGATCGGTGGCGACGCCACCCGCGCGCCGGGCCTGACCGCCGCTGCCCGCATCGCCGCCGCCACCGGTGCGCTGCTGCTGTGCGAAACGTTCCCGGCCCGCCTCGAGCGCGGCGCAGGCCTGCCCGCGGTGGACCGGCTGGCCTATTTCGCCGAGGCCGCCCAAGCCCAGTTGGCCGGCGCCAAGCACCTCATCCTGGTCGGTGCGCCGTCGCCGGTGTCGTTCTTCGCCTACCCGGGCAAGCCCAGTGATCTGGTGCCGGACGGCTGCGAGGTGCAGTCGGTGGCGGGTCATCTCGGTGCGGCGGACGCGTTGATCGCCCTGGCCGACGACGTCGCTCCCGGCACGGTGGCGCCGGTGTCGCCCGCCGCCCGCCCACCGCTGCCCAGCGGACCGTTGACCGCCTGGTCGGCCGCTGACGTGATCGGCGCGCTGCTGCCGGAGCAAGCGATCATCGTCGACGAGGCGAACACCTCCGGGGCCACTCTGCCCGCCGCCACCGCCGGTGCGCCCGCCCATGACGTGCTCACCCTGACCGGCGGCGCCATCGGGTTCGGCCTGCCCACCGCCATCGGTGCCGCCGTCGCCGCGCCGCAGCGCCCGGTGCTGTCGTTACAGTCCGATGGCTCGGCGATGTACACCATCTCGGCGCTGTGGACCCAGGCCAGGGAGCACCTCGACATCACCACGGTGATCTACCGCAACGACGCATACGACATCCTGCGGATCGAGCTGCAACGGGTGGGCGCGGAGAGCGCTGACGCGCCGGGCCCGAAGGCGCGCGATCTGCTCGATTTAGCCCGTCCCACATTGGATTTCGTGAAGATCGCCGAAGGCATGGGCGTGCCGGCGCGGCGGGCGACCACTGCCGAGGAACTCGCCGAGGCGCTGACCGACGCCTTCGCCGAGCCCGGCCCGCACCTCATCGAAGCCGTCGTCCCGTCCCTGCTGGGGTAGGTCCCGCGTGGCTCAACGCGCACCCCGGTCGAAATCGGCACGGTTGGCGGTGACGTACTCCGCGACGCTCATGGGTTTGTGTCCACTGATGACTTCGACCAGGTTGTTCTCGCCCGCGAAGATACCGTCCCGATAGTCCTGCGCGACGCTGCTGATGTGTTGAACGAAGAAATCGGTTCGGCCCTGTGCTTTGAGCACCGCCGCGAATTCCGGGATCTCGATTGGTTCGTAGCGCACCGGAATGCCGAGCGTGTCGCCGATCTGCTGCGCGATGGCGTAGTGGTCGAGTTCCTGGGGGCCGACGAGCGGGTAGATCTGGCGGTCGTGGGGAGCGGGGTTCTGCAGCACCGCGGCGATCACGCCTGCCTGGTCGGCGCCGGCGATCGGGGCATGCCTGCCGGTGCCGAACGGCAGGCGCAGTACACCCTGGTCGCCGTCTCGTTGCCACTGCCAGTTCAGCCATTTGGCGAAGAACGTCGGACGCAGATGGGTGGTGATGAACGCCGACCGATCGAGGAGCCGTTCGGCGAGCCAGTGATCCTGGGCTGCATGGCTTTTCGCCTCGCGCCTGGCAGAGATCTGCGACATGTTGACCACCGCGCCGACGCCGGCTTCGCTGGCGGCCTGGGCGAAGATGGCGGTAGCGCCCAGCAGGTTGCCCGGGTCGATCGGATAGCAGAAGTATGCGGCGTGCACGCCCGTCATCGCCGAACTGACCGCACGAAAATCGAGCAGATCGCCTTCGGCGATCTCGGCGCCGAGCGCGGCCAGCGCATCCGAGCGCTGGTCGATGCGATGCACCAGGGCACGCACCCGGTGGCCGGCTTTGAGCAGTATCTCCGCGGTGGGTGCACCGGTGTCGCCGGTCGCGCCGGTGATGAGGAAGAGCTGATCGGATGTCATCGTGGAATCCCTTTCTCGGTATGGGTTTTCGTGGTTATTCAGGCAGCGAGAAGCTGAGGTTTTCGACCGGACCTGACAGCGCCGCTTTGACGTTGACCGTGGTGTCATCGGTGAGCACCTCGATGGCGCCGGCTTCCAGGGCGTCGACGATGCGGGTGGCCACCTGCGCGGGGGTCAACTTCGGCAGCTTGATGTCAGCGGCCATGTCGGTGTCGATGAACGCGGCATGCACGCCGAGAACCTGGGTGCCCTGCGACTTCAGCTCCGCGCGAAGCGAATTGGTCACCGACCAGATGGCGGCCTTGGAGGCGCCGTACGCGCCACTGCCTGCCAGCCAGGACAGCACCGAGTGGATGTCGACGAGCGCGCCGCCGCCGTTGCCTGCCAGGATCGGTGCGAACGCGCGTGCTACCCGCAGGGGCCCGAAGACGTTGATGTCGAAGGTCTCACTGACCTGATCGAAGCTGCCGGTCAACAAGGTGCCGGGTAGGAGTATCCCGGCGTTGTTGACGACGATCTCGGCATCGGTCGCGAGCGCGGCCAGTGCGTTCACCGATTCTGCGGAGCGCACTTCGAGTTCGTGTGTGCTGACCTGTGCTCGAGGGTCGGAAAACGCGGTCCGTCCAGTGGAATAGACCTTCTTGGCGCCGCGCGCGACGAACTCGTCGACCAGAGCCGCGCCCAGTCCTCGGCGGCCGCCGGTCACCACCACCACCTTGCCCGCTATTGCGACCATGTCCTGCCCCTATCCCTCGATCTGACTAACGACTGTGTTAGTCAGATACAACCACGCTATGCTGAGTAACGCAAGTGTTAGTTAGGAGCCGGAGATGGAGTTGGAAAAGCAGCTGCAGGACCGTCGGCAGTGGTCGATCGGCGACGCGTGTTCGATGTCGAAAGTGCTCGACCTGCTCAGCACCAAGACCGCCTTCGTGCTCGTGCGGGAATGTCTGCTCGGTACCACCCGATTCGAGGACTTCGTCGAGCGCAGCGGCACGTCAGCACCGGCGGTCTCCCGGGCGCTCAAACAGCTTGAGGCGGCGCAGATCATCACCAGGGTGCCGTATCAGGAGCCCGGCGACCGGCTCCGCTACGAATACCGCCTGACCGCGGCCGGGGAGGAGTTGCTGCCGGTGTTCCTATCGCTGGTGCAATGGGGTGACAAATATCTGGCCGGTGGGCAGGCGCCGTTGGCGTTCGTCGACGCCGAAACCGGCCAGCCGCTGCAGGTCCGGGTGACCGCAGAGACCGGCCAGCCGGTGACACGCTCGGGCGACATCACGGTGAAGCGCCCTGCCCGGGCCAAGCGGCGCTGACTTGTCCGAATTGTTCACGACAACCCCGTGCGGTACGCCCTAGCGTCGAGCCATGGACATCACCTTGACTTCCACCGTGATCGAGATCGTGGCCGGCGACGTGGCGCGATCGCTGGAGTTCTACCGGCTGCTCGGCCTGGCCGTGCCGCAGGAGACGGGGCCGCACGTCGAGGTCGAACTACCCGGCGGCAACAAGCTGCTCTTCGACACCGAGGACACCATCGCCGGCATGCACCCGGACTGGACGCCGCCGGAGTCGGCGGGCCGGGTGGCGCTGGGGTTCGAGCTCGGTTCACCCGGTGCCGTCGACGAACTGTTCGCCAAGGTGGTCGACGCCGGCCACCAGGTGGCGCTGAAACCCTTCGACGCCCCGTGGGGCCAGCGCTACGCGACGGTGACGGATCCGGACGGTACGACGGTCGACCTGTTTGCCGCGCTGCCGTCCTGACGCAGGGTGGCGACGCCGACCCCGGCCAGGGCCCGCACCTCCCGGTGCAGGTGCGGCTGGTCGGCGTAGCCCGCCCGGGCAGCGGCGTCGGTGACGGCCACCCCGGCGCGCAGCATCCCGACTGCGGCACGGAATCGCAGCACCCGGCGCAGCATCGCCGGACCGTATCCGTAGACCGCGGCGCAGTGCCGCTGCAGATTCCGCGACGACCACCCGATTTCGTCGGCGACATCGCGTACCGCGGCGCCGTCGGCCAGCCTGCCGGTCACCTCGGCGAGTTGGGGCAGCGGCCACGGCGTGGTCTGGTCAGCGGGGTCGCCGCTGAGCAATCTGGCCGTGACACCCAGCAGTGGGCCACCCCCGATATCGGGGCGCAACTCTCGCAGCGGCACCCGGGTGTCGCGTAGCTCGGCCGCGGGCACCCCGAGCAGCCTGGGCAGCGCGCCCGGCCGGAACCGCAGGCCGTGCGCGGGGGCGCCCCCCAGATCGCTGACGAACGCCGCGGTGTCGGGCCCCGCGACGAGCACGGTCTCACCGATCTCAATCAGGTCCATGCAGCCGTCGGGCAGGATCCGCGCGCCGGCCCGGCCGGTGGCGGCCCACCGGCACTCGACGAGGTCGCGAAGCGCCGCCGGCGCCGCTGACTCGCGATAAGTCATGCCTTCGACGTTAGCGAAGACCTCAGACAGATTGGCCGGTGCGGCGCTCGAGATTTTCCGACACCTCCAGCTGCCACTCCACATTGGCGTGGGTGGTGTCGACTTCCATCTCGAACCGGTCGGTCATGTCGGCGCTGACATCGGCAACGTCGACGTAGAACTGCTCGTACCACCGCCGGTGCTGGTAGACGGCACCGTCCTCCTCGGTGAGCAGGGGATTGTCGATGCGGGTCTTGTTCTTCCAGATCTCGACATCGTCGAGGAAACCTTCACCGAACGACCTGTTCATCCCCGCGGCGAGCTTCTCGGCTTTGTCGGCGGGCAGGCCGGGCATCTCCCGAACCGCCACCCCCCACTGCAGCACGAACGAATTGTGGCTGACCGGGTAGTGGCAGTTGATCAGTGCGACCTCGACGGTGAAGCCGGGCCCCAGGTCGTTGTGCAGCCAGTTGATCATGTACGCCGGCCCGAAATACGTCGCCTCGGAACGCAGATGCGTTCCCTCCCAGAGCGATTCGAAGTTCGGTGTGAAGTCGGGCCGCGGCTTGGATTCCATGAACTGGCTGGCGGTGTGGCCTTCGATGACGTTCTTGAAATACGTCGGGTACGCGTGATGGATGTAGAAGAAGTGCGCCATGTCCACGTTGTTGTCGACGATCTCGCGGCAGTGCGAGCCCTCGATCAGGATCGAACTCCACTGCCACGGTGACCACACACCGTCGGTGTAGCCCTCGATCTGCGGCGGTGCCAACTCGGCAGGTGGAGTTGACCGTTCGGGGTCGTGCCAGACCAGCAGTTGACCGTTGACCTCATGGGTGGGCCAGGTGCGGGTGCGGGCCAGTCGGGGCGTGCGTTTGGCGTAGGGCACCAGCTTGCACTTGCCGTCGGCGCCCCAGCGCCAGTCGTGGAACGGGCAGGCCAGGTTGTCGTCCTTGATGGAACCGCGGGACAGGTCGCCGCCCATGTGCCTGCAGTACCCGTCCAGGACATGCAGTGCGCCGGTCGAATCGGCGTACACCACCAGTTTGGTGTCGAAGGCCTCGATACCGTGCGGTTGCCCGTCGCGGAAGTCGTCGGCCAATCCCAGGCAGTGCCAGCCGCGCGCGAAGCGGGTCATCGGCGCGCCCAGGTCGATCTCGCGGATATCTGCCATCGTCATGAGTGTTCCCCTTCGTTGCCGACCATGTCCAGCACCGCGAGGTGACTGAACACCATGCTGGTGCCGATCGGATTGCCACCGCCCGGATACGCCGTGCCGCTCGGTGCGGCCATCGTGTTGCCCGCCGCATACAGCCCGGGGATCACCACACCGGCCGTGTCCAGGACCCGCGCGCAGGAATCGGTGCGCAGGCCGCCCTTGGTGCCCAGATCGGAGACCCCGAAGGCGGCCGCGTGGAACGGCCCGCGTTCGATCGGATACAGCGGCGGCGCCCCGCCCGAGAACGCCCGGTCGTAGGGTTCGTCGCCGCGGCCGAAATCTTCGTCGACGCCGCGGGCGACCAGCTCGTTGAACCGGGCTACGGTCGCCACCAGATTGGCCGGCGGCACACCGATTTTCGCGGCCAGCTCAGCCAGCGTGTCCGCGGTGTGCCACAGCCCCGCTGCGACGTACTTCTCGGGTTCGACCATCGAGACGCTGGTCGACTTGACCGGCGGCGGCACGCCTTCGCTGTCGTCGTAGACCATCCAGTACGGCAACGTCACCGAACCGTTCTGCAGTGCGGTCAGCACCTCACGCCCCAGGCGGTCGTAGGCCTGCGACTCGTTGACGAACCGGTTACCCGCGTTGTCGACGAAGATGCCGCCGGTGAACCACAGGGCGAACACCGACCGGCCGTCCGGATGGGTCAGGCCCGGTGACCACCAGGCCTGGTCCATCAGGTCGGTGTCGGCCCCGACGGCGATGCCGGCCAGATGGGCCAGTCCGGTATTTCCCCACGGGCCCATGGTGTCTCGTGCACTACCCGGTACTCCGTACTGCGCGCGCAGCTGGTCGTTCTGCTCGAAGCCACCCGCCGCCAGCAGTACCCCGCGGCGGGCCCGGATCGCCCGCCGCTGCCCGTCCTGTTCCACGATGGCGCCCAGCACCCTGCCACCGCCGAAGACCAACTCCACCAGGGTGGTGTTCAGCCACATCTTGCACCGCGGGTATTGCCTTGCCGCCGAGAGGAATCGGGCGATCAGCGCGCGCCCCCCGACGAAGTAGTCGGCAGGCACCTCGGCGCCGAGCCGATCGGAGTCCAGCGGGCCGCGGATCATCTCCCGCAGATCGGGCGCGGCCGCCACCTTGAGCGGCTTGGCCGCGATGTGCCGCATCCCGTCCGCGCGGGCCTTGGGCGCCTTGCCGAAATAGTCCGGCCACGGCAGCAGGCTGAACTTGAGCTGCTCGTCGCGCTCCAGGTATTCGACCAGCGGTGCGCCGCCGCGGACATAGGCTTCTTGCAGATCACGCGGGGTGCGATCGCCGACCACCGCGGTGTAGTACTCCAGCGCATCGTCGACGGTGTCGTCCGCACCTGCCCGCGCCAGCACCGGATTGCAGGGAAACCACATGCCGCCGCCACCGGAATAGGCGGTGGTGCCGCCGAACTTGTCGGTGGCCTCGATCAGGATGACCTCGAGATCCTCGCGGGCCGCCGTGTAGGCGCCGGTCACGCCGCCCGCGCCCGAACCGGCCACCAGCACATCGCATTCGGCGTGCCAGTCGCGCGTCGTCCTCACAGTGGGGTCGTCCCTTCCTCAGACGTGGCGCGCCCGGCCATGCCGACCGAACTCGCTGTCCAGGGCGCGCCGGTCGGCATCGCTCATCCGGTGATAGTCCGGTCGGCCACGCCCCACCCAGTGATACACCAGATCGGCACAGCGCCAGCCCTGTTCCTGCAGTTCCCGTTTGAGCACCTTGTTCGACCCGGTGACCGGGAGATCGGCCGACACCCGCAGTAGGCGGGGTACCCCCTTGCGTCCGAGATCGTCGCGCGCAGTCAGGAAGTCCGCGAAGCCGGCCGCGTCGAACGTCTCCGGGTCGGCGACCTCGATCGCGGCCATCACCTGATCGCCCGATCGCGGGTCGGCAACGCCGTACACCGCGGCGGCGATCACGGCAGGATGGCGGCGCAACACCCGCTCGATGGTCAATGCCGAGATGTTCTCCCCGTCGACCCGGATCCAATCGCCGCGCCGCCCAGCGAAATACAGGAACCCCGCCTGGTCGACATAGCCGAGGTCGCCGGTCCAGTACCAGCCGTTGCGGATGCGGTCGGCGTCGGCGGCGTCGTTGCGGTAATAGCCCTCGAAGTCACCGGCGCCGCGTTGGTCGACGATCTCGCCGACCGCGTCATCGGCATTGAGTACGCGGCCGTGCTCGTCGAGAATC
>JBEVHL010000184.1:0-3805 GCA_040511255.1 Mycobacterium sp. | reverse complement strand
CTGAATCCGAAGGTGCTGCCCGGCGGAACGGGTCTGACGTGCGATATCGGGCCGCAGGACCAACCGCGAATCGCGTTGCGCGCCGATATGGACGCGTTGCCGATGGCCGAACGGACCGGCGCGCCGTACACCTCGACGGTCCCGAACGTCGCCCACGCCTGCGGGCACGACGCCCACACCGCGATCCTGCTGGGGGCGGCGCTGGCACTGGCGTCGGTGCCTGAGCTACCCGTCGGGGTGCGGCTGATCTTCCAGGCCGCCGAGGAATTGATGCCCGGCGGTGCCATCGACGCGATCTCCGCCGGGGTGCTCTCGGGCGTGTCGCGCATCTTCGCGTTGCACTGCGATCCCAGGCTGGCGGTCGGGCGCGTCGCGGTCATTCCCGGTCCCATCACCTCGGCGGCCGACTCGATGGAGATCACGCTGTATTCGGCGGGTGGGCACACCTCGCGCCCGCACCTCACCGGCGATCTGGTCTACGGGCTGGGCACGTTGATCACCGGTCTGCCCGGCATTTTGTCCCGGCGGATCGACCCGCGGCACAGCACGGTGATGGTGTGGGGTGCGGTCAACGCCGGGGTGGCCGCCAACGCCATTCCGCAGATCGGCACCCTGGCAGGCACCATCCGGACCGCGAGCCGCGAGACCTGGGTCGAGTTGGAAGGCCTTGTCACAGAGACGGTTTCGGGCTTGCTCGCCCCGCTGCACATCGAGCACTCGCTGAACTACCGCCGTGGCGTACCCCCGGTGGTCAACGAGGAGATCTCGACGCGGATCATGACGCACGCGATCGAAACCGTCGGGCCCGACGTGTTGGCCGACACCCGGCAGTCCGGTGGCGGCGAAGACTTCTCCTGGTATCTCGAAGAGGTGCCGGGCGCGATGGCCCGCCTCGGAGTGTGGGGCGGTCAGGGGCCGCAGTTGGATCTGCACCAGCCGACGTTCGACCTGGACGAGCGGGCGCTGGGCGTCGGTATCCGGGTGATGGTCAATATCGTCGAGCAGGCTGCTCAGTACTAGGTGCCCGGGCCGATGTTGCCTGCGGGCCTGGTCCGCAGATCGTGCACGTAGTCGGTGGGCGCACCGGCGATCTCGGCCGCCTCGGCCATCACGCCCAGGTAGCGGGCCGAGGGCATGCCGCCCTCCCAGGCATCCAGCACGTACAGCCACGCGAGCACCGGATCGGTTGTGGTATCGGACGATTCGCGGTGCACGCGACATCGGATCTTCTTGTGCACGCCGAACTCCGAGCCTTCCCAGCGGTCGAGGTTGCTCTCGTCGGCGGGGGTCATGTCATAGAGCACGACGAACACCTTCGCCAGCGGGTCTTCGACGACGGTGGCCAGTGCGCCTTCCCAGCCGATGTCCTCCCCGCCGAAGGTCAGCCGCCAGCCGTGCAACCACCCGGTTCCTGCCATCGGGGAATGCGGCGCCCGTTGCAGCATCTGCTCGGGATGCATGTTCGATCCGTAAGCGGCGTAGAGCGGCACGGGGAAAAGCTTAGACGTAAGCCGGACCGCCGGTTGTTGACTAGGTTTGACCCGTGCCAGCCCGCATCGTGATCATCGGTGGCGGACCTGCCGGCTATGAGGCCGCGCTCGTCGCCGCATCCCACGGCCGAGAGGTCGCGCAAATCACCGTTATCGAGGCCGACGGGGTCGGCGGAGCCTGTGTGCTCCACGACTGCGTGCCGTCGAAAACGTTCATCGCCTCGACCGGAGTGCGCACTGAGCTGCGCCGCGCGTCCGGACTCGGCTTCGACATCGCCATCGAAGACGCCAAGATCACCCTGGCCCAGATCCACAACCGGGTGAAGACACTGGCGGTGTCGCAGTCCGCCGACATCGGCTCCCAGCTGGTCCGGGAGGGCGTCACGGTGGTCCGCGGCCGCGGCGAACTGGTCGACGACGTCCCCGGCATGGCGCATCACCGCGTCAAAGTCACCACGCCCGACGGCAAGGTCGGGGTGCTCAAGGCCGACGTGGTGCTGATCGCCACCGGCGCCAGCCCCCGGGTGCTGCCCGGCGCGGTGCCCGACGGCGAGCGCATCCTGACCTGGCGCCAGCTCTACGACCTGAAGGAACTGCCCAAGCACCTGGTGATCGTCGGGTCGGGCGTGACCGGCGCCGAGTTCTGCAACGCCTATACCGAGCTGGGTGTCGACGTCACCGTCGTGGCCAGCCGCGACCAGATCCTGCCGCACGAGGACAGCGACGCCGCCGCGGTGCTGGAGGAGGCGCTGGCCGAGCGCGGCGTCAAGCTGGTCAAGAACGCCCGCGCGGATTCGGTGACCCCTACCGCGGACGGCGTCGTGGTCAAACTGGCTGACGGCAGGACCGTCGAGGGCAGCCACGCGCTGATGACGGTCGGATCGGTGCCCAACACGAGCGGGCTCGGTCTGGAGAAGGTCGGGATCGAACTCAGTCGGGGCAATTACCTGTCCGTCGACCGGGTGTCGCGTACCAAGGCGACCGGTATCTACGCCGCGGGGGACTGCACCGGGCTGCTGCCGCTGGCATCGGTGGCGGCCATGCAGGGCCGGATCGCGATGTACCACGCGCTCGGTGACGAGGTGTCGCCGATCCGGCTGCGTACGGTTGCCGCCGCCGTGTTCACCAGGCCGGAGATCGCCGCCGTCGGGATCTCGCAGAACGCCATCGACGACGGGTCGGTGCCGGCGCGCACGCTGATGCTGCCGCTGACCACCAACGCCAGGGCGAAGATGTCGCTGCTGCGGCGCGGCTTCATCAAGATCTTCTGCCGGCCGGCGACCGGCGTGGTGATCGGCGGCGTGGTGGTCGCGCCGATCGCATCCGAATTGATCCTGCCGATCGCGCTCGCCGTGCAGAACCACCTGACGGTGCGTGACCTGGCCCAGACGCTGTCGGTGTACCCGTCGCTGTCGGGTTCGGTGATCGAGGCGGCCCGGCGGCTGATGGCCCACGACGATCTCGACTAGCGTGGGTGGTACTGACGAGTAACAAGGGAGTTCGTGTGACCGAGGCAGAATCCTTCCTCAGCCCCTCCCAGCGCGCACGCGCCTGGGACCGCCTCGGTAGCGAACAGTTCGACGTCGTGGTGATCGGCGGCGGCGTGGTCGGCGCGGGCAGCGCCCTGGACGCGGCCACCCGAGGATTGAAGGTGGCGCTGGTCGAGGCGCGGGACTTCGCCTCCGGCACCTCGAGCCGTTCCTCGAAGATGTTCCACGGTGGGCTGCGTTATCTCGAGCAGCTGGAGTTCGGCCTGGTGCGCGAGGCGCTGCACGAACGTGAACTGTCGCTGACGACCCTGGCCCCGCACCTGGTCAAGCCCTTGCCCTTCCTGTTCCCGCTGACCAACCGGGTGTGGGAGCGGCCCTACATCGCGGCGGGCATCTTCCTCTATGACCAGCTCGGCGGCGCGAAATCGGTTCCCGCGCAGAAACATCTGACCAAGGCCGGGGCGCTGCGGCTGGCACCCGGGCTCAAGCGCAGCTCGCTGATCGGCGGCATCCGCTACTACGACACCGTCGTCGACGACGCCAGGCACACCATGACCGTCGCCCGCACGGCTGCGCACTACGGCGCGGTGGTGCGATCGTCGACGCAGGTGGTGTCGCTGCTGCGCGAAGGGGACCGTGTGATCGGGGTCCGGATCCGCGATTCCGAGGACGGCGCGGTCACCGAGGTCCGCGGGCACGTGGTGGTGAACGCCACCGGGGTGTGGACCGACGAGATCCAGGCGCTGTCCAAGCAGCGTGGCCGGTTCCGGGTGCGTGCCTCCAAAGGCGTGCACATCGTGGTGCCGCGCGACCGGGTGGTCAGCG
>JBEVHL010000183.1:0-15940 GCA_040511255.1 Mycobacterium sp. | reverse complement strand
CACCGGCGAAGTCGGCGGCGTCGGCGGTCGGGGTGATCCGGGCCAACAGCGCGTCGGACTTCTCCTGCGTGGTCTTGCCCCGCTCGAGCGCCTTGGCTTCGATCTTCTCCGAGTAGTTCTTGCCCTTCTCGGCAGCCTCTATGGCCACGTCCTTGAGCACCACCTCAAAGCCGGCCTTGGCCGACACGTAGGCGATTCCGGCGCCCATCATGCCCGCGCCCAGCACGCCGATCTTGGTGATCGGGGTCTTGCCGACGCCGTCGGGCCGCGAGGCGCCCGAGCTGATGGCCTGCATGTCCAGGAAGAACGCCTGGATCATGTTCTTGGCGACCTGGCCGGTGACCAGTGAGGTGAAGTAGCGGCTCTCGATGCGGCTGGCGGTGTCGAAGTCGACCTGCGCGCCTTCGACGACGGCGTCCAGGATGGCCCGCGGTGCGGGCATCGGGGCACCCTTGGTCTGTTTCTTGAGCAGTGCCGGGAACGACGGCAGGATCGCAGCCAGGCCGGGGCTGGACGGCGTGCCGCCCGGCATCTTGTAACCCTTCTTGTCCCACGGCTGCTCGAACGCGTCGGGGTTGGCCTTGATCCACGCCTTGGCGGCGGGCACCAGTTCCTCGACCGAATCGACGAGCTCGTCGACCAGGCCGACCTCCTTGGCCTTGGCCGGCTTGAACCGGGTGCCCTGGCTCAGCACGGTCATGAACGCGTTCTGGATGCCCAGCATCCGCACGGTGCGGGTGACGCCGCCACCGCCGGGCAGCAGGCCCAGGGTGACCTCGGGCAGACCGAGCACGCTGCCCTTGACGTCGGCCGCGATGCGGTGGTGGGTGGCCAGCGCGATCTCCAGGCCACCACCCAGGGCCGCACCGTTGATGGCGGCGACGACGGGAACCCCGATCTTCTCCAGCTTGCGCAGGTCGGCCTTGATGGTCTCGACCTGCTCGAAGGCCTGATCGGCGTTGTCGGGTCCGACGTTGATCATCGCCTTGAGGTCACCGCCGGCGAAGAAGGTCTTCTTCGCGCTGGTGATGACCACACCGGTGATCGAATCCTTTTCTGCAACAAGCCTTTCTACGGCATTGTGCATGGATTCTTGGTAGTGCTCGTTCATCACGTTCGCCGAGCCGGTGGGGTCGTCGAGCGTCAAGGTGACGATGCCGTCGGCATCCTTGTCCCACTGAATTGTGTTCTCTGCCATGGTCTTAAACCCTCTCGATGATGGTCGCAACACCCATGCCGCCGCCGATGCACAGCGTGATCAGGGCACGCCGGGCGCCGCGGCGCTCCAGCTCGTCGACCATGGTTCCGGTGATCATGGCGCCCGTGGCGCCGAGCGGGTGGCCGAATGCGATGGCGCCACCGTTGACGTTGAGCTTCTCGTCGGGGATGTTGAGGTCCTTCTGGAACTTCAGCACCACCGAGGCGAAGGCCTCGTTGAGTTCGAACAGGTCGATGTCGTCGACGGTCAGGCCGGCGCGATCGAGCACCTTCTTGGTGGCCGGGGTGGGACCGGTGAGCATGATGACCGGGTCGGCGCCGCTGGTGGCGGTCGCCACGATGCGGGCCCGCGGGGTCAGGCCCTGCGACTGGCCGGCCTTCTCCGTACCCACGAGCACCAGGGCGGCGCCGTCGACGATGCCGGAGCTGTTGCCGCCGGTGTGCACGTGGTTGATCTTCTCGACGTAGTGGTACTTCTGCAGCGCCACATCGTCGAAGCCGCCCATGGCGCCGACACCGTCGAACGCGGTCTTGAGCTTGCCGAGGCTTTCCACCGTCGAGCCGGGCCGCATGTGCTCGTCGTGGTCGAGGATGAGCAGACCGTTCTGGTCGCGCACCGGGACCACCGACTTGGCGAAGTAGCCGCCGGACCAGGCTGCGGCTGCCCGCTCCTGGCTGCGCGCCGCGTAGGCGTCGACGTCTTCGCGGGAGAAGCCCTCGATGGTGGCGATCAGGTCGGCGCCGATGCCCTGCGGGACGAAGCCGATCCGGTAGTTGGTTTCGGGGTCAGACGCCCAGGCGCCGCCGTCGGAACCCATCGGGACGCGGCTCATCGATTCGACGCCGCCGGCGATCACCAGATCGTCCCAGCCGGAGCGCACCTTCTGCGCGGCCAGGTTGACTGCTTCCAGGCCGGAGGCGCAGAAGCGGTTGAGCTGGAATCCGCCGGTGGTTTCGGGCAGACCCGCCACCAGACCTGCGGTGCGGGCGATATCGCCGCCCTGGTCACCGACGGGCGAGACGACACCCAGGATCAGGTCGCTGATCAGGGTTTCGTCCAGGTCGGGGAAGCGTGTACGCAGTTCGTTGATCAGGCCGACAACCAGGTTGACCGGCTTGACCTCGTTCAGCGAACCGTTGCGTTGCTTGCCGCGGGGGGTGCGGATGGCCTCATAGATGAAGGCTTCTTCGGACATGTGTTCTCCAGTCCTGTTCGACAGTGGTGTGAATGCGCCGTCGGCTAACGACAGCACTCCTCTGAAGCCAGCCTAACAGGCTCGCCCAACCGTTTGGTTGGGCGGCTGGAGGGGTCAAGTGGTTGCCCAGGTGCACAGTTGCGGCCGAGTGTTTGCCCGGCCGCACACTCGCCCGCGCGGGGTCTAGGCGGTCGGCGCCTCGGCCAGCTCCGCCAACGTCGGATAGTCGGCGTAGCCGGCCGGACCTGGGGAGTAGAACGTCGACACATCCGGCTCGTTGAGTTCGGCGCCGAGCGCAAGTCGTTCGATCAGATCGGGGTTCGCCAGGTAGGCCCGCCCGACCGCTGCGGCGCTGACCGCACCCATGTCGACGAAGCTTTCCAACTGGCAGAAGTCGGTGTCGATCTCGCGCCCGGTGTTCAGCACGAACGTGCCGGACCACAACGCCCGGATCTCGCCGAAGGCCTGGTCTGCCGGGTTGATCATCACGTGCAGATAGGCGATGTCAAGGGGTTCGATCCGGCCCAGCAGCGCCTCGTACACCCCGAAGGCGTCGTCTTCCCGGACATCACCGGCGCCGTTTCCTGGTGAGATCCGCAGCCCGACCCGGCCCGCACCGATCTCGGCGGCCACTGCTTCGACGATCTCCGCGGTCAGCCGGGCCCGGTTCTCCGGCGATCCGCCGTAGTTGTCGGTGCGCTGGTTGACCACATCGGACTGGAATTGGTGCAGCAGATAGCCGTTGGCACCGTGGATCTCCACCCCGTCCATCCCGGCGTCGATGGCCCGCCTGGCCGCCGTCCGGAACTGGTCGACGATTCCCGGGATCTCGGCGGTCTCCAGTGACCGCGGCACCGGCAGTGGTTTCTTGCCCAGCGGCGTGTGCGCGCTCATATCGGCCGCCACCGCCGACGGTCCGACGGATTCGCCGCCGCTGATATCGGGATGGGCCATCCGCCCGACGTGCCACAGCTGCATGAAGATCCGGCCCTGCTGGGCGTGCACCGCATCGGCCACCTCGGCCCATTTCGCCACGTGCCGGTCGGTGTAGACACCCGGTGTCGTCACATAGGCGCCGCCGGCGGTCGCCGACACCGATGTGGCCTCGGTGATGATGATGCCCGCGGCCGCCCGCTGTCCGTAGTACTTGGGGGCGAGGTCAGACGGGGTGCCGTCCTGCTGGGCGCGCGAGCGGGTCAACGGCGCCATGAAGAGCCGGTTGCCTGCCATCGTGTCGCCGACCTGCAGGGGTCGCAGGATTGCCGCTTGCTCATCGAGTTTGAATGCCACGCCGCAGTAAGCGCCTCGGGTGCGCCATTCATTCCCGGGGGCTCGTAGGCTCGATGACCATGACGGTGTCGAGGCTGCAGCCCTATGCGGTGACGGTGTTCGCTGAGATGTCGGCGCTGGCCGCCCGCGTGGGTGCGGTGAACCTCGGACAGGGATTTCCCGACGAGGACGGCCCGCCCGCCATGCTCAAGACGGCGGAGAACGCCATCGCCGAAGGCGTCAACCAGTACCCGCCGGGCCTGGGCATCGCCCCGCTGCGGGAAGCCATTGCCGCACAACGCCTGCGGCTCTACGGCAGTACCTACGACCCCGACACCGAGGTACTGGTCACCGCCGGTGCCACCGAGGCCATCGCGGCGTCGGTGTTCGGATTGGTCGAGCCCGGTTCCGAGGTGCTGATCATCGAGCCGTTCTACGACTCGTACTCCCCGGTGATCGCGATGGCCGGCTGTCACCGGGTGGCGGTGCCGCTGGCCCGCGACGGGCTGGGCTTCGCCCTGGATCTCGACGCCGTGCGCTCGGCGGTGACGCCGCGGACCAAGGCGCTGATCATCAACTCGCCGCACAACCCGACCGGCCTGGTGCTGCGCGACGACGAACTTTCGGCGCTGGCGGCGATTGCGGTCGAGGCCGACCTGCTGGTGATCACCGATGAGGTCTACGAGCATCTGGTGTTCGACGGCCGTGCCCATCTGCCGTTGGCCGGCTACCCCGGGATGGCCGGGCGCACGGTCACCATCTCGAGCGCGGCCAAGATGTTCAACTGCACCGGCTGGAAGATCGGCTGGGCTTGCGGCGCACCAGATCTCATCGCCGGGGTGCGTGCCGCCAAGCAATATCTGACCTATGTCGGCGGCGCACCGTTCCAGCCCGCGGTGGCCCAGGCCCTCAACACCGAAGACCAGTGGGTGGCGGCGCTGCGGGATTCGTTGCAGGCCAAGCGGGACAAGCTGGCGGCAGCGCTGGCCGAGATCGGGTTCGCGGTGCACGCCAGCTCCGGCACGTATTTCCTGTGTGCCGACCCGCGACCGCTGGGTTATACCGACAGCAGAGCGTTCTGTGCGGAGTTGCCGGAACGCACCGGGGTGGCGGCCATCCCGATGTCGGCATTCTGCGATCCGCACTCGCCGCATTTCGACGAGTGGAATCACCTGGTGCGCTTCGCCTTCTGCAAACGCGACGACACCATGGCGGAGGCGATCCGCCGCCTGCGCACCCTAGAGGCCGGCGGCAATACCCCAAATGGCCTCTAGCTCAGCCTGTTCGGTGCGCAAGGTACTGAGCACGATGTCGGTGGCACCTGCGTCGCGATAGGCGAGCAACTGCCGGGACACCGTGTCGGCCGTCCCGACCAGGGCCAGCTCGGCGACGCCGCTGACACCTTCGCGTTCGATCACGGCCTGATATGACGGCACGGTGGCGTAGAACGCCAGCTCCTGGGCGGCCAGCGCCCGTGCGGCGTCCGCGTCGTCGTCGATCACCACCGGCACCATCGCGAAGACCCGCGGCTGCGGTCGACCCGCATCGGTCGCGGCCTTGGTGATGGTGGGGACGATGAATTCGCCGATGGTGCGCGGGCCCGCCAGATAGGGCAGCGTGCCGTCGGCCAGTTCACCGGTGACCTTCAACGCCTGCGGACCCATCGCCGCGACGTACACCGGCAGCGGGGCACCCCCGGGCACATCGACGGGCCACTCCGGGTTGGCGGTTACCTCCTCGCCGTGGAAATCGGCTGTCCCGTCATAGAAAACCGACCGCAGCACCGTCAGATACTCCCGCAGCCGGCGGATCTGCTTGCCCGGGGAGATGCCGAACGCCTGCGACTCGACCACCGGGGCGCCGAGACCGAGGCCCAGGCTGAAGTTGCCGTGGCTGGCCGCCTGGGCGGTCTGCGCGGCCGCCGCCAGGATCAGCGGGTGGCGGGGATTGATCGGCACCACTGACGTGCCGACGCCGAGTCCGGGCACCGCCGCCCCGACCAATCCGGCCAGTGCGATGGAGTCGAAGTCGAATCGCTGCGCCAGCCACACCTGCCGGACACCTGCGGCGAACGCCGCCTTAGCCTGGCTGATGGCATTGTCGACGATGTTGTCCGCGGTGCGGTCTGGGTTCAGAACTACTCCGGTAGGCATAGGCGCTACAACCACCCACTCGCGCCAACCCATCCCCGCAAAATCATCGTGAATGTAATTCGCTCGGTCGCTTCTGCGCGCTAGCCGGGTCCTTGGCCGTGCCCTTGGCCCCGCCGCTGGCCGTGCTGCCGGCTGTGCTGCCGGCTTTGCCGACCCGCGGGCTTGGCCGCTGTTGGCTGTCTTTCCGGCGACTGCCGGCGGTCGCCGGACCCTGCTTCGCGGCAGCAGTCTTAGCGGCGGCGGCCGTGTTCGGATCGGGAGCAGGGCTGACGTCCCGGACCGGGGCCGCCGGGGCCGACGGGGCCGACGGGTCCGACGGGGCCGCCGGGTCCGATGTGGTGCGCGTCGTCGGACGCGGAGCCGCGGGCACCGGTTCAATCTCGACGGGTGGCGCGCTCTGCGCCAATTGTGCTGGCGCGGACGGGGTGTCGACGATCGGGTGACCGTACATGTCTGTCGGTTGGGTGTGGAACGGCCGGTCGCCGGTCACCTCTTCGATGCCGTCGTCCAAGCCGATCTGAACCGCCGTCCCCAGCGTCCGCAGGTCGGCCACCGGGTCTCCCCCGACCCGCCCCCACTGCGCCGCGACGGGTTCACCGGGATTGATCTGCCGGTCGTAGCCCATCTCGACCAGTGCCCGCAGCGGCGCGTCCAGGATCTTGATGATCGGGGATGGCACACCCAACAACTCCAGCGGGATCAGCAGCGGAAGCGTCTTCGACGGAATCATGTAGTAGGTGGTGTCCCCCATGGTGCCCTGTTCGACCGCGTCGGCCATCTGCTCGCTGTGATAACTCAAGTGCAGAAACACAATTCCCAGGATGGCGTTCACCGTGGCCAGCACGTTCAGCGGATACGTCGGGAAGTCCGACCAGCCGTCGTACTGCCGGCTGATGTCCACGGTTGGAAAGTCGTTGCCAGGCCCCAGGTCGGCGCTGTTGGTCGGTGCTGCGCCGTAATTCGTCACGTCCAACAGCGGGAGGGTCAACCCGACGAACCGCTGCAGGATGCCGCCGTTCGGTCTCATCGGGTTGGCCAGCAGTACGAACGACAGATCGGCAGGCAGTGTTTCCTCGGGATGGGCCAGGTAATACCGGATCAGGTCCTGCTTCTCCAGGGATGCGATGACCGCGCTTTGCGAATACCCATACACCACAACGGGATTGCCTGGACTCAGGGTGCTCTCGATCGCATTGTGCAATAGCGTCCTGCCCTGTGCCACCGACGCGTTGAAGGTCAGCAGACCGGCGACCGGGAAGAACTGCTCGGGCGTGGCGACGGCGACGGTTCTGGTGATGGCGGGCTGACCCGGGCTGGCGTTGATGAATCCCACCGCGTCGGTCAAGTAGTCGGTGACGAAAGACGGCGGGTCGAGCGGCGACAGCGACTGTCCCGTGCCACCCATGATCAGTGCCGTGGCGCCCATCAGGTGCGGTGCCGCCGTGACCGGTGTCGCCAGGCCCACGGTGACGACAGCGGCGATCGCCGTCACGAGCATTACCGGCGAGCGCATTTGAGAATCTTGCGCCTCCACGACCCTCCGGCGCAGCGAAACGGTCAGTGCGGCGGCGATTGAAACGTCACGGTCAGCGGAATCGGTCCGTTCGGCAGCCACGGCTGTTCCTCAACCAGGTCGGCGACCTGCCAGCTACCGCGCTCGATAACGCCCAGCGCGGCATCAATCACCTTGTACTGCTGCGTCTTTCGGAAAATCGGCTGCGACTCCACCCAGACCACCACGAGCTCGCCCGGTTCGAACCGTGCCTCGTCCTGCACGGCGGCGATGAGCTCCTCATTGTGCAGGTGTCCGTCACCGAAGTTGAATCCAACCAACGTGTTACAGACAATTTCGCCTTCGCGCACGGATCTTGAATTTATATCCGGCAAGTTCTTCAGCAGCAGGGAGAACAGGCCACGCCCCTGGCTGTGCATCGAACGCCAGCCCAGGATCTGTTGGGCGAACAGTTCGGCATCCAGCGGGGTGTACCCGTAGTCGATCAACTGGTCCACCACGTTGCCCGCCGAGCGGGTGACCCGGTCGAGTTTCGCCTCGGCGCCAGGAGCGAACGCCCACAGCGCGGAGGCCCAATTTCCCGCGTACTGGCGCATGGCCGGCAGGAAAGACACCAGATCCGGCCGCAGATTGCCCAGCACCGGAAAGAAACTCAGCGCCACCACCAGGGCGACGGTCAACCACGGTGACGACATGTCCCAGATCGCGTAGCCCTGCCAATTCGGAAAGCCCAGGAACAGGAACACCACGGCGTAGGCGAACAGCGCGTTCCACTCCGACGGCACCGCCAGCGGGAACGTCGAGATGATGAACAGGTGGAAGCCCACCATGATCGCCACCGCCAGGAAGGTCAGCCACGGCCACGGCGACAGCAGCAGGGCCAACGGCGAGAAGATCTCCACGACGGTGCCCGGGCCGTGCGCCATGAACGTGGCCAGGTGCGAGGGACGCACGTCGTCGGGAAAGTGTCGGTAATGCGCACGTTTGAGCCACTTCAACGGCATGGCGGGGCTGTTGCTGACCATCGGTGGGATGACGCTGGTGAAATGCGGGCCGAACTTCGAGACGCCCGCCCAGAACCAAACGGTGAAGATCAGCAGCTTCAGCGCGATGATCATGTCCGGCAGCGGCAGCACCGCGAAGAAGAACAGGGCGGGCAGATACTGCTCGCCGCGCGCCGCCAGAAAGATGGTCTTGTCCCGCAGGCCGAGCAGTACCAGCAGCACCATCGGCGCGATGAACAGCGCAGGGTGGACCAAGCCCGCAGCATCGGGTGGTGACACCAGCGCCGCCACCACCGCGACGGCCAGTGCCACGTAGACCGCGATATCGAACCAGGTCCGCCGATTGCCCGCGGTCAGTGGCACCCGGCGCCACGGCCGGAGCCGAATTGTGTTGGGCCTGGCCCAGAATCGGAAGCCACCGGTCATCGGCTTGGTCTTGCCTGCCAGCGGGCCCCACGATCCGCCGAGGCCAAGCAGTTCCAGCAGGACAGTCCACAGGATCACCTTCTGGTAGACGATCGGCTGATCCCACCACTGCGAAACATGCCAAAACGCAGGCAGGTCCGAGGTGGCGGTGGCAACCGTGATGCCGCAGATCGCATAGAACACCACGAGTTTGACGAGATAGATCAAGTGGACCATCCGCGGGACGCCGTACCCGTGGTCGACCCATTTGAGCACCAGCACCTTGATCCGGTCCATCAGCGGCTGCTGCAGAAACGTCTCGGCATCGACTTCGGGCAGATTGGGTGTGGTGAATCCCATTTCTCACCAACCGATCTCGTCAAGCGGCGTGGTCACCGTCGGGGGCGCCCCGACCGGACCGGCCGGCGTGCGGGAGAACCGTGGGGCCGGCGCGGCCTGGGTGACCCCGTGGGCGTCGACCAGGGTCCCGCGCTCTCGCAGGTGCCGGTCGGTCGCCGCCTCGCTCCACGTCAGTACCGGCGTGACGCACGCATCGGTACCGGCGAAGACCGCCGTCCACTCATCCCGGGTGCGCGTCGCGAACCGTTCGGTGAAGATCCGGCGCATCTCGTCATACCGCGAACGGTCGAACTGGCCGGGTACCTCCTCAGGCGAAAGCTCAAGACCGACAAGCAACTTGGCGAAGAACTGCGGCTCGATGGCCCCGACCGCCAGGTAGCCACCGTCGGCCGCCCGATAGGTCCGGTAGTACGGCGCGCCGCCGTCGAGCAGGAAGGACTCCCGTTCGTCGCGCAATGTACCCGTCGCCCGCATGGTCCACATCATCTGCACCAGGATGCTCACCCCGTCGACCATGGCAGCGTCGATCATCTGGCCCTGCCCGGAACGGTCCCGCTCGTAGAGCGCCGCGACGATGCCGAGCAGCACCAACATCGAGCCGCCCCCGAAGTCGGCGACCAGGTTCAGCGGAGCCAGCGGCGGCCGGTCCCGGTAGCCGATCGCATTGAGCGCGCCGGTCTGCGACAGATAGTTGATGTCGTGTCCCGCCGTGGCCGCCAACGGTCCGTCCTGGCCCCAGCCGGTGATTCGGGCGAAGATCAGCCGGGGGTTGACCGCCGCGCAGTCGTCAGGTCCGATGCCGAGCCGCTCACACGTGCCGGGCCGGAAGCAGTCCAACAGGACGTCGGCCTTCGCGGCCAACTCCAGCAGCGCCTGCGGGCGGCTCTTGACGTCCAGGTCGACGATGCGTTTGCCCCGGTGCATCAGGTCGACGTCTTCGGCGGGCATCGCCAGCCCACCGGGCCTGCGCACGCGGACGACATCGGCGCCGAGGTCCGCCAGGATCATCGCCGCGTGTGGACCGGGCCCGATACCGCCGAGCTCGATCACCTTCACGCCGGCCAGCGGACCCGACTTCGTCACGGGCGCTGGGTCAGTCAACCCTTCTTGACCTTCAGCACCTGCTTGCGCAAGCCATCGGTCGCGGTCTCCATGCCGCCCTTGAGGGTGCGCTTGAGCAGGAAGCCGGGCATCGGGATCGCCAGGTCGATCGACATGTCGAACTTGACCTTCGTTTTCTCGCCGTTCGGCGTCAGCGTGTAACCGGCGTCCTGCGCCTTGAGCTGGCCGGAAGAGACGAGCGTCCACGTGACGCCGCTGTCGGTCCACGTGTACTCGATCACCATCTTGTCGGTCAGGCCCGCGGCCTTCACCGTCATCTCGACCTGCTTGGGCCGGCCGTCGGCGTAGCTGTCCAGGATCACTGCCTTCTGATATTGCGGAGACCACGACGGGGTCGACTCGACATCGGCGATGACGTCGAGGATCTCGTCGGGGGTCGCTTCGATCACCACTTCGCGGGAATCACTGGTTGCCATGGCCGGAAGACTAGCGAGCCGCTCTGGAGCCGGGACGGCTTTGGGTCACGCAAGTACTCTCAGCAGTCATGAGCGCGAAAATCGACCCTTCGGCTGTCCCGAGCGGTACCGGATGCGTGGAGTGTGAAGCCGCGGGCGGCTGGTGGGTTCATCTGCGCCGCTGCGCGGCCTGTGGGCACATCGGCTGCTGCGACGATTCGTTGATGCGGCACGCCACCGCGCACTGGAAGTCGACGGGGCATCCGATCATCCAGTCGTTCGAGCCTGGCGAGGACTGGTTCTGGGATTTCGAGGCCGACGACTACTACGACGGCCCCGAGCTGGCGCCGCCGGACTGCCGGCCCGTCGACGAAACCGTTCCGGGACCCAAGGGCCGGGTCCCTGCCGACTGGTACGAGAAGCTTCAGCAGCGCGGCGACTGAGCGGCCGATGGCACCAGCGCCGGGCTGCGCTGCTCGTCGTCTGCGGACGGCGCCGGGGTGGCTTCGCAGTGCAGCCGGATCCAGGCGCACACCGCGTGGCGCGGGTCGTGCGGTAAGCAGTTGTCGCGCACGATGATTCGCTTCTTGCGGAACACGGTTGGGCCGGTGGCGGTGAACGCCACCGCAGGCACGTCGACCTCGCCGACCCGAACCGAGTCGTCGAACCGCATGCCCAGATCCCGTTCGGAGAAGTGCGCCGTGTAGCAGATGGTGAACAGCCAGGTGGTGTCCTGGCGCTGCTCACCGTGGACGATCATCCGCTCGGTGCCGATCTTGGCCATGGATTCATCGTGGGCGCGCGCCGTCACCGACTCATAGGTAGTGCGCTACGCGTCTGCTGCTTCTTGCATGGCGCGGCCGAACTCGACGGCCATCTTCTCGGCGAACGCATTGACCGCCTTGAGCGGGCGCAGCATCACGGTGAATTCGTCGATCAGACCGTCCGGGCGCGCATGCAGGAAATCGCAGCCGTTGATTTCGAGGTCGCCGACCTTGGCGACGAACACCAACGCATGGTCCGCGTCGCCCTCGCCGCCGATCTCGCGCACGTAGTGCAGATCCTCGAACACCCTCGACACCGCCCGCAGGATCACCGCCAACGTGTCCCTGCCCTCGTACGGCTTGTGGGCGATGGGGCTGCGGAAGACGACGTCTTCGGCGCAGAGTGCAGGTAGGGCGTCGAAATCGCCGGCCTCGACGGCGGCACGGAAGGGATGCATGCCACTGACGTTAACGGAGTGAAGGGGCGCTGAACTGGGTAGCCGTGCGCCGTGGACAAACACAGCGCGGAAGAGACCCCTAAAGACGTCGACAGCGACCCCGCCAAGGGCGCCGAGGACCGCTCCGATTGGTCGGACGAAGGTGGCGCCACCCCGGAGGGACCTGCAAGCGACGAAGACGCTTCCTAACCCGTGGCCGAAGGTGAGAGCACCCGCACCGTAGTCATCGCCTTCGGCGCCAACCTGGCCGTTGCCATCGCGAAGTCCGTCGCCGCCATGATCTCCGGATCGGCGTCGATGGTGGCCGAGGCGTCCCACTCCTGGGCGGACACCGGCAACCAAATTTTCCTGTTGATCGCCACCCGGCGAGGCTCCCGCGCGGCCGACGCCAACCGGCCGATGGGCTATGGCCGGGAAACCTACGTCTGGTCGCTGCTGGCGGCCGTCGGGTTGTTCGTCGTCGGCGCCGCGGTGTCCATCTGGCACGGGATCTCCGACCTGATGCACGAGCCCACCGGGCACGAAAACTATTTGGTGGCCTACATCGTCCTGGGCGTCGCGTTCGTCCTCGAAGGCTCCTCGCTGATCCAGGCGACCCGCCAACTCAGCGGTGAGGCCGAGGAACTGGACCGGGACCTACTCGAATACGCCCTGGATACCTCGGACCCGACCACCCGCGCGGTGTTCGCCGAGGACAGCTCGGCGCTGATCGGATTGGTCATCGCCTTCGCAGGAATCGGATTGCATCAGCTGACCGGCAGTGCGGTGTTCGACGCCGTCGGTTCGATTCTGGTCGGCGTGCTGCTCGGCGTGGTGGCCGTCATCCTGATCGACCGCAACCGGCGGTACCTGACCGGTGAGCCCGGCTCGCCAAAGTTGCACGACGCCGCCGTCAAGCGCCTCGAGCAGATGTCCGATGTGGCCTCGGTGCGTTTCCTACGCCTGGAGTACATCGGGCCCAAGCAGATCTTCCTGGTGGCCAGCGTCGACCTGGTCGGCGACGACATCGAGTCCAACGTGGCCCGCCGGTTGCGCCTTCTCGAACGCGAACTGGAGAAGAATCCGTATGTCAAGGACGCGCTGTTGACCGTCTCGGATCCCGATTTCGAGGACGAGAAGGCTGCCGGTTAATTACTTGCCGAAGGTGCGCGCCTCGGCGCCGTCTTCACCGGCGCCGAAGTCGTCGTCGCTGCCTGACACGCCCACGTACGAGCCGTCACCTTCGCCGTGCTTGTCGGGCCGCGAGCCGGCGACCTTGGGGTCGGCTTCGGTGTCGGACTCGGCCTTGTTGTCTTTTTGATCGTTCACTGGCACCGCGTACCCGAAGCGGGCGACTTCAACCTGCGGCGCTAATGACCCACCCGCGGGGCGCGCGGCTCAGGCCCGGGTGCGACAGCCACCACGGCCGCGTAGGCACTGGCAAGATCCAGCAGAGCGGCAGCGCTCTGGCCGGGCAACTGCGCTCTGATCTCGCGGAGAAGTGCTTCGGCGGTTTCGTTCTCGACATCGCGCAAGCTCATGTAGTCGGCCCCTTTTTGACCTCGTTGCCGCAGGACGCGACCAGCCAAGGCTAGCTGGGGTGGGGAATCGCCGTAGAAACCGAAGTGGCCAGGGCCGGGATCGAACCGGCGACCTTCCGCTTTTCAGGCGAACGCGTGTGACTCCGAAACCGTTCGTGCTGGCCGGAGCGTTCCAGAATGGTCGAATGGCCCCCTCAGCGCCGATCTGTTCCTGTCCGCGACAACCTTCGACGCACTCCGCCGTCGTGCCGATAACACTCGCCATACGACTCCCACGGCGGGGCCGACGCGCAGACTGCCGAGGGAAGATATCGTCGTTTCAAGCGACGAACCCACGCGGAACGGAGGTTGGCGGGATGCTCAATGACCCCGCCGAGGACGACCTCGCGTCGAACGACCTTGCCGAGGAACTGTTGGCTCGTGCGTCCGGCGACGGCGCCAACGTGGGACTGTGGCCCGGCATGACGATCTACCGGTACGTCGAGCCGACAGTGCCGAAATGGGATGAAATTCAATCACTCTCGGTATGCATCGTCGCCCAGGGCCGAAAGGTCGTCACCGCCGATGGCCATCGCTACATCTACGACGAGTACCAATATCTGGTGCTCAGAAGCAACTTGCACTTTCAGTCGCAAATTCTGGACGCAACGCCAGACAAGCCGTTCCTCGCCTTCGTGTTGCAGATCGACCCGGCGGTTGTCCGTAAAGTCTCGGCGGAGATGGTCGGTCGGCGCGGGGTCGCAGCCCACCCAACAGCGCCGACCGAGGGTCAGGACCAGAGCGTCGTGTCCGAACTCGATGAAGAGCTCATGGGCGCCGTACTACGCTTCATGAGGTCGCTGGCAGCGGATTCTGACCGACGGGTACTGGCACCGTTGTACCTACACGAGCTCGTGTACCGCATCTTGCAGCGTGACCGGTTCTCCAAACTGCTGTTGATCGCCGGCCAGCAGGACGACGGGAATTCCGTTGCGGCGGCGTTGAAATACATCAATGCGCACCTGTCAGAGCCACTGACGGTCGAGATCCTCGCCGAGCAGGTGAACCTTAGTTCGTCAGCGTTCTCACGAAGGTTTCGCGAAATCACCGGCAGGTCGCCCTATCAGTTCGTCAAGGAGACCCGGCTGGAGCGGGCGCGCGAACTGCTACTCGAACGCCGACTGGGAGTTGGAGACATATCCGTCGCAGTCGGCTACGCCAGCCAGTCGCACTTCACCAAGGAATTCCGGGCGCGCTTCGGGACCACCCCGCGCGAGTACGCCGACGCAGAGGGACTGAGCCGCGATCTCCGTGCCAATCACTGATCGAGTCGGAATGGGCATGAGTCGAGCCGAATTGGGCTAGCACACCGCCAACGCTCCGGGGTTGACTGCAGGGGTACGGAAAGTTCATGTCCAATCAATTCACCGGGGTTCGCTTCGGGTTCTCAGCCTCGTCAGGAGTCTCAATGCCGCTAGCTCGTATCGACCTCATCGAAGGCAAGTCAGCGGAATACCGCCGGACCATCGCCGATGTCGTCTACGACAAGATGATCGAATGCCTTGGCGTGCCAGAAGATCGCTTCCAAACCATCAGTGAACACAAAGCGGAGAACTTCCTCTTCGACGCCGACTATCTCGGCATCCACCGATCCGAGAACTGCATCTTCATCCAACTGATCTTCCTCGACGTCGCAACCCCGGAGCAGAAGGGCGCGTTCTACGAGGCTGTCGTGGAAGACTTACAGGAGAAGCTGCAGGTGCGGCCCGAGGACGTCTTCTTCAACCTTATGACGGTTCAGCCCGCGGACTGGTCCATGGGCCTGGGAGTGGCGACCTACGTCAGGGGTGTGCCAACCGACCGCCTCGACCCAGACTCCATCCCGCACTGACGAATTCAGCTTCAGGCTCTCGTAGGACCAACTTAGACGGGTTTGTCTCCGTCCGATCCCAGCCCGACCTCGCTGCAGATGAACACAACCCTCGACGGGCGCCGGCAGCTGCCCGGCGCTGTCCCCACCCCGAAAGGACGCCATCATGGCAACCCCAGCAACGAGTTTGAAGAAGGTGCTCATCACCGGAGCCGGGACTGGCTTCGGCTACGAGGTCGCAATGCGACTGGCAGAGAAGGGTTTCGACGTGGTGGCTGCCGTCGAGATCTACGGCCAGGTACAGACCCTGAAGCGACAAGCCGACGAACGGGGGGTGACCCTGCGGGTCGAAAAGCTCGACGTCACCGATGACGGGGACCGCCGCAAGGCCTGGGACTGGGGCATCGAGATTCTCGTCAACAACGCCGGTGTCGGTGAAGGCGGTTCCACGGTGGACATTCCGGGTGACAACATCCGCCACCAGTTCGAGGTCAACGTCACCGGACCGCTGCTGCTGACCCAGGGCATCGCCAAGCAGATGGCCAAGCGTGGAGCAGGACGCATCATTTGGGTGTCCTCCCGCGAAGGGCTCAACGTCAACCCTTTTACCGGCATTTACTCCGCTTCCAAGCACGCCGTGGAGGCCATCGCCGAAAGCATGAAAGACGAGCTGCAAGAGTTCGGCGTGGAGGTGGCGACCATGAACCCGGGACC
>JBEVHL010000182.1:0-7428 GCA_040511255.1 Mycobacterium sp. | reverse complement strand
GACTTTCACCACAATCGACGGAGGTTGACCGGTGCGCGCAGTAGATGTGATCTCCGGGATCGCCGTACCCGACACCGCCCTGACCCGCGACACCACCAACTTCATCCGAAGTGTCGAAGACGACCTTCTCTTCGACCACTCACGCCGGGTGTTCTTCTTCGGTGCACAACACGGTCGACGCCGAGAAATCGAACCCGATCTCGAACTGCTCTACGTCGGCGCGATGTTTCACGTCCTTGGCCTTACCGAGCCCTACCGCACCTCCTCGAGTCTTCGATTCGAAGTAGACGGCGCCAACGCCGCTCGGGACTTCGCCCTTCAGCATGGCGTCGACGACAACGACGCTCGCACACTGTGGATGAGCATCGCGTTACACACCACCCCCGGCGTGCCGGAGTTCCTGGAGCCGGAGATAGCCCTGCTCAGCGCCGGCGTCGCGACCGATGTACTTGGCGTCGGCCGCGACGATCTTTCGCCCGCCGAGTTGTCGGCAGTGACGACCATCCATCCGCGGACCAACTTCAAACACCTTTTCCTGCAGGCACTTACCGTCGGCGTCCGACATCGACCCAGGAGTGCTACCGGCACGGTCAACGCCGACGTTCTCGCAAAATACGACCCGTCTTTCCACCGCGACGACTTCGTCGCAACGATTCTTGACAGCCGCTGGTCCGAGTAGCGAGGGACGCGAACAGCCATGCGAACCAACCACCGCGCACATAGGCCGAAGATGGGTACATCGCCGGCAAGAGTGGTTCGCGATGCCCGCCGTGACCGCGGTCTTGCATTCCCTTCTCAGTTGTTCTCTGCCGCAACGGCAATAGCAGCTAGCAGGCATAACACTTCTGCCGTCAGCGTGCACAGGTCATGGTGGCCAGCGCGGGCGACAGCGACACCAGTCGGACGACAGTTACCCCGCGACGCCCATCGGGGCGTGGCAGTCCACAACAGGGAGGCACAAGCATGACAAAACCCACCGGCAAGGCACCAGTCACCGTCAGACAAGCGGCGATGGACCTCTTCCGCACCCACGGACTGACAACCTGGTTCGGAAACCCCGGATCATCGGAATTGACTCTGCTAGAGAACTTTCCGTCCGACTTCCGCTACCTTCTCGGATTGCAGGAGATGGTGCCGGTCGGGATGGCCGATGCCTACGCACAGATCACCGGTCGGCCCGCGATCGTCAACCTTCACACCGCGCCCGGCATGGGAAACGCCCAAGGCGCCCTCTACAACGCCTTCATCAACAAGACGCCGCTGATCGTCACTGCGGGCAATCAGCGACGCGATCTGCAGAACCAAGGCTGTCTGCTGACCAACGTCGACGCGACGAACGTGCCCAAACCGTTCGTGAAGTGGTCGGCCGAACCCGCGATCGCCAGTGAGGTACCGGCGGTCCTGGCCCGCGCCATTCACATCGCCAACACCGCACCGCGCGGACCGGTGTTCGTCTCACTTCCCATGGACGACATGGCCGTTGAACTCACCGACAAACAGGCCGCCGACACCGAGGTGGTCAGGACACGTACCGTCACCCACGCCAATGGCTTCCCCCAAGATCTGGCAGCTGACATCGCCGCCCGTCTGAACACGGCCAGTTCACCGGCGATCATCGTCGGTGGCGACGTCGAACGGTTCGGCGCCTGGGACGCGGTGATCGCCCTCGCCGAGCGGACCAACTCCATCGTTCTGACAGCTCCACTGACTGGACTGTCCGGCTTCCCGGAGGACCACCCGCTCTATCACGGATCGCTGCCGCCCGGGGCGGGCTGGATCTCCAAGGCACTGACGGGTCGAGATCTCGTCGTCGTCATCGGCGCACCTGTCTTCCGCTACTACCCCAAGATCGCCGGCCCGTACCTGCCGGAGGGCACCAGCCTGATTCACATCACCAACGATCCCGACGAAGCTGCCCGAGCCCCCGTCGGTGAGGCGATCGTCGCCGAACTGCGCGCCGCGGCCGAAGCCGTCCTCGCCCACGTCGACCAGACCGGTAGGACAGCTCCGCCACCACGCGATCCGATCACCGAGCCCGGCAGCCTGACAGCGCCGCTGTCACCAGAAGCGTTATGGTCCACCGTCGGATTGCGGTTGCCTTCGAACACGCTCCTGGTGACTGAGGCCGGCAGTAACGAGTTCCCGATCGGTGCGTGTGTTCGTCCAGGGCACAGGTTCTCCCATCTCACCGCCGCCGGCGGCGGGCTTGGCTTCGGCCTGCCCGCCGCGGTCGGCGCCCAACTCGCCGCCCCCGACCGCCCAGTGGTGGCCGCCATGGGGGATGGCTCAATGCATTACGCGATTACCTCCTTATGGACTGCCGCGCACTACAACATCCCGCTCACCATCGTGGTGGCTTCAAATTCCGAATACGGCATCCTCAAGGAATTCGGCGACATCGAACACACCTCGGGCGTCCCCGGGTTGGATCTGCCCGGCCTGGACATCGTGGCCACCGCGCGCAGCTACGGCGTCGACGCCCACGAAGCCAAGACCACCGACGACGTCGCCGAACTCCTCAACGCCGGCATCGCCGACCGCGACCAGCCCACCCTGATCAACGTCACCACCACCCAGGTCGGCGCCTAGCGCGGCAGGCGCGCAATGACACTGCCCCACCCACCCAAAGTTCAATAAATCAAGAAGGATTGATAAACATGAGTACTGACGCAGCACCCCACACCGTCGCCGCAGACAGCTCTCTGGCAGCACTATTTACCAACGCGGTCGGCGGCCGCGCCGAAATCATCACCGATCAGTCCGTTCTGGCCGAGCGGGGATACGACTTCTGGGGCTTCGGCGGGATCGCCGGCCTGCTGCTGCGCCCCGCCAGTCGCGACGAGATCGCCGAGATCATGCGGGTCGCTGCCGAGCACCAGGTGTCGGTCGTCCCTCGGGGCGGAGCGTCGAACTGCTCCGCGGGAATGATGCCTGCGGCCGACCGGGTACTGCTTGACCTCTCCGGTCTAAACAAGATCCTGGAGATCGACGTTGAGAACCGCCGCGCCCGCGTCGAGCCCGGTGTGATCAACTCCGATCTGCAGGAGGCTCTCGCCCCCTACGGCCTGTGCTTCTCACCCGATCCGGTCTCGGCTCATCTCGCCACCGTGGCGGGAAATATTATCGAAAACGCCGGCGGGCCACATGCATTGAAGTACGGCGTGACCTACAACCATATCGATTCGGTTGAGGCCGTGCTCTCGGACGGGTCTGTCGTCACCCTCAGCGCTGATGATGACGGGCCTGACCTGCTGGGTATCCTCATCGGCTCGGAAGGCACCCTCGGGATCGTCACCGAGGCCACCGTCGCGCTACGCCCGATCCCCGAAGTCACCCACAGCTTGATGGGGGCCTTCGCCACCGCCAGAGCCGCGGCCGATACCGTCGCTGCAGTCATCGCGTCAGGTGTGGTACCCGCTGCCGTCGAGTGGCTCGACCGACAGGGCATCGCAGGGCTACAGCAGTTCTACGACACCGGCTATCCGCTCGACGCCGACGCGATTGTGCTCATCGATGTCGACGGCACCGCCGCCGAAGTCTCGCGCGATCAGCCGATCGTCGAGAAGGTGCTGCGTGAACGGGCGACGGAGGTTCGTGTCGCCGAGGACGAGAAGGCCCGCGCTGCACTGTGGTACGGCCGGCTCAACGCGCCGAATTCAGTCAAGAAGAGCGGCAAAGGCTTCTTCATCGGCGACGTCACCGTGCCCCGTCAGAAGATCCCCGACATGCAGGAGGCCATTCAAGCCACCGCCGCCCGTCACGCCGACGCGCTGCTGTTCATCGCGGTGACCGGACACGCCGGCGACGGCGACCTGCATCCGACCACGTTCTTCGATAAGGAAAACCCCGACGCCGCGGCCGCGCTGGAAGCGGCCAACAACGAAATCATCGAGGCCGCACTCCGTTTGGGTGGCACGATCACCGGCGAGCACGGAGTCGGAACAGAGAAGCGCCAATTCATGACCAAACGCTTCACCCCGGTCGAAATCGCCGCCCAGCGCGCGATCAAATCGGCCTTCGACCCGGCTGGGCTGCTCAACCCCGGAATCATGCTTCCCGACCTGTCGCCCGACGAGCCCGACGTCAGCGCGTTCGAGACCGCCGTTCGGCACGCACTGGCGGGGACGTTACAGGTCGGTCCGGCCACCGCTCTGACGACCGGGGGCAGGACCGATATCGCGGTCAACCTCGGCAATCTCAGCCTGATAGTCGGCGCGGCAGCCACCCTCGACCAGATCAACCAGCACCTCGACGCGAACGGCGTCAGCTGTGCCGCCATCCCCAGTGCCGGCGGTAGCCGCACCATCGGTGAAGTCGTGGCGACGGCGACCGGCGACGAGCGGATCGACATCAGGCACGCACTCCTGGGCGCCGATGTCACCCTGGTTGATGCGCAGACACCGGCCCGCTTCGGCGGAGAGAACATGAAAGACGTTGCGGGCTATGACACCAAGCGGCTCTACATCGGGGCGCACGGCGCCTTCGGCGCACTGAAGACACTGATGTTCAAGATCGCCGTGAGCGCTCAAACCTAACCACCGAACCCACTACCCGCCGATAGCTAATTCCTCACCCAACCCAAGGAGAAGATCATGTCCGATACCAGACCCCACTCCATCCTGGACTTTGTCCACTCCACCACCCGGCACTGGTGGTGGTTACTCATCGCCGGTGTCGCATGGATCGTCATCGCTGTGATGATCCTGCGCTTCAACCTCACCACCGTGGCCACCGTGGCCATCTTGTTCGGTATCTACTGCCTAGTCGCGGCGGCCAACGAGGTAGGCATCGGCGCGGTGTCGAGCAGCGGCTGGCGCATCGTGCACTGGCTTATCGCCGCGCTGTTCACCGTGATCGGAGTGTTCGCCTTCGTCCGCCCTGGCGACACCTTCGTCAGTTTGGCAGCCGTGATGAGCTTTTACTTTGTAGTCCGGGGCGCCCTCGACATCGCGAAGGCGATCTCGGCCAGCAACGTACCGGGTTGGTGGGTGCTGCTGCTGGCTGGTCTGGCCGAGCTGGGTATCGGATTCTGGGCGGCAGGCTCGTGGAACGTCTCGGTGGTGGTACTCGTCACCTGGGTCGCGGCAGGGGCGATGATCCACGGCATCGGTGAGGTCGCTGGGGCTTTCATGGCCCGCAGCGTCGATCATGACATCTCGGCCGTGCGTGCAGTCGCCGGCGCCTGAAGAGTGACGGCCCGCTATGCCCGAGAGTTGGGGCCGATTACACGGCAACCCGTCGCAGGACTTCAATCATGCTGTTTCCAAATCCATTTCGCGAATGCGGATGCAGGACGGAAGGCTGCCCCATCCTGCTGTCGTCGCCGAGGCATTGCAGCGACGGTCCGACTTTCAACTGAGGCTGGCGGATCGCATCACCGCCTTCGCCGGATCGATGCCGTTCGTCACCCTGCACGCCCTCCTGTTCACCGTGTGGATGGTGTTCTTTGAACGCAACCCCTGGCCACTACTCACACTCGTCGTGTCCCTGGAGTCGATCTTCCTGACCGCGTTCGTGATGATCGGTCAGAACCGGCAGGCAGCCTTCCAACAAATCAAGGCCGCACACGACTTCGACGCGCAGGAACTCGAGCTACGCGCCAACACCGAGCTCACGCACGAAGTGCACCGCCTCACCGCTGAGCTGCATCACCGGTTCATCGACGACGACCCACAACGGGATCCACCGAGTTCGGCGGCGGCGCCACACAGCCGCACTATCCAGATCAAGGAAGACTGCAATGAATTTACCGACCGTCAATGACGCTCCCACCGACCGCAGCGTCGGCCCCCTTCTCAACCAGCTGGCCGCCCGCGTGCAGAGCTCCAACAAGGGGGTTTACGACGAGATCATCAACGTGATGACCGGCGAGCATCTGGGTCGTGTCGCACACTGCGTTCCTGCGGACGTGACCGCCGCAGCGAGTCGGGCGCGAATGGTTCAGCGAGAGTGGGCATCCCGATCAGTGGCCGATCGTGCCGCAGTCATGTTGCGCTTTCACGACCTCGTCCTCGCTCGGCAGGACACGATCCTGGATCTCATTCAATTGGAGAACGGTAAGGCCCGGAAGCATGCATTCGAGGAGATCCTCGATGTGTGCGTTGTGTCGCGTTACTACGGCCATACCGCCGAGTCCTACCTCGAAGCAAAACGTCGCCAGGGCGTGCAGTTGATGCTCACCGAAGTATGGGAGCACCGTCACCCTAAGGGTTTGGTAGGGATCATCTCCCCGTGGAACTACCCTCTGACACTCGGCATCAGCGATGCACTCCCCGCGATCGTGGCGGGTAACGCGATTCTGGCAAAGCCCGACGAGCACACGCCGTTTTCGGCATTGTGGGCTGTCCAAATCCTGGAGGAAGCAGGTATGCCAGCCGGCCTGGTGCAAATCGTCACAGGGCCGGGTTCGGAGTTGGGCACGTCCATAGTCGAAGAGTCCGACTTCATGATGTTTACTGGATCGACGAGCGTCGGACGCCAAGTCGCCGCCCAATCCGCTGAACGGCTCATCGATTACTCCATGGAACTCGGCGGCAAGAACGCCCTGCTAGTTCTGGCCGACGTTGACGTCAAGAAGGCCGTCGAGGGCGCCGTGCGAGCAGCGTTCTCCAACACCGGTCAGCTGTGCATATCAATCGAACGCATCTACATACCCCGCGATCTGTGGTCCGATTTTGTTCCGCAGTTCGTCGCGGCTACCGAATCCATGAAACTATCTGCTGCACTTGACTACTCAGCGGACATGGGGTCACTGATCAGCCAGCACCAGCTCGACACGATCAACGCCCATGTCCGAGACGCGGTCGACAAGGGCGCGACATTGCTGACCGGTGGCCGACACCGGCCGGATCTCGGACCGTTCTTCTACGAACCCACCATTCTGAGCGACGTCACCGAGGACATGACTGTGTTCGCCAACGAAACGTTCGGGCCGGTCGTGTCATTGTATTCGGTGGGCAGCGTGGACGAGGCCGTGGAGAAGGCGAACGCCAGCAACTACGGCCTGAACTTCAGTGTGTGGACCAGCGACCCAGATCGCGGTCACCGCATCGGAACTCGACTACAGGCAGGCACCATCAACGTGAACGACGCCTATGCCGCAGCGTGGGCATCCGTCGACGCGCCCATGGGTGGCATGAAGGACTCCGGAGTCGGACGGCGCCACGGCGAGCACGGAATACTGAAATACACCGAGGCTCAGACGATTGCGATCGAACGAATCATTCCCGTTGGCGACCCCGCATGGCTCTCCCCTGATCCGTATGCAGTGGCGATGACTGGTGCACTGCGACTGCTTCGCCACTTACCCGGAGTCAAGTAGGACCGACCGCGACCACCATCCGACGAACCTTCGAGGTCCTCGATTAGCAACACGCCGTGCGCTGCAACTCAAGATCACGGACGCGCTGCCCATCCCCGACCCTAACC
>JBEVHL010000181.1:0-3274 GCA_040511255.1 Mycobacterium sp. | reverse complement strand
CACAGCCCCCTGGAGGCCACGAACACCACGTCGCGGGGTTGCGCCTCGGGCGCCTTCATCGCCTTGTTCACCCGATGGCCGGTCACCAACAGCGCAACCATCGATGCGACATATCCCAGCCGGGATCCGCATGCCATCAGCAGCCACACCACCAAGGTGCAGCCGGAGATCACCAGCGGCGCTGTCTTGTCCGGGTGCCGGGTGGCCAGTGGCGCCGCCGAGGTGCCGTAGAACGCTTTGCGCGACAACCAGTCCCGGAGCTGGGTGCGGTGTTCATGAGCCACCAACGCGATGGGCTCATACCGCAACCGCGCCCCGGACTCGATGAATCGCCAACACAGGTCGACGTCCTCCCCGGAGCGCATGGTCTCGTCGAACCCGCCGACCCCGTTCAGCGCCGAGCGCCGGCAGATCATCGCCGCGCTCGGGACGTAGGACACCGGCCCGTACGGGATGACGGGAGCTTCCCGCTGCCCCAGGTCCAGTGAGGAGCGGACCGCCTCGTAGCGCGCGACCATGTTCTCGGTCTGCGGTAGACCCACGATGCGCGGCGCCACCAGGGCCACCGCCGGGTCGCAGAAGTGTCCGAGCAGCGCTTCCAGCCAACCGCGGCGGGGCACCACGTCGGAGTCGAGGAAGGCGACGTAGTCGGTGGCGGCGGCGGCCAGTCCCGTGTTGCGGGCGGCCGCCGGGCCGCGGCTGTCCTGGTGCCGGAACACCTCCACGGCACAGGGCGCGGCTGCGAAGTCGCTCACCGCGACGGGCACCGTCGAGCCGTCGTCGACGATGATCACCCGTAACCCGCGCAGCGCCGCCATCAGGCGCCGGACCCCGGAGATATTGTTTCGCACCGGAATTACCACCGTGACGTCGCGGTGGGACGGTCCGCCCGCCGGGCGTGGGTGCGCCACGGTGGCATCGAGGAGCGTCCTGGCCAGTTGTGCGCTGACCGCGTCGTTGACTTCGAGGCGTCCGCTGGAGAGCAAGGTCTGTGCGGCGGGTGCCAGCCGTAACAGCCGGGTGGGCGAACCGCCCAGCAGCGCGGAGCCCGCACCGAGTACCCGAACCCGGCGATCGACCTGCACAGCAAACCCGTCGGGCAGCCGTGGCTGGGTCATGTCAGCATGCCGTCGGCACCTGGCGCCCACCGGTTGATCCGATCGGCAGCGCCCTGAACCATCTCGTCGAACAGGCGCGCTCCGGCCATTGCGGTCGCCGTGGTCGGGTCCCCCAGCACTCCAACCTCACTCACTGCCGCGACTCCCCCGCGGCGCATACTCGGCAGCAGATCCGCGAGCGGAGCGCTGTTGCCGGGGCGCAATTGTTCAATTCTGACGTCGGACGGTGAAATGTGCAGCAATACAGACGTTTCGGTGTGGCCTGCATGCGCGTCGCCCCCCAGCACCGAGCACGAACACCACCCCGCGTCCCGGCCCTCCACACGTAGCCGGCGGACCGCACTTCTCAGGGCGCCGACGTTACCACCGTGACCGTTGACAAACACGAGTCGGTCCGCCCAGTTGCTCACCGATCGGCCGAACTCCATCAGTAGCTGCTCAAGGGCCTCCGTGCCGATCGAGATGGTGCCGGGAAACGACTCGTGCTCACCGCTGGCGCCGTAGGCGATGGCGGGGGCGACAAGATGCGACGCCGCCGGGTCGCTCAGGCGTTGGGTCGTTGCGCGGGCAACAGCCACCGCGATCCGGGTGTCGGTGTCCAGCGGTAAATGGGGTCCGTGCTGCTCGGTGGAACCAACGGGAACCACCACCACCGACGACGTGCCGTGCAGCTGACTCGACGTCGAGTTCCCAAGCTCGGTAGGGAAAGCCACTCGCCGATGGTAGGCCCAATTAACCTGGCGTGCCCCAATTGTTGGCGGACGATTCGGATTTCTTTTACCAATTCGGGGCCGACGCCGGGTTCGCGACCACGCCAGCCACGCCTGCCACGTCCGCACCATCGTTGCCCGCGTGGTCGACCGGCGCCGAGCCTCGCCGCGTCAGGCCGGCGGCACGCCCAGCGCGCGGGCGAAGCCGTCGGGAATCAGGATGTCCTCGGGAGTCAGGTCGTGGATGGACGCCTTGCCCAGGCCCATCAACGCCGAGTCGATACCACCGCGCAGGATGTCGAGCACGTTCTCCACGCCGGGCTGTCCTTCGGCGGCGAGGCCCCACAGATAGGCTCGGCCGATCATCACCGCACGCGCTCCGAGGGCAAGCGCCTTCACGACGTCGCTGCCGCGCCGGATGCCACCGTCCAGCAAAACCTCGACCTGGTCGCCGACGGCCTCGGCGATGGCGGGCAGGCAGCGGATCGCCGCAGGCGTGCCGTCCAGGTTGTTACCGCCGTGGTTGGACACCGAGATCGCCGAAACACCCGCATCGACAGCGCGTTTGGCATCGTCGACGCGCACGATGCCCTTCATCATGAACGGGCCGCCCCACTCCTCGCGCAGCCAGGCGATGTCCTCCCAGGTCGGCGGCGGGGTGCCCATCCACTCGCCGTAGGCCTGAAAGAACGTCGGGCCGGTCTCGCCCCGGCGGCCCTGGTTGGGCACCCGCAGGTCAGGCGGGGCGAGTTGCTTGCCGAACTCCCACAACCAGCGCGGCTTGGTCAGCACCTCCGGAGCCATCTTGACCATGGTCTTGAGGTTCATCTGCTCGGGGATCTTGGGGCTGCCCCAGTCCCGCCCGTGGGAGAAGCGCCAGTCGGTGGTGGTGATCAACCCGACCGCGCCGGCCTCCTTGGCCCGCTGCGCCCGCTCCAGAATGGCTTCCTTGCCGCCCAGCCAGTAGATCTGGAAGAAGATCTTGTCGTTGACCGCGGTGACCTCCTCGATGGGCTTGGAGGCAAACGACGACAGTCCCATGGCGGTACCGCGCGCAGCTGCGGCCCGGGCAACCGCCACTTCGCCGTCGGGGTCGACGGCTTGCACGCCGGTCGGGGAGATGATGACCGGCAGCGAGATGTTCTGCCCCATCACCGTGGTGGACAAGTCCCGCTTGGCGCTGGCGCCCACGACGTGCGGAGCAAAGCCGAGTTCGGCGAAGGACTCCACATTGTCAGAGACGGTGATGCCTTTTTCGCTGGCCGAGATCAGCGATGAGTACACCGATTTGGGCAGCCGTTTCTTGGCCCGTTGCTGGGCGATGGCGACGGTTTCGAACCAGATATCACGAGCCATGACTAGACCGGACTTTCGTTACAGAATTTTTTGGGAGGGGCGCTCAAGGTGAGCATCACCGGGGCGTTCTTGCGGGTGCCGGTGCGGGAG
>JBEVHL010000180.1:0-4012 GCA_040511255.1 Mycobacterium sp. | reverse complement strand
CCTTGCCGCGGTGGCCCTTACCTTCTGGGTCGAAATGGGAGGGTCCGATCGGATCCTCGACGATCGCGTCGTCGGCGAACAGCGCCAGCCAGGCGTCTTTGTCGCCGGCCGTGGCGGCCTCCCTGGACCTCTTACCTGCCAGGTGGACGGACGACTCGGGGTCGGTGACGGTCATTTCTCCACCTCGCTCGCTCCGGTCCTCGCTCGTACCGCGCTGCGATCCTCACTCACTCCCACCGTCATGCGTCCTGCCAGCCCGAGTGGATGTAGGTGTCGGCGAACCGCTTGAGCGAGTCCGTCTTCTTCTCCAGTGGCGCGTCGAACCCGAGGCCGTCGAAGATCCAGGGGATGACGATGTTGTCGGTGACGCCGGCCTGCGCCAGTTCGCGATGGCCGTCGACACCGAACTTGTCGATGCACACCGCCTGGATTTCGAACGGCTCCTCGGCCCGGCCGTATTCGGCCCGCAACGCCTCGAGCTTGCCGACGGTCTCGGCGAGCTGAGCCAGGGTCATCATCGCGCTGGTCCAGCCGTCCCCGATACGTGCGGCCCTTCGCAGCGCGATGTCGGTGTGGCCGCCGACGTAGAACGGCACCGGTTTGGACGGCGCCGGACTCATCTGCAGCTTGTCGAAATCGAAGAACTGACCGTGGAATTCGACCATGCCG
This sequence comes from Mycobacterium sp., assembly GCA_040511255.1. Taxonomy (GTDB): domain Bacteria; phylum Actinomycetota; class Actinomycetes; order Mycobacteriales; family Mycobacteriaceae; genus Mycobacterium. The sequence continues at coordinate 3,343 of JBEVHL010000180.1, read as the reverse complement.
CCGGCCAGCACCAGCTTGATGACGTCGATCATCTCGTCGACGCGGGCGCCGCGCTTTTTGTACGGCACCCCGCACCATTCGAATTCCTCGGGTGCCCAGCCGATTCCGACACCGAAGCCGAACCTGTTGTTGGTCAGGTTGGCCACCGAGCCGACCTGGCGCGCCAGCAGCAGCGGATTGCGTGACCCGAGTTTCATCACGTTGGTGTAGAAGTTCAGCGTCGAGGTCACCGCACCCATGGCACCCGCGGCGATCAGGGGGTCCACCCAGGGGGTGTCGGCATTCCACATCCGCGAACCGTCGGGGGTGTACGGATAGTCTTCGGCGGCGGTCTCCATGTAGAACAGCGAGTCCGGCAGCGCGATCGCATCGAAGCCCACCTGTTCGGCGCAGATCGCCAGTGGGACCAGCTGTTCCACCGGGCCCATCGCGATGCTGCAGGTGTATTTCATGGTCACGATTCCGGCTGTTCGGCGGGTTTATCCGAGCTGACCACCCACATCGAGTAATACTGCGAACCGCCACCGTAGGCGTGTCCCAATGCCTTGCGGGCACCGTCGACCTGATGGTCACCGGCCTTGCCCATCACCTGGATCGCCGACTCGGCGAACCGGATCATGCCTGACGCACCAATGGGATTCGACGACAGCACGCCGCCGGAAGCATTCACCGGGAGGCGGCCCCCGATGGCCGTTTCCCCGGCCTCGGTGAGCTTCCAGCCTTCGCCCTCTGCGGCGAAGCCGAGGTTCTCCAGCCACATCGGCTCGAACCAGGAGAACGGCACGTAGATCTCCGCGACGTCGATCTCGTCGATCGGGCTGGTGATACCGGCATCGGCCCACAACGCTTTCGCGGCATCGCGACCGGCCTGCGGGTTCACCTGGTCGCGTCCCGAGTAGGCCAGCGGCTCGGTACGCAGGGCGGTGGCGTGGATCCAGGCCACCGGATGGCCCTCTTGCACACGGCTATCGGCGGCTTCCTGGTCGCCGATCACCAGAGCACACGCGCCGTCGGAGGACGGGCAGGTCTCGTCGAAACGGATCGGGTCCCACAGCATCTGGCTGTCCATCACCTTCTCCAGCGTGATGTCCGGTTGATGCAGATGCGCCAACGGGTTCTTGGCACCGTTGAGCCGGTCCTTCACCGCGACCATGGCCCCGATGTAGTTCGGTGCGCCCGAACGCCGGATGTAGGACCGGACGTGCGGCGCGAAGTACCCGCCGGCGCCCGCGCCCACCGGCTTGGTGAACGGCACCGGAATCGACAACGCCCACATGGCATTCGACTCCGACTGCTTCTCCCACGCCATCGCCAGCACGCGCCTGTACTTGCCGGACTGCACCAGGCTGGCTGCGACGATCGCGGTGGACCCGCCGACCGAACCGGCGGTGTGCACGCGGATCAAGGGCTTGCCGGTCGCACCGACGGCGTCGGCCATGAACAGTTCGGGCATCATCACGCCCTCGAAGAAGTCCGGCGCCTTGCCGACCACCACGGCGTCGATATCGTCGAACGTCGAGCCGGAGTCCGCGAGTGCCTTGTCGATGGCTTCGCGCACCAGGCCGTTCATCGACACGTCTTTGCGTTTGGCGACATACTTCGTCTGCCCGGTCCCCAGAACCGCAGCGAGATTTCCGGCCATCAGTTCTTTCCCTCCAGGACGGCGACCAAGTTCTGTTGCAGCGCAGGACCGCTGGTGGCATGGGCCAGCACGCGCTGCGCCGAGCCGTCGAAGATGTGCTGGGCCGCGAAGCCGATGCGTTCGAGGCCTGCGGAGAACATCGGGTTGGCGGCCAACGCGCCGCCCGACGGGTTGATCTTCGTCTTGTCGGTCAGGCCGATCGCCTCGGCGAGGATCAGGTGCTGATGGCTGAACGGCGCGTAGATCTCCGCGACGTCGATCGACCCGGTGTCGCCGCCGGTGGCGGCCTTGGCCGACGCGGCAGTCGACGGTGAAGTGGTCAGATCGCGTGCCCCCAGCACCGGCGTCTCGATCTGATGCTCGATACCGGTGATCCAGGCGGGATTCTCGCGAAGTTCCCTGGCCCGGTCACCGGAGGCGAGCACGATCGCCGCAGCGCCGTCGGTGATGGGCGCAATGTCGTGGCGGCGCAACGGATCCGCGAAGAAGGGCCGGTCCAGGAGCTCTTCGATGCTCGTGGCGGCTTTTTCGGAGTCAGTCCGATCCGACGCCGCGAAGGAGTCCAGCGCCACCTGAGCCATCTGCTCGGCGGTCCACTTTCCGGAGTCCAGGCCGAAGCGGGCCTGCAGACCCGCGATCGACACCGAGTCCGGCCACAGCGGCGCCACCGTATACGGGTCGGTCTGCAGCGACAGCACCCGACGCAGGATGCCCGCCGACGACTTGCCGAACCCGTAGACCAGCGCGGTGTCGACCTGCCCGGTCAGCAATTTGATGTAGGCCTCGTACAGCGCCCAGGCCGCATCCATCTCCACATGCGACTCGTTGATCGGCGGCACCGCACCGATCGAGTCGATCGCGGAGATGAACGAAAATGCCCGACCAGCAAGATAATCCGCGGAACCCGAGCACCAGAAGCCGATGTCGGTCTGCTTGATGCCCAGGTCCTCGTAGATCGAGGCGAAACACGGCATCAGCATCTCGACGCCGTTGGTGGTGCCTTCGGTGCGCCGGACATGCGGGGCATGTGCGAAGCCCACCACGGCAACGTCACGAAAAGTCATGTGTGCAAACCCTTTACAGGTGGTGCTTGTAGGTGTCGTATTCGGCGTCCGGTTCGCCGGTGGGCCGGAAGTATTCGATGTTGTCGATGCCGAGGCCCCACTCATCCTGAGGTCGCCAGACGGCCTCGACACGCATGCCCATCCGCACGTCGGCGGCATCGATCTCCAGGATCAGGTGCAGGAACGCGATATCGGCACCGTCGAGCAGCACGTACGCCGCGACGTAGGGCGGCTTGATGCGCTGACCGGCGAACGGGATGTTGATGATGGCGAACGTGGTGACCGTGCCCTTGTCGGGCAGCTCGACGTATTCGGTGAGTTCCTTGCCGGTGGCCGGGTCGGCCTCCTTGGGCGGGAAGTACACCTTTCCTTTTTCACCGCCATCCAGGATCGCGTAAGCCCCGATCAGCTTGCCCTCTTCGAGCCCACGCAGGAACACGCTCTCGGGCAGCGACGCGGTGTGCTGGATCTCGATGGCGGTCGGGGTGACCAGCAGGGTGACGGGATCCTTGCCCTCCACAGGTTCCGCTACCTGTTCGGCGTCCTCGCCGAGGCTGAAGTACGCGATATCGGTGATCGCACCGACGGGCTCGTCGACCCAGTGCGCATGCACCCGGGCGCCGGTGCTGATCTCGTC
>JBEVHL010000179.1:0-3664 GCA_040511255.1 Mycobacterium sp. | reverse complement strand
CGGCCACCCGCCGGTCCAGCAGCCCGGTGTCCAGCCGGCCCGCGACGACGTCGGGGTCGGACAGCAAGAACCGCAGGAACTCGATGTTGGTCACCACACCGAGGACGGCGGTGCCTGCCAAGGCGCGGTCGAGCCCGCGCAGCGCGGCGGACCGGTCGGCACCGTACGCGATCACCTTGGCCAGCATGGGATCGTAGTCCGTGCCGACGTCGGTGCCTGCCACCAGGCCCGAATCTACCCGCACCCCTTCGCCTGTCGGCTCTGCCAGGGCCAGCACGTGGCCGCCGGTCGGCAGGAAACCTCTGGCCGGGTCTTCGGCGTACACCCTGGCCTCGATGGCGTGTCCGTTCATCACGATGTCCTGCTGCGGCACCGCCAGCTTCTCCCCCGCCGCGATGCGCACCTGCCATTCGACCAGGTCCCAGCCGGTGACCATCTCGGTCACCGGATGTTCGACCTGCAGCCGGGTGTTCATCTCCATGAAGAAGAACTCGTCCGGGGCGTCGGCGGAGACGATGAATTCCACCGTGCCCGCGCCGGTGTAGTCGACGCTGCGTGCGGTGTCGCAGGCGGCGGCACCGATACGGGCGCGGGTGGTCTCGTCGAGCAGTGCCGACGGTGCCTCCTCGATGACCTTCTGATGGCGCCGTTGCAGGCTGCATTCCCGCTCACCGAGGTGCACGACGTTGCCGTAGTTGTCGGCCAGCACCTGGACCTCGATGTGCCTGGGCCGCAAAACGAATCGTTCGAGGAACAGTGTGTCGTCACCGAAGGCGGCGGCCGACTCCCGGCGGGCCGAGACCAGCGCGGCGCCCAGGTCGGCGGCGTCCTCCACCAGTCGCATGCCCTTTCCGCCGCCACCGGCGGACGGTTTGACCAGCACCGGATAGCCGATGTCTACCGCGGCGGCGATCAGCTCGTCATCGGTCAGCCCGGGCCGGGCGATGCCGGGCACCACCGGGACGCCGAACTGCGAGACCGTCTTCTTCGCCGTGATCTTGTCACCCATGGTCGCGATGGCGTTCACCGGTGGCCCGATGAACACGATGCCAGCGGCACTCAGCGCAGCGGCGAAATCTGCGTTCTCCGAGAGGAATCCGTAACCAGGGTGAACGGCGTCGGCACCGGTCCGGACGGCCGCACCGACGACGGCGGCGATGTTGAGATAACTGTCGCGCGCCGGTGCCGGTCCGATCAGGACGGCGGTATCGGCCTCGGCGACATGGCGCGCGCCCGCGTCGGCCTCGCTGTACACGGCCACCGACCGGATACCCATGGCCCGCAGTGTCCGGATGACGCGAACGGCGATCTCGCCACGGTTGGCGACCAGTACGGTGTCGAAGGAACTCAGTCTCATCGTCGCATCACATCCGGAACACGCCGTAGGAAACGGGATCGACCGGGGCGTTGCCGACCACCGAAAGCGCCAGACCCACAACGGTTCTGGTATCGGCTGGATCAATGACGCCGTCGTCCCACAACCGTGCGGTCGAGTAGTAGGGGTTGCCCTGTTCTTCGTACTGGGCGCGGATCGGCGCCTTGAAGGCCTCTTCCTCCTCGGCGGTCATGTCCCCGCGCACCGTCGCGAGCACCGAGGCGGCCTGTTCGCCACCCATCACGGAGATCCGTGCATTCGGCCACATCCACAGGAAGCGTGGCGAATACGCCCGGCCACACATCGAGTAGTTACCCGCCCCGTACGAGCCGCCGATGACCACGGTCAGCTTCGGGACCCGCGCACAGGCCACGGCGGTGACCATCTTGGCGCCGTGCTTGGCGATACCGCCCGCTTCGTAGTCGCGGCCCACCATGAAGCCTGCGATGTTCTGCAGGAACAACAGCGGCACGGTGCGTTTGTCGCACAGCTCGATGAAATGTGCCCCCTTGAGCGCGGACTCACCGAACAGCACGCCGTTGTTGGCGACGATGCCGACGGGGTGGCCGTGAATGTGCGCGAAGCCGGTGATCAGGGTGGTGCCGTATTCGGCCTTGAACTCGGTGAATTCGCCGCCGTCGACGATGCGGGTGATGACGTCGTGCACGTCGTACGGGACGCGGGAGTCGGTGGGGACGACGTCGTACAGCTCGGTCTGGTCGACCTCGGGCGCCAGGTTGGGCTTGATGTCCCACGGCCGGGTTTCGATCGGACCGAGTGTCGCGACGATGCGCCGCACGATCCGCAGCGCGTCGCGGTCGTCGTGGGCCAGGTGGTCGGTGACGCCGGAGACCTTCGAATGCAGGTCTCCGCCGCCGAGGTCCTCTGCGGTGACGATCTCACCGGTGGCGGCCTTCACCAGCGGTGGCCCACCCAGGAAGATGGTGCCCTGGTTCCGGACGATGACGGCTTCGTCGCTCATTGCCGGAACGTATGCGCCGCCTGCGGTGCACGAGCCGAGGACCGCGGCGATCTGCGGGATGCCCTGGGCGCTCAGATTGGCCTGGTTGAAGAAGATCCGGCCGAAGTGGTCCCGATCGGGGAAGACCTCGTCCTGGCGGGGCAGGAACGCGCCGCCGGAGTCGACCAGGTAGATGCACGGCAGCCGGTTCTGGCCCGCGATCTCCTGGGCGCGTAGATGCTTCTTGACGGTCACCGGGTAATAGGTGCCGCCTTTGACCGTCGCATCGTTGGCGACGATCATGCATTCGCGACCCGAGACCCGGCCGATGCCGGTGATGATGCCCGCACCCGGGCAGGCGTCGTCGTACATCCCGTCCGCGGCCAGCGGTGCCACTTCCAGCAGCGGGCTGCCGGGATCGAGCAGGCCGTCCACCCTGTCGCGGGGCAGCAGCTTGCCGCGCGACACGTGCCGTTCGCGGGCCCGTTCCGGTCCGCCCAGTGCCGCTGTGGCCAGCTTTTCGCGCAGCTGGCTGACCAGTGCAAGGTGCTCGTCGCGGTTCACCGCCCCGACTACCATCATGCCGCCCATCGCAATTCAATTGGGTTAATCGTGACTAACTGGTGGTATGTTAGTCATCATTAACCGAGTTGTAAAGAATGAATCGAAGACGGGAGCCGCGATGGCCACCAAGACATCGCCGGCTACTGACGACCATGAACCGACTCGGCGGAGCCGGATGAAGTCCGACCGCCGATCCCAGCTGCTGGCGGCCGCCGAGCGACTTTTCGCCGAGCGCGGCTTCCTCGCCGTCCGACTCGAGGACATCGGCGCGGCGGCCGATGTCAGCGGTCCCGCGATCTACCGGCACTTCCCCAACAAGGAGGCGCTGCTGGTCGAACTCCTGGTGAGCATCAGCGCGCGGTTGCATGACGGTGGCCGCGCTGTTGTGGCCGCAGCGGATTCCGCGAGTTCTGCGCTGGACGGCCTGATCGACTTCCATCTCGACTTCGCGTTCGGTGAGCCCGATCTGATCCGCATTCAAGACCGCGACCTGATCCACCTGCCCGCCTCGGCGCAGCGGCAGGTCCGCAGGAGCCAGCGACAGTACGTGGAGATCTGGGTGGGCGTGCTTGGCGAAGTCGTCGCGGGGGTGGACGAGTCGTCGGCCCGGTTGATGGCGCACGCGGTATTCGGCTTGCTGAACTCGACCCCCTACAGCACAAAACCGGCCGGTGAGAAACCGGCCGGTGGTGCCGCGCGATCCCGCGCAGTCCTACGTGCGATGACGGTCGCCGCGCTCCAGTCAGCGGGCGACCGTCCTCGTT
>JBEVHL010000178.1:0-10059 GCA_040511255.1 Mycobacterium sp. | reverse complement strand
AACCGATTCCATCGAAGCGGTGGTCCGCCGGTTCGCCGAGGACCAGTCGGCGCTGTTCGACTACCACCATGTCGCGCTCACCGACATCCAACATGCCATCGGTGTGCCCGAACTCTTCGACACGTTGCTGGTGCTCGAGAACTATCCCGCCGCTGACGATCCGACCGCCGCCATCCGGGTGGACTCCATCGACGTCATCGAGGCGCCGCACTATCCGCTCACCCTGATGGTCAAACCGTCCGACCCGTTCGTGGTGGCCCTGACGCACGACCGGACCAAGGTGGACGCGGCCGCCGCCGAACAGGTGCTGGCGCTGTACCGGCGGATTCTCACCTCGATCGTCCGTGACAGTGAAACACGTTGCGGTGAAATCGAACTCCTCACCGAAGAGCAGTCCGCCGCAGTGCTGGCCGCAGGGCGGGGCGCGCCCGGGTGGCGCGGCACCGTGGTCGAGATGTTCGCCGACCAGGTCCGGCGCACACCGGCCGCGGTGGCCCTGGTCGACGCCGGTGACCAACTGACCTTCGCCGAACTCGAGGACCGCTCGGCCCGGCTGGCCGGCGCTCTGGTCGGGGCAGGCGTCTGCCGCGGCGATATCGTCGCGGTGGCCACCGGACGCACCAGCCGGATGGCCGTGGCACTGCTCGCCGTATTGCGTTCCGGCGCCGCCTATCTGCCCATCGACCCGCACTATCCTGCCGCCCGCATCACCTACATGCTCGACGATGCGCAACCCCGGGCGATCATCACCGACGGACTGCCGCTGCCCGCACACGCCATCCCCGCGGTCGACGTCGACGCGGCGGGCGAACCGTGGCGTGACAGTGTCGTCGAACCGGGCGACACCGCCTCGGTCATCTACACCTCCGGCAGCACCGGACGCCCGAAAGGCACGCTCGGCACCCATGCCGCCCTGGCGAATCGGCTGAGTTGGGCCGCGCAGACCTGGTCACACGACGAGTCCGATATCCGGATCGCCAAGAGTTCGATGAGCTTCATCGACGGCACCACCGAACTCCTCGGCGGCCTGGTCGCCGGTGCCACCACTGTTATCGCCGACGAGACCGCCGCCAAGGACGCCGCCGTCCTGGCCGGCCTCGCCGACGAGGTGTCGGCGGCACAGCTCCTGGTGGTACCGAGCCTGGCCTCGGTACTGGCCGAAGTGGCACCGACCCGTCTGCGCTCACTGCGGCGGTGGATCTGCAGCGGTGAGCCCCTGGACGCCGCGACCGTCGCCGCTCTGCGCGCGCAGTCGCCGGACGCCGAGATCGTCAACTCCTACGGATCGTCCGAAGTGGCGGGCGACGTGCTGGCGGGACCGGTCTCCGACGACGGCGCCGTCACCTTGGGTCGGCCCGTGCCCGGCACCCGGATATATCTACTGGGACCCGACCTTGCTCCGGTGCCGCCGGGGGCGATCGGTGAAATCTATGTCGGCGGAGACCAATTGGCCAGCGGCTACCTGGGTCAGGGCGCGAACACCGCGGCCCGCTTCATCGCCGATCCGTTCAGCGCGGACGGCGAACGGCTCTACCGCACCGGTGATCTGGCGCGGTGGACCCCGGACTGGTCGGTGGAGTTCGTCGGCCGTGCCGATGACCAGGTCAAGATCAACGGCATCCGCGTCGAACTCGGCGAGATCGAGGCGGCGGCAGCGGCGCTGAGCGACGTCGCCGAAGCCGTCGTCACCGTGCATCTCAGCGCCAACGGCGCGGCTCGACTCGATGCGTGTGTGGTGCCCCGGCCCGGTCACCAACTCGAGCCGGCGGCGATCCGAGCCGCCCTCGCTGCACAGCTGCCCGCCTACCTGGTGCCGACCACCGTCACCGAACTGGCCGCTATTCCGTTGCTGCCCAACGGTAAACGCGACCGGACCGCACTGCCCGACCCGGTGCTGTCGGTGTCGCGCACCGAGCCTCGCGGCCCGCAGGAGACGCTGATCTGCCGCACCTTCGAAGCGGTCCTGGGTCTGGACGCGGCGATCGGCATCGACGACGATTTCTTCGCTCTCGGTGGTGACAGCCTGCTCGCCCTGCGCGTGGTCAACCGGCTGTTCAGCGCAGGCATCGCCGTGCAGACCCGGGAGCTGTTTCAGCTGCGCACCCCGCGCGCACTGGCGGACGCACTGATCGGACGGGAACCCGTCGAGACGGCACCCGAGGTCGCCGAACCGGCAGCGTGGCACGGGCTGGCCGATGACGAACTGGCGCGGCTGGTCGCGGAGTGCCCGGTTGAGGTGCAGGACGTCTGGCCGCTGTCGCCGCTGCAGCAGGGCGTGTACTACCAGTCGACCTACACCGATGACGTCAACAGCTATCTGGCGCAGAACATCTTCGACTTCGATCACCACCTCGACGTCGAGGCCCTGCGCACCGCCTTCGGTGCGCTGCTGTCCCGGCACGACAACCTGCGTGCGGGTTTCACCAGCGAAGACCTGACCCGGCCGGTGCAGTACGTCGGCCGGTTCGTGCCTGCCGCCGTCGGCGAGGTCGACCTGGCGGGTCTGCCGGAGGAGCAGGCGCAGGCGCGGTTGGCCGAGGTGATGCGGGCGGACAGCGAGAAACCGTTCGACCTGCGGATGCCACCGCTGGTCCGGCTGACGGTGATCCGGTTGCCGGACCGCGGCGACCGCCTGCTGCTGACCTGTCACTTCCTGCTGTGGGACGGCTGGTCGCGAGAGCTGGTCCTGCGAGAGTTGTTCGCGCTGTACAACTCCGGCGGTATCCGCGGCGCACTGCCCCCGGCGCAGAGTAGCTACGTCGACTATCTGCGCTGGGTGGACGCCCAGGATCAGGCCGCGTCCACTCGCGCCTGGGCGGACGCACTGGCCGGACTGGCCGAGGCCACGCTGGTGGTCCCGGACGCCCTGGGCCGGGAGCCGTTGCTTCCCGAGCGGGTCTACGGCCGGCTGTCCACCGAGACCACGGCACGCCTGAACGCGCACACCCGCACCCAGCCGACCACCGCCAACACCGTCCTGACCACCGCGCTCGGCTTGGTGCTCGGCTTCGAAACCGCAAGCACCGATGTGGTATTTGGCACCACGGTGGCGGGCCGGCCCCCTGAGCTGCCCGGTATCGAGACGGTGATCGGCCAGTTCCTCAACACCATCCCCGTCCGGGTCGAGACCCCGGCCACGGCGACGGTGTCCGAGGTACTCCGGCGGGTCGAGGATTTCCGGTTGAATCTGATGGCGCACGAGTACGTCGGGCTCGGTGACATCACCCGCAGCGCCGGCTACCAGCCGCTGTTCGACACGCTGTATGTGCTGCAGAACTTCCTCGACGACGACACGTTCACCGAATTCGAGCGCGAAGAAGGCATCGTCGGAGTCGATTTCGTCGACACCACGCACTATCCGCTGACCTGGGTGCTGACCCCGGGGGAGCGGTTGGGCATCAAACTCGAGTACCGCCCGGACGTGGTCGACGGTGACACCGCTGCCGCGATGGTGGAACGGCTCTGCCTGGCTGTCGACGCCATCCTGAGCCACCCGGACACCGCCATCGGTGACCTGGACCTGGCCCTGGGAGCTGAGCACCACGCCCGCCAGGCCCAGTGGCAGGCCGCCGAACACGAGATCGGCGATGACACCATCGCCGATCTGCTCGCCGATCGCGCCAGGACCTGTCCCGATGACGTCGCACTGGTCTTCGGTGCGCAGCAGTTGACCTATGCCGAACTGGACGGCCGGATCAACCGCCTCAGCAGGCAACTGCTCGCGTCCGGCGCGGCGCCGGAACAGATTGTCGCCCTTGCCTTGCCGCGCTCCATCGAGATGGTGGTGGCCCTGTTCGCGGTGCTGCGCACCGGCGCTGCCTACCTACCGTTGGAACGCGACTACCCACTGGCCCGGCTGACCGGGATGCTCGACGACGCCAAACCCGTTCTGTTGGTCTGCGACAGCGCCAGTGCGGAATTGGCCGCGCACCAGGACAGCCTGGGTGGCCAGGCACTGGTGCTCGATGATGCCAGCGTCGCCGCTGCGCTGGAACAGCTTTCGGCAACGGAACTGACCGATGACGAACTCGGCGACTTCGCCAAGAGCACCGGCGTCGGCAGGCTCGACTACCCGGCCTATGTCATCTTCACGTCCGGCTCCACCGGCAGGCCCAAGGGTGTCGTCACGCCGTATCGCGGCCTGACCAACATGCAGCTCAATCACCGCTCGGCCATCTTCGAACCGGCGATCGCCAAGGCCGGCGGTCGCCGGCTGCGGGTGGCGCATACCGTGTCGTTCTCCTTCGACATGTCCTGGGAAGAGCTGCTGTGGCTCGTCGAAGGACACGAGGTGCACATCTGTGACGAGGAACTGCGCAGGGATGCAACGGCTTTGGTGTCATACTGCCGGGCGCATGAAATCGACGTCATCAACGTCACGCCGAGTTACGCCCACCACCTGTTCGAACAGGGCCTGCTGGACGACGGCGGGCATGCCCCCACCCTGGTGCTGCTCGGTGGCGAGGCGGTCTCCGACGAGGTGTGGCGCCGGCTGCGGGACACCCCCGGCAGCACCGGCTACAACCTCTACGGCCCCACCGAATACACCATCAACACCCTGGGTGCAGGCACCGACGACAGCGCCACCCCGACTGTCGGACACCCGATCTGGAACACCCGGGCCTACGTGCTGGACTCGTGGCTGCGGCCGGTCGGCGACGGCGTGGTCGGCGAGTTGTACATCGCCGGTGCGGGATTGGCGCGGGGATACCTCCATCGGCCCGCCTTGACCGCCGACCGGTTCCTGGCCGACCCGTTCATCCCCGGTGGCCGGATGTACCGGACGGGTGATCTGGTGGCGCGCCGCTCGGATTCAAGCGGCACGCTGGACTTCTTCGGTCGCAGCGACGACCAGGTCAAGATTCGCGGGTACCGGGTGGAACTCGGCGAGGTGGCTGCGGCTCTGTCGGCGCTGCCCGGTGTGCGGCAGGCGGTCGCCATCGCCCGCCCAGGGCCGTCGACGTCGGTCAAGCAACTGGTCGGGTACGTCGTCCCGGAGACCCCGAACGCCGAGCCGGCGGCGTGGGCCGCCGAACTGCGCGCCGCGCTGATCGAGACCCTGCCCGACTACATGGTGCCTGCGCTCTTCGGATTCGTCGACGAGATCCCGCTGACCGTCAACGGCAAACTCGACGCCCGGGCGCTGCCGGAGCCCGTGGTACCGGCGGCAGGGGCCGCCCGCGATCCGCGTGACGATCGAGAAGCATTGCTGGCCAGGATCTTCGGTGAAGTTCTCGGCATCCCGACCATCGGGATCGACGACGACTTCTTCACCATGGGCGGCGACAGCATCTCGTCCATCGCGGTGTCCGGGAAGGCCCGCAAGGCCGGCGTGCACCTCACCCCGCGCGACGTGTTCCGGCGCCGCACGGTGGCCGCCCTGGCTGCGGCCACCCAGACCGATGCACAGCCCGCAGTCGCCGTCGAGCCCGACAGCGGGATCGGGCGTATCGCGGCGACCCCGATGCTGGCCGAGACCCGGCAGGCCGAGACGCCGCTGGCCAACTTCTATCAGTCCATGGTGCTGGCCACCCCGGCCGGTATCACCGCCGAGCAGCTGGAGCGGGTGCTGCAGTCGGTGCTCGACACCCACGACATGCTGCGGGCCCGCCTCGACGTCGATAACGACGGCTGGACCCTGGTGGTGCCCGAGCCAGGGCTGGCCGCCGACGCGGTGCTGTCCCGGCAGGCCGGCGCCCTGACGGACGCGGATGTCGCGCAGGCGACCACCGCCGTCGCCGGTAAACTGGCCGCCGAAGACGGTGTGATGGTCCGCGCGGTCTGGTACGACACGCCGGGTGCCGCCGGGCAACTGCTGCTGGTCATCCACCACCTGGTGATCGACGGGGTGTCCTGGCGCATCCTGACCGACGACCTGGCCCGGGCCTGGGCGGGCAACACCCTCGACGAGGTCCCGACCTCCTTCCGGACCTGGTCGAACGTCATCGCCGCGGCCGGGTTCGATGCGGAGGCCGAGCACTGGAACCAGGTGCTGGCCACCCCCGATCCCGATCTCGGTAACCGGGCGCTCGACCCTGCGATCGATACCGCGAGCACGGACCGCAGTTCGCGTTTCACGCTGCCCACCGACATCAGCGCGGCCCTGCTGTCCTCGGTGCCCGCCGCCATCCACGGCGGGGTGAACGATGTGCTGCTCACCGGGCTTGCCTTGGCGCTGGCGCAGTGGCGCGCCGACCACGGCCGCAGCGAAGGCACCGCCGCGGTGCTGAACCTGGAAGGGCATGGCCGCGAAGCTGATCTGGTGCCGGGCCACCTGGACCTGTCCCGCACTGTCGGCTGGTTCACCGCGATCTACCCGGCCAGGATCGATCCCGGCACCCTCGATTGGCCCGAGGTGCTCGCGGCCGGTGCCCCGTTGGCGGCCGCCGCGAAAGCGGTGAAAGAACAACTGCGCACGGTACCGAGCCGCGGCCTCGGATACGGCGTGCTGCGGTATCTCTCCGAAACCCGCCCGATCACCGGCCCCGCCCCGCAGATCCTGTTCAACTACCTCGGGCGGTTCGCCGGTGGCAGCGGCAACGACTGGGAACCGGTCGCCGAGATCGGGGCCCTGCGCGAGGGCGTCGATCCCGCCAACCCCGCCTCGGCACTGGAGATCAACGCGCTGGCCGAAGACGGCCCCGACGGCACCACGCTGGCGGTCACGCTGTCCTGGCCCGGCGGACTGTTCGACGCGGCCGATATCGAGCATCTCGGCGCGCTGTGGACCGCTGCCCTGACCGCGCTGACCCGCTGCGCCGACCTGGCCGGTCACACCCCCTCGGACTTCCCGCTGATCAGCGTCAGCCAGGCCGACCTGGACGGGTGGCAACTCACCGGCGTCGTCGAGGATGTCCTCCCGCTGCTGCCGCTGCAGGAAGGCATGTACTTCCACGGCGCCTTCGGTGATGGCACCGACACCTACCGGGTGCAGCAGATCGCGGAGCTGTCCGGCCCGGTCAACGCGGATACGTTGCGCGACAGCATTGCTGCGGTGATGCGCAGGCACCAGGCGTTGCGGGCCAGCTTCCGCGAATTGCAGGACGGCCGACTGGCCCAGGTCATCTGGGCCGAGGTGCCGGTCGACTTCGGCACCGTCGATTCCTCGGCGGAACGTCTGGAAAGCCTTGCGTACGAACAGTTGTCACGGCCGCTCGACCTGGCCGAGGCGCCGCTGGTCCGTTACCTGCTGGTGTCGCTGAGTCACGACGAGCACCGGCTCATCCAGACCATGCACCACATCGTCGCCGACGGCTGGTCCTACCCGGTGATCTTCGGCGACGTGGTCACGCACTACAACGCCGGTCTGGTGCCCGGTGCGGGCCTGACCCCGCTGACGGCGTCGCTGCGCGACCATATCGAAGCCGTCCGCGGCGGCGATCCCGAGTCGGCGCGGCAGGCCTGGTCGACCGCGCTGGCCGGAGCCCGGGCCACCACCTTGTTCCCCGCCGAGGACGAGCGGCCGGCGGTGGGGGAGCACCGCAGCTCCGTGCGCCGGCTGTCGATCGATGTCACGCAGGCGCTGAGCCAGACGGCTCGTGAGCGCGGCATCACGCTGAGCACCGTGCTGCACGGCGCCTGGGGCCTGCTGCTCGGCCGGCTCCTCGATCGGCAGCAGGTGGTGTTCGGGTCGACGGTGTCTGGCCGTGGCGGCGAGCTGGCCGGTACCGAATCGATTGTCGGACTGTTGATCAACACCATTCCGGTGCCCATGTCGTGGGACCGGCAGACCACCATCGCGGCAGCACTGGCCGCCCTGCAGGACCAGCAGAGCGCCGTGCTGGATGCCCAGCATCTGGGCCTGACCGAGCTGGCCCGACTGGCCGGTGTGCGGGACTTCTTCGACACCATGGTGGTGGTGGAGAACTTCCCCACCGTCGCCACCGACGCGCCGGACGATCCCCGCGCCGTGACGTTCCGCGGCTTCACCGGTACCGACTCTCCGCACTACCCGGTGTCCTTCGTCGCCTACCTGGACGATCAGCTGACCGTGGAGATCAAGTACGACGCCGGGCTGGTCACCGCGGAGCAGGCCGACCGGTTCGCCGAGCGGGTGGAACGCATCCTGGTGACCATCGCCGAGCACCCCGACCACCCGATCAGTGCCATCGATCTGCGGACCGCCGACGAACGAACGCTCGGCGCGGGCAGCGTGTCCCGCCCCGGACCCGACCGCACCCTGGCCGACGGGTTCACCTCGGCCGCAGCCACATTCGCCGACAGCGTGGCGGTGGTCTGCGGCGAGGACCGGCTGACGTACGCGGAGCTGGACGCACGCGCCGCCGCGGTGGCGGCGACATTGCTGGACCTCGGGGTGCGGCCAGAGTCGCGGGTCGCGGTGGCGCTGCCGCGGTCGGTCGACCTGATCGTCGGGCTGCTGGCCGTCATCAAGGCCGGCGGCACCTACGTCCCACTGGATATCGACTCACCGGCGGCGCGTCTGCAGCACATCCTGACGGACTCGGCTCCGGTCTGTGTGCTCACCGACAGGACGGACCGGCTACCGGAGTCGGCGGTCCCCGCGGTGTTGATCGCCGACGCGATCAGTGAAAGTCCGCTTCCTGCACTGGATCGCGACCCCGATCATGCCGCCTACGTCATCTACACCTCCGGCTCCACCGGGGTGCCGAAAGGTGTTGCGGTCACGCACCGGAACGTGGCCGCACTCTTCGCGGCCGCCGCCGAGTTGTACGACTTCGGCGCCGAGGACGTCTGGACCATGTTCCACAGCGCGGCCTTCGACTTCTCGGTCTGGGAACTGTGGGGACCGCTGCTGCACGGTGGTCGCCTGGTGGTGGTCGAACAGGCCGACGCCCGCGACCCGGACCGCTTCGTCGAGCTGCTGGCTGCCGAGCACGTCACGGTGCTCAACCAGACCCCGTCGGCGTTCTACCCGTTGATCGAGGCCACCCGCCGCCGACGGCGCGATCTGGCCCTGCGCTATGTCATCTTCGGCGGCGAAGCCCTGGACACCCGCAGGCTCGCCGGCTGGTACGAGCAACACGACGCAGAAGCGCCGCAGCTGGTGAACATGTACGGCATCACCGAAACCTGCGTGCACGTCTCACATCGACCGCTGTCCGCAAGCGACACCGAAGATCCCGCCAGTGTCATCGGCGCGCCCGTGCCCGGTCTGCGGATCCATCTGCTGGACAACAACTTAGAGCCGGTACCAGTTGGGGTGGTCGGCGAGATGTACATCGCAGGCGGGCAGCTCGCCCGCGGGTATGTCGGTCGGCCGGGCCTGACGGCAGGCCGGTTCGTGGCCAACCCGTTCGACGCCGACGGGGAGCGGTTGTACCGCAGCGGGGACACCGCGATGTGGACGGACAGCGGCGACCTGGTCTACGTCGGCCGGTCCGACCAGCAGGTCAAGGTCCGCGGGTACCGCATCGAACTCGGCGAGGTCGAATCCGCCCTGGCCGCGCTGCCCGGTGTCGCCAATGCCGCCGCCGCCGTCCGCCAGGACGAGAACGGCCGCACCCGGCTGATCGGCTACCTGGTGGGCCGCGAATCGATCGACATCGCCGAGACCAGGACCCGGCTCGCCGAGCGGTTGCCGGACTACATGCTGCCGTCCGCGCTGATGGTGCTCGACGGGTTACCGCTGACCGTCAACGGAAAACTGGACCGGGCCGCCCTGCCGGAACCGGCGGACGCGCAGACGCCGGCGGCGCCGGCCGTATCCGGTTCCGCCGCAGAGCTCCTGGCTGCGCTGTGCACCGAGATCCTCGGCACCGCAGTCGGAGTCGACGACGACTTCTTCACCATGGGTGGTGACAGCATCGTCGCCATCCAGCTGGTCAACCGGGCCCGCCGCGAAGGTGTCCGG
Source organism: Mycobacterium sp. (assembly GCA_040511255.1). Taxonomy (GTDB): domain Bacteria; phylum Actinomycetota; class Actinomycetes; order Mycobacteriales; family Mycobacteriaceae; genus Mycobacterium. The sequence continues at coordinate 227 of JBEVHL010000178.1, read as the reverse complement.
ATCACCCCGCAGCAGGTGTTCACCCACCGCACCCCGGCGGCGCTGGCCGCGGTGGTCGGTGCCGCCGCTCCGGTGCCCGCCGCCGACGACGACTCCGGCCCGGACCTCGGCGAGGTCATGCTGACCCCGATCGTGGCGCGGCTGGCCGAACTCGGTGGCACCGTGTCCCGGTTCAACCAGGCCGAGCTGCTGCGCACCCCGGTAGGCGTCACCCAGGACCAGTTGAC
>JBEVHL010000177.1:0-7551 GCA_040511255.1 Mycobacterium sp. | reverse complement strand
TGCTGGCGAAGAAGGAAGCCCGCAGCGCCGACGAGGACCGCCATGTCGAAATCGGCCCCGACTGCTACGGGATGGCCCAGATGTCGGGCATCCTGCGGGCGCCGGATGCGGTGGCGTTCGAGGCCCGGCTGAGTGAATTGGCGGACACGGTCTGCGCGCAAGATCCGCGGACGAAGGCCCAGCGGCGTGCAGACGCGGTAGGGGCGTTGGCCACCGGGCAGACCCGGTTGGCATGCCTCTGTGGCGGCGACGATTGCCCCGCCGCCACCACTGAGCCGGTCGGAAGCAATGTGAGGATTAACGTGCTGACCGAGGAAGCTACGGTCAACGGCACCTCGGATACGCCGGCCTATGTGCCCGGCTACGGCCCACTGTCCGCAGAAGCGTTGCGGGACTTGGCCAAATCGGCGCAGATGCGGATGGTTCGCCACCCTGGTGACGCCCCCGCCGAGCCGCAGTACCGGCCGTCGGCCGCTCTGGCCGACTTCATCCGGTGGCGTGATTTGACTTGCCGGTTCCCCGGCTGCGATGTGCCTGCGGAGCAGTGCGACATCGACCACACGGTACCGTGGCCGTTCGGCCCGACACACGCCTCGAATCTGAAATGTATGTGCCGACACGATCATCTGCTCAAGACTTTCTACTCAGGTCCGGGCGGGTGGAGTGATCGGCAGTATCCCGATGGCACCGTGGAGTGGACCTCACCAACGGGACACGTCTGGACCACCAAACCCGATGGCGCCCTGTTCTTCCCGCAACTGGCCAAACCCACCGGCAAGCTCATCTTGCCTTCGGAGATACCGCGAACGCCGGGTCGGACGCTGATGATGCCGACGCGCACCCGCACCCGCGGGGAAGACCGCCAGGCCCGCATCGACTATGAGCGCGCGCGGAACTACAAGCGGCTCTACACCGACGTCGAACCCCCGCCGTTCTAGCGGAACGAAAAAGCACCATGCGGTGATATCCGCATGGTGCTTTTCGTGTTGAGAAACTAGGTCTGCGCAGGGAGTACGTGCTGACCCGTCTTGTCAGTGCTGAGGCACAGCGAGCAGATATGTCCTTCGTGGACAGCCGATTTGAGCATATCCGGCCGCTCGTACTCGTGGTGGCAGACGTGGCACTGCAGGTGCTCGCCCGAGGGGTTGCCCAACTCGTCGAACATCGGCAGATCGATACCGTCGTCCGTGCGGCGCAGGTAGTACTTGCCCTTCGTCGCGACGGCGATGATCGGGGGCAGGACCACGCCCAGGACGATCGCGACCAGCGGCGAGTACGGGGTGATGGCCGAACCGAGACCACCGAAGAACGCCAGGATCGAGACGCCGGCCGCCACCAGCATCGAGACGAAGCCCACCGGGTTGAAGTTGTAGAGCATGCCGCGACGGAACTCCGGCACCTTCGGCGAGAGCTTCAGCAGGTACTTGTTGAACACGATGTCCGAAGCGACGACGACCACCCAGGCGATACCGCAGTTGGCGTAGAACCCGAGGATCGAGTTCAGGAAGCTGAACATGTCGGCTTCCATCAGGACCAGCGCGATCAGCAGGTTCAAGCCCAGGAACACCAGGCGACCCGGGTAGGTCTTGGTGACGCGGGTGAACGAGTTGGTCCACGCCAGTGAACCGGAGTACGCATTCGTTACGTTGATCTTGATCTGGCTGATGACGACCAGCACGACGGCGAGCGTCATGGCCAACCACGGCGGCAGGAAGTTCTGGTAGATCTCCAGGAACTGGTGCACCGGCTGGTTGGCGATGCCTGCGCCGTCGGCGACGTTGGCGATCAGGTACACCGCGAGGAACAGGCCGACGATCTGCTTGATGGCACCGAAGATCACCCAGCCGGGGCCGGCCAGGAACAACCAGGTCCACCAGCTACGGCTGTTTTCGGGCGTCCGGGGCGGCATGAAGCGCAAGTAGTCGTTCTGCTCGGCGATCTGGGCGATCAGCGAGAGGCAGACGCCCGCGGCCAGCAGTGTCGACCCGAGGTCGAAGCCCTGCACGCCGTTCTCACCCTGGTAGGCGAAGAACGAGCTGACCGACTCCGGATGGCTGATCACCAAGTAGATGAACGGCGCGACCATCAGGATCAACCACAGCGGGGTGGTCCAAACCTGGAGTGTAGAAAGCACTTTCATCCCGTAGATGACCAGCGGGAAGATGATCAGCGTCGATGCGGCGTAACCGACCCACAGCGGTATGCCCAGGCCCAATTCGAGGCCCTGCGCCATGATCGAGCCCTCGAGCGCGAAGAAGATGAAGGTGAACGTCGCGAAGATGACGTTCGTGACCACCGAGCCGTAGTACCCGAAACCGCTACCGCGGGTTACCAGGTCGAGGTCGATGTTGTAGCGCGCGGAGTAGTACGCAACCGGGAAACCTGTCGCCATCACCACGACCGCGAAGATCAGAATTCCCCACAGAGCATTCGTCGTGCCGTAGGCGATGCCGATATTGGCGCCAATTGCGAAATCAGCAAGGTAGGCAATGCCGCCGAGCGCCGAAATTCCGACCACCCGCGTCGACCATTTGCGGTAACTCCGCGGCGCAAACCGCAGGGTGTAGTCCTCCAAGGTCTCCTTGGTGGCGGTCATCGTGTCCAGTGTGGCCTCGTCGGCCTCAGGCACCGGGTCGTTGCTGATTCCTTGCGTCATTGGTGGGTCCCTCCCTTATAGCGCGCTGGGAGGACAGTAAATTCGGCGTGTTTCAGAGATGTGACGCGCGTGTTCCCGTCACAAAGCCGCCGTTTTACGCGCCCGTCAGAACGGTTTAGATCCCCGATTCCCCGGGTACGTGCACCGCCCCGGTGGAATCGAGCAGATCCCAGATGGTGCTGTAGAAGGTCTGTTTCAGCGCGTAGCCCTGATCTTCGATGTTCAGTAGGTCGACGATCTCGTCGTAGCCGTAGTAGAGCAACGACACAGGCTGCGTGGTGAGCAGCAGCTGGTTGACGGTGGCCTGGATTGCTGTGCCGTCACCGCTGAACAATGCCTGCAGGATCTTCGTGACAGGAATCGGCACATTGACAAACGGCACGACCTGGCTGGCCCGATAGACAGCCTCGTATGCTTCGCGAAAGATGGGGCCGCCGAACGGAAGTGCCCCGACGATGGCCTGCTCGATGCCCAGCAGAGCGTCGGGCATGTCCTTCACCCAGGGGTCGTCTTCGCGGAATGGATCCGAGCCGACCTGGTCGACAGACGTTGTCGCCGCGGCCAATTGGATGTTTTGCACGGGCGCCTCGACCGGAGTGTTGCCCGTGACGGCCGGGTTCGGGGACAGTGGCAGGCCAGACTCGCCCTGGTTGTGCAGCAGGTGGAAGAGATCCAGGACGTCCCACGTCGTCGAGTAGAACCACGACTTGAGCTGCTGAGCCTCGAATTCCAGGTTGACCGCATCGGCGATCTCGTCGTAGCCGTAGAACAGGATCGCCACCGGCGTCGTCGTTACAAGAAGGTTGTTGACGATGCTCTGCGTCGCAGTCTTAAACTGCACCGGGTCACCGCTGGTCAAATTGGGGACCTGCGCCACGATGTTCGACAGCGGCAGCACCACGTTGACCCAGGGGATGACCTGGGTGGCCCGGTAGCCCAACTCGACACCCTCACGGACGAACGGCTGCACGGCGGGGATCGGGTTGAACAGGTCGACGGCAGCCTGCTCCAGCTGCCAGATCGGCTCCGGCATGCCTTCCGGGATGGGGTCGCCGGCGCGGAAGGGGTTCCAGTCCCACGGCACCGACGCGGTATTCGGCACGAACCAGCTGCTCGCCAAAGGTGAAGGTGTGTCCGCGAGTTGGGCCGCCTTTTTCTCGGCGGGGGTAACGACCGGCAGCGGCTTGGCTGCCGGCTCGACGGACTTGAGCTTCGCGGCAGCGAACTTGCTCTTCAGCTCCTTGACGGTGTCGGCCGGATCGAACTTCGGCTTCGGCTTCGGCTTCGGCTTTGGCTTGGCGGCGGCAGCTTGGGCGCCGGCGTCCTTCGTCGCGTGATTGGGCTTGGCCGTGCTGGCGCTCGATGCCTTCGACTCAGCAGATGAAGCCGACTTGGCGCCATCGGTATCCGCGTGCGCGGTGCCCTGACCGGCTACCGCGAGGGCAGCTCCGACACCTGCCGCGACCGCTGCACCACTGAGATACCCGATGTACTTCGTTGACGCCACCGTCAATCCTTCCGTAGACAAAGGGCATCGTAAAGGGTTCGAGCAAACAGAGCAGAACGTCAGCTGTGGTTACGTGTAGGAGTGAGGCAACGCGCGGCAGCGACGGCGACTGCGGCAACGTTGGTCTACGCGGCGATGTGGATCGGCTGGACGCAGAACTGGCCGTGGCTGACTGCGGTAGACGACTGGCTGCTGGCCGTGATGCACTCAGCCAGCGTCGCCAATCCGCTTTGGATCACCAGCTGGAACGTGTTCTGCACGGTATTGGGCCCGACCGCGTTCCGGCTGGTCGGCGTCGGGGTGATCATCTGGCTGCTGAATCGTCGGGAACTGCGGGCCGCGCTGTTCCTGGTGGTCAGCCTCGAGCTCAGCGGCCTGGTGACCACCGCGGCCAAGCTGCTTGCAAACCGCGACCGGCCGTCGACGGCAATGGTCCACGCGTTCGGGTCGTCGTTCCCGTCCGGGCATGCGTTGTCGGTCCTGGTCGCTGTGCTTGCGCTGCTGACCGTGATTTTGCCGCGTCTGGTGCCGCGGTGGCGAGCACCGCTGATCGTGACAGGCGTCGCCGTCGTCGTACTGATCGGTTTCGGCCGCGTGGCGCTCAACGTGCACCATCCCTCCGACGTGGTGGCGGGCTGGGCGTTGGGCTATATCTGGTACCTGGTCTGTCTGCTCGCCGTCAGACCTGCGGCGGTTACCGCAGCGTCCGAAAGACCTGCAGCCCCCGATAATTCGTTGTGAACCTCATGGTTTCGAATTCGTCGCCGACCTCGCCGTCATGCGCGACGGGGATGGGTCCGTCCAGTGACTCGAAGGTGAACTCGGGCACCTGAAGCTCGTGATAGAGCGGACTGCGCGGCAGTCGGCCGAAAGCCAGAGCGCCGAGGATGCGGGTTCTCGCGAGTTTGCGGCCGGTCTCCAGGAAGCGCACGTCGATCAGGCCGTCATCCATCCGGGTGCGGCGCGAGGGCGCGAAACCCGGTGGCAGATATACCGAATTGCCGACGAAGAACAGCGAGGTCAGAAGCGTCTTGTTGTCGTAGCGGATCCGCACGGGCACGTCGTTGCGCAGCGTGTGCAGCATGGCGTACACCCCGGCCAACGGCTTGCCGATCCGGTGCTCCAGCTTTTCGCGGGTCTGGACGAACAGCGGGTAGGCGCCGATGCTGGCCGTGTTGACCACAATGTGCTCGTCATTGAGGCAGAGCAGGTCGACGCAGTACACATTGCCCGCCTGGATGGCCTCGACAGTTTTCGCGACCGTTTCGCAGCCGATGTCCTTGGCGAAGTGGTTGAACGTGCCGGCCGGGAAGACCGCGAGCGGGAGATTCGATTTGATGGCGATGCCCGCTGCGGCTGCGACGGTTCCGTCGCCCCCGCCGACCGCGAGCACCTCGGCACGGCTGGCGGCGTCTTCCAGGACGGCGACAGGGTCGTCGTCAGGTCCGAGTTCGATGATCTCGGCCGAGGGGAGCGCCTCGCGGACTTCGTCGAGCACCCGTGCCCCGGTGCCGCTGCCCGACGCGGGATTGACCACCAGGACGACGCCTGCGCCCTCGGGCCGCTTCAAGGTGGCGACCATCAGCGGCTCGGTGGAGGGGAGTCGGGCTTCGACGATCGGCGGGACCAGCCGGCCACCGATGACCGCGATGCCCGCGCCCAGCCCGAAACCTGCGATGACGTCGCCCGGGTAGTGCGCGCCGGTCGCGACGCGGGAGAGCCCGACCAGGCCGGCCAGCAGGGCCAGGCCGAATCCGGCCGGGGCGCTTTCCAGTCCGACCCCCACCGCGAAGGCGGCCGCGCTGGCCGAATGACCCGACGGCAACGAGTTCGACGTGGGGAAGTGCCTGATCTGGCGAGCCAGCGGCACAGCGGTCCGGCTGGGGCGGGGACGCTTCCACACGCGCTTGGCCAACTGGTTAGTGATCAGGCTGGTCGCGCCCAGCGTCAGCACCCCACGGACTGCGCCGCGTTGCACGGCCGGGCGCCCCGACGCGGCAAGCGCGGCGGCGATGGCGAACCACAGTTTGGAGTGGTCGGCAGCCCGCGTCAGCGGCGGCATCACCGAGTCGAGCAGGGGAGTGTTCGACTCGGCGATCGCCGCGAACACCTCGCGATCGAGGGTGCCCAGCCCGGTGGTGATCTGCCGGTAACCTCGGGTACGCCGCCAGGGTCGAAGGTTCATTCGACCCACACTAAGGGGCGAGCGTTCAGCGTTCGCGGTCGTTTCCGCTATCCCGTTGGTCGTCGACCCTCTCGTTGGGGATGACGATGCGTTTCGATGCAACAGGTTTGCCATCCACCCGCTTGGTCACCGTGGGTGCCGACGGAGGTGTGGTGATCCGCCCCTGGACGGGTGCGCCGTTCTTGACCGACGGGACGGACACCCGCTTGGTACCGGCCTTGTCGTCCTTGCCTTCCGCGCCGCCGCCCATTCCGCCGTGCGGCATCATCGGCATGCCGCCCATGCCACCCATCGAACCGGGGGCGGCCGGGGCCGGGGCCGGGGGAACCGGCGGCATCGCCCTGGCGGACATCGGACTGGTGCTCGCCGACGGCGCTGCGGGCGGGCCGAGCATCGCGGTAGGTGTGGTGGATCCCATGCCACCGCCCCCGCCACCGGAACCGCCGCCACCCTCGCCCAATCCTGGGTCGCCACCGCCTAATTCGTCGCCGAAGTCTGCACCGGCAAGGTCCTCAGGCTTGAGTTCCTCGCCGCCCTTGCCCATCGCGCCCATGCCCTGCTGGAGCAATTGTTGGCCGGTCTGCGCGAGCTGCTGTGGAATCTGGGTGAGTGGTTGCATGATGCCGCCGACAGCGCCAGCGAGCGCGCCGCCGATGCTGCTGGCCATCTGAGGCAGCTGCTGCGCCATCTGCGACGCCTGGTCGACGCCCTTCATCTCCGCGGCCGTCTTCTCTTCGTTGGCGGGGAAAGCTTCGGCGGCTTGTCCTGCCGCGGCAGTGCGCTCGGCGTGGCCCTTCTCGGCCTCGGCCTGGTCTTTGGGGTCGTCGGACGCGGCCGCCATATTGATGAGACCACCCCATCCTTCGGATAACGAGGCGCCTGTTATTGGCGTGTCGGGGGTGATGGGTGGCGGTGGGGGAGTGGCGTTGGCGATGGCACGCCAGACGTCTGGATGGTTCTTCAGCTGATCACCGCTCATCGGGCACCCCCGTGCGTTGCCATACTCAGCGCCTGGAACCAGGCGAAGTGATAGTTCAGAACGGTCCGTTGATTGGTGAGCAGCGCGTCGATCGCCGCCAACAGCTGCCAATTACCGACCTCGGCAGCGTCCACATTGTCGGGGTAGGCCCTGAGCACCTTCTGGCTGATCGCCGCGAGGTGCTCGTGCAGTAGGTCGGTTTCCGAGTCCAGCACTCCGGTGCC
>JBEVHL010000176.1:0-8428 GCA_040511255.1 Mycobacterium sp. | reverse complement strand
CTTCGCCTACAGCATGGTGCAGTTGGTGACGGGCGCTTTCCGGTACGACCACGCCTGGGTGGGCCTGGAGAATTTCCGGCTGGTGGTCACCGATCCCCTGTTCCGCACGGCAATCGCGCACAATGCGCTTCTGCTACTGGCGGTCCCGGTACTGGTGGTCTTCGCACTGGTGGTGGCGATCCTGCTGTACGAGACCCGGCGTGGGCTGGTCGCCTACCGGGCGATTCTGTTTCTGCCGTACATCCTGCCCATCCCGGTGATCGGGGTGGTGATGGGACAGCTGCTCCAACTCAACGGGGCGTTGAACGGTGCCCTGGACGGGCTCGGATTGGGTGCGCTGACTCAGGACTGGCTCGGTGATCCGCGAATTGCGTTGTGGAGCATGGCCGGGGTGATCGTGTGGAAAGAGGTGGGCTTCGGGATCGTACTTTTTCTGGCCCGCATGCTGTCGTTACCGGAAGACGTCTACGAGGCCGCGAAGTTGGACGGCGCTGGGGCGCTGCGCTCCCACCTCTACATCACCCTGCCTCAGATGACCAGCATCATCGTCTTTTACGTGATCAGCGAGGCGATCGTGATGGTCTCCTGGGTCTTCAACTACGTCTACGTGATGTCCAATGGCCAGGGTGGCCCCGGAACGGCGACGTTCGTCACCGAGCTGTACATCTATCGCACCGCCTTCCAGGACCGAGCGCCCGAACTCGCCAGCGCGGCAGCGGTATTGCTGTTTCTCTCGACGCTGGTCCTGGTGGTCGGGTTCTTCCGGGTGCAGCGCACCGGCAATGGCGGTTTCGGTGCCTAGGCGGTGGCGGCGATGACCAAGACGCTGGGAGCGTCGGTACGCCACGGGGTGCTGTGGCTGGTGTGCATCGCGTCACTGGTGCCCTGCTACGTGATGGTGACCGGCTCGCTGAAGACACAGCAGGAGTTCCTGACCAGTCCGTGGAGCCTGCCCGCATCGCCACATCTCAGTGCCTACCGGGCGACGTTCTCCGACCAGTTTGCGCACTGGATGCTGAACTCGGTGATCGTCACCGTGTCGGCGGTCGCGCTGACGATGGTGATCGCAGCCCTGGCCGCATGGGGATTGGTGCACTGGCCGTTCCGCGGACGCGACACCGTCCTGGCCGTCATCGTGTCGCTGATGGTGGTGCCACCGGTGGTGTTGCTCATTCCGCTGTTCCAAGTTGGGGCCGAACTCGGGTGGATCTCGACCTACCGAGTCGTCATCGCCATATACGTGGGATTGATGCTGCCGTTCTCGATCTTTCTGCTGGCCAACTTTTTCAAGACAATTCCGGAAAGCCTTTTGGAGGCAGCAGAACTCGACGGTGCCTCACCACTGCGGGTGTTCCTGTGGATTGTGCTCCCGCTGTCCGGTCCACCGATGGCCACGCTGGTGGTCGTCAACTTGCTGTGGGCGTGGAACGAACTGCTGCTTGCTCTGGTGTTCCTGCAGAGCGACGAGAAGAAGACGCTGATGGTGGGTATCACCGGTTTCCAGAGCCGGTACAGCCTGGACATCCCCACGGTGATGGCCGGCATGGTGGTGGCCACGCTGCCGCTGGTGGCCGCTTACCTGTTCGGCCAGCGCTACTTCATCCGCGGACTCACAGCAGGAGGTCTCAAAGGTGAGTGAAAATAATTCCGCATCAACGGACTTCGCGGGACGGCGGGCCGTGGTCACCGGAGGCGCCAGCGGCATCGGCGCCGCCATCACCGATCGGCTGCGCAGTGGCGGCGCCACGGTCACGGTGCTGGATCTGCATGCCGTCCCAGGCGGGATCGTGGTGGATCTCGCCGACCGGCATGCGATCGGCCGCGCCGCCGAGGAGATCGCGGCGCACCCCGGCGGGGTCGACGTTCTCGTCAACTGTGCGGGTACCTTCACTCCAAGCCCGCTCCGTGGTCTGGACATGGCGGTCTACGACCGGATTCTGGCGGTGAATCTGCACGCGGCTGTACTGCTGATGCGTGCGCTGTCCGAACCAATGGCGGCACAGGGTTACGGGCGAATCGTCAACGTCACCAGCGTGCACGCCCGGGTCAGCGAGGCGCTGTCGTTGGCGTACGACGTATCCAAGGGCGGCCTTGAGGCCGCCACCCGAACTGCCTCACTGGAACTGGCTGACGATGGGGTGCTCGTCAACGCGGTAGCGCCCGGATTCGTCGCGACCAACATGTCCGTCGTCGACGGCCGCAACGAGCTTGAGGACGAGGCCTTCCTCGACACGTACGTGCACCAGGGCAGGCTGCCGTTGCGCCGAGCCGCCGCAGCCGCCGAGGTAGCCGAAGCCGTTGCCTTCCTGGCCAGTGACCGCAACTCCTACATCACCGGCCAGAGTCTCGTTATCGACGGAGGCCTGACCGTGCGGTTCTGAACAACTCCACCAGCTCGCCAGCAACCACAGAGAGTGTGAAAATACATGCGCCTCATGCGTCTTGGCCCGGTCGGTGCCGAACGTCCCGCGGTCCTACTCGACGACGAGACCTACCTCGACGTCTCCGATGTTTTCCCGGATTTCGACGAAGCGTTCTTCGGTGGGGATGGTCTGACGGCGCTTGCCGGGGTGGTGGCCGAACGTTCCGGAAGCCCCGAGTGCCAACTCAAACTGGGCGGTGCCCTGCGCATCGGTGCTCCGATTGCGCGCCCACACCAGGTGCTGTGCATCGGGTTGAACTACCACGATCACGCCGCCGAGACCGGTCAGGCCGTGCCTGAAGAGCCGATCCTGTTCACCAAGTCCCCTAACACCATGATCGGGCCGAACGATGACGTGCGGATCCCGCGCGGAGCCACCAAAACCGACTGGGAAGTGGAATTGGGGATCGTAATCGGCCGTCGCACTTCCTATCTCGACACCGACCAAGAAGCCAGAAACGCCATTGCCGGCTACGTGTTGGTCAACGACGTCAGTGAGCGCGCCTTCCAGCTGGAGCGCGCGGGTCAGTGGTCCCTCGGTAAGTCCGCCGAGACATTCAATCCCGCCGGGCCGTGGTTGTTGACCGCCGACGAGGTGGAAGACGTCTCATCAATGCGGATGTGGCTGGATGTCAACGGCATTCGCCGCCAGACCGGAACAACGGCATCGATGGTCTTCGATCCCTACTTCATCGTCCGCTACCTGAGCCAGTTCATGGTGCTCGAACCGGGTGACCTGATCAACACCGGCACGCCGGCTGGGGTTGCTCTGGGGCAGACTCCGTCGGTGTGGTTGCAGCCGGGGGACGTCATCGAACTGGGTATCGAGCAGCTCGGGACGCAGCGCCAACACGTCGTCGCCCCGCGCTAGCAGGAGGTCTACATGGCAAGCATCGAATTCCGGAATGCGCAGCGGTGGTACTCCGGTGCAGCCGAACCCGCTGTTGCGGGCCTGGACCTCAGCATCGTCGACGGTGAGTTCATGGTGCTGGTCGGGCCGTCGGGATGCGGGAAGTCCACCACGTTACGAATGCTCGCCGGCCTCGAGGAGGTCAACGACGGACAGGTGTACATCGGGGACCGCGATGTCACCCGCGTCGCACCTAAGGACCGCGATATCGCGATGGTCTTCCAGAGCTATGCGCTCTACCCGCACATGACGGCACGGGACAACATGGCGTTCGCCTTGAAGATGGCGAAGGTACCGAAGGCGGAGCAGAAGAAGCGGGTCACCGAGGCGGCGGCGATGCTGGCTCTCACCGACTACCTGGACCGCAAGCCCAAGGAACTGTCCGGCGGCCAGCGTCAGCGGGTCGCCATGGGTCGGGCGATCGTGCGCAATCCGCAGGTGTTCTGTATGGACGAGCCGCTCTCGAACCTCGATGCGAAGATGCGGGTACAGACCCGGACCGACATTGCCAGGCTGCAGCGCGAACTGGGCGTCACCACGGTCTACGTCACCCATGATCAGGTGGAGGCGATGACCATGGGTGACCGGGTCGCGGTGATGAACAAAGGTGAACTGCAGCAGGTGGATTCGCCGATGGCGCTGTACAACAAACCCGCAAACCTGTTCGTCGCCGGCTTCATCGGCTCACCGCAGATGAACCTGATCCAGGGCCGCGCAGTCGACGGCGCGGTGAAGATCGGCGAGTATGCGGTCCCCGCCGACCCGGCCGTCCTCAGTGGGATGCACGGCGAGGTGACCTTGGGCGTCCGCCCGGAGGCGTGGCGTCTGGTCGGCCCGGCCGAGCGCGGCCTGCCGGTCCAGGTGCAGATCGTCGAGGAACTCGGTTCGGATGCCTTCGTCTACGGCACCAGCGACGTCGAAGGTGTGCCCGGCAGCGTCATCGTGCGGGTGGGCCCTCGCCAACAGGTGCGCAAAGGGGAGGTTCTGCACGTCACCACCGATCCGCGTGAGGTGCACGTCTTCGACACCGCGACGGGAGCCCGGCTCAGCCCCTAATCGTCGCCCGCTGCAACCAGCGAGTACAGGTTCACGTCGGGGTTGTCGCGCTTGAAGCCTTCGAGGCGCCACTTGGTGGAGAACAGCGCCAGCAGCACCCCGTCGGTGCGGGTGAACACCTCGCACGACGGTTGGGTCTTGAGCACTTCGGCGCCTTCGGCGTCGACGCCGCGGGCCACGGTGTACGGCAGGAATTCCAGGGAGATGGGTGCACTGAGTTCGGCGGCCATCCGGTGCGTGGCGACTTCGAACTGCATCGGCCCGACGGCGGCGAACACCGGGGCCTGGTCGCCGCGGCGGTCGGAGCGCAGCACCTGCACGACGCCTTCCTGCTCCAGCTGGTCGATCCCCTTGCGGAATTGCTTGTGCTTGCTGGGGTCGGTGCCGCGGGCCACCGCGAAGTGCTCCGGGGAGAAGCTCGGAATCGGCGGGTAGTGCACGGGGACATCGCGGTACAGGGTGTCGCCGGGGCGTAGCGCATTGGCGTTGGCCAGCCCGATGACATCCCCGGGCCAGGCAGTGTCCAGGGTGGTGCGCTGCTGACCGAACACCGACTGGGCGTACTTCGTCACAAACGGCTTGCCGGTGGTGCCGTGGGTGAGCACCTCGCCGCGCTCGAAGGTGCCCGAGCACACCCGCGCATACGCGATGCGGTCGCGGTGCGCGGAGTCCATTCCGGCCTGGACCTTGAACACGAAGGCGCTGAACGGGGCCGCGACGGGTCGCCGGTCGCCGTCGACGTCGAGTTGCGGGCCGGGCGGCGGCGCCAACTGCACCAGGACGTCGAGCAACTGGTTGACCCCGAAGTTCAGCGCCGCCGAGGTGAACAGCACCGGCGTCGTGGCGCAGCCCAGGAAGGTGTCCTCGTCGTAATCGGAGCCGTCGGCTTCCAGCAACTCGGACTCTTCGACCGCGTTATCCCAGTCGATGCCCGCTGAGGCGTGGGCCGCTTCCGGCGGCAGGTGCTCCTCGGGGGCGGCCGTGGCACCGCCCGCGGTACGCGTGAACCGGATGAAGTTGCCGGTCCGGCGGTCCAGGACGCCCTTGAAGTCACCGGCGATCCCCACCGGCCAGGTCAAGGGGGTGGGCCGCAGCCCGATGCGCGCCTGGATCTCGTCGAGCAGCTCCAGGGGATCGCGACCGGGGCGGTCCCATTTGTTGATCACCGTGATGATCGGGATGCGGCGCAGCCGACACACCTCGAAGAGTTTAAGTGTTTGTGGCTCAAGGCCTTTCGCGGCGTCGATGAGCATCACCGCGCAGTCGACGGCGGTCAGCACGCGGTAGGTGTCTTCGGAGAAGTCGGCGTGGCCGGGGGTGTCGAGCAGGTTGATCACGCAGTCCTGGCCGGTCGGCGCCACGTAGGGGAACTGCATGGCCGTCGAGGTGATGGAGATACCCCTGGCCTTTTCCATCTCCATCCAGTCCGACACCGTGGCGCGGCGACCCGACTTGCCGTGGATGGCGCCGGCTTCGGAGATGACGTTGGCGTGCAGCACCAGCGCCTCGGTCAGCGTGGACTTACCGGCGTCAGGGTGGCTGATGACGGCGAATGTTCGGCGACGTCGCGCTTCGGCGGAGATGCGGTCTTCGGACGGCCCCGCTGGGGCAGTCGAGACACGTGTGGCGTTTTCGGTCATTACCCCCTCAATGGTATTGGCCGAGGATTCAAAACCGTAATTGCTGGCCTGCGGACTCGGCGCATCCCGGCTCGCAACGGCCTGAGCCATATGTCTTCCCGCAGCCGTCAACATTTGTTGACGCCCTGAGGTGCGAGATATCCCAAGCCTGGCGCCCAGCCGCGCGGGCCGGATCTACCAGACCCGCACCCAATCGACGAGCATGTCGCACGGATAGTTCCCGCCGGCGGGGTCGCCGCCACCCGACCCGCCGACCGCGAGGTTGAGCACCGGGGACAGCGTGTAGTCCGGGAAGTTGAACGGCCAATCCTCCAGCGAGTTCGCCGGCACCGCGAAGTACGGCTCCATGCCGGGGGCGTAGTCCCGCCAGAAGTACATGCCGGTGGGATCCCACGTCATCCGCCAGACGTGCCACGCGCTGTCCACGGGGAACGGGTTGGTGGCAAAGGAGGTGCCGTCCAGCCGGGCGTGCACGGTGGTGCCCGACGGCCAGTCCTGGTTGCCGTACCACTCGACCAGGTCGACTTCGCCGCCGACGACGGGATCGTTGTTGACCAGCCACCAGGCCGGCCAGGCGCCGTTGGTCAGGCAGTCGAACTTGATCCGGGCTTCGAAGGTGTGCCCGATGCCGCCCCAGAAGGTGCTCTGCAGCTTGCCGCCGAAGAACTTGCCGTTTTCTTTGGTGGCCCGAATGACCAGGTTGGAATTGCCGTCGATGAACACGTTGCGGCGGTCGTCGCGGTACTGGCCCATGTTCTCCGGACGGTCCCAGAACACCGGGTTCCTGATGAGCTCGCGCTCCCGGAACACCACCCACTTGCCGGGGTCGGGGCCGGAACCCGCCGGTCCGTCGAACTCGTCGTGAAAGAGGTAGTTCGGGGTGGCCGCGGCGGGTGGACCGGCCGGGCCTTGGCCGGGGCCCGCGGGGGCGCCCGGGCCGGAGGGCTCAGCGTGGGCAAACGGGACGGGAAGGACAGCTCCCACCGCGGCGATACCCGCCAACGTCAACAGGCTGCGGCGATCCAAATCAGACACAGCTGCACGGTATAACGGCGACCGGTGATGGCGGGCAATTGGCCTACGAGTGTCGGCCCCAGCCGAATTGCCAGGCTGGTCACAGCATCACGGGTCGACAATGGAGGCATGACCCCCCGAGGCACCGACCGCCGGTCCGCGCAGCGCAAGAATCTTTGGGAGCGTTGGTCGACCCGGCTGGCAGTGGTCTGCGCGACGTTGGCGCTCTTCGGCGTCGGCCTGTATTCCCAGTCGTTCGTCAGCCCCCAGCACGCCACGTGGCAAGGCAAGACGACGTCGCTGTTGCGGGAGATCGGATTCAGCCCGCCGATTGATCGGCACCCCGGGACGAAGAAATAGGCACCGCCCTGCCCGCACCCGGTCAGCTGGGTCCGCTCGACGTGGCGGGGATCGGCTGGTCCAGCATCGCGCAGACCGCGGCGTCGACAACAGCTCGGTCGGCGGCCCCGGTGCTGGGATCGGCCAGGCCGAAGACGGTCGAGGTGAAGACCGACACCGTGCGCCGACCGGTGCTGTCGACGTAGTCCTGGCTGTTGTATCCGGGGATCTGCCCGACGTGTCCCCAGACGGTTCCGCACGGCGTGGCGATCTGCTCAAGGCCCAGGCCGTATCGGTTGGGCGTCGACGGTCCCTCCGACACGGTGGTCTGCATCTCCTGGAGTTCGGCGGGTTGCAGCAACTGGCCGGTGAGCAAGGCAGTTTGGAAGCGGGCCCAGTCCTGCGCGGTGGACACCATTGCGCCTGCCGCCCACGCCGCGCTCACGTCGCCGTCGGTGGTGTCGACGTAGCCGTCGGGGCGACCGGGACCGGCGAACGCGGTGCCCGCTGGATAGCGCGGTGGTAGCAGCGGTGCCAGCCGGACGGCGTCGGGCTCGTACCCGTGGGCGAGCGCGGCGTGGTCGGTGCCCAGGTCCAGGTAGGTGTCCCGCAAGCCAAGCGGCGCGATGATCCGCCGCTGGAGCAGGTCGGCGAGGTTCTCGCCCGTCACCTTCTCGGCGACCAATCCCAGAACGACGTAATTGGTGTTGCTATCACCCCCGGCGCGCCGGCCGCGACATCCCCCGCGACCAGTTGCCGAAGGTGGTCCTCCTTGGCCGTCGCCGCGGAATGTCTTGGCGAAGAATCGCTTTGGGGTGCACAGGTGAAAGCCGCCAGGGTCAACGCAGCGGCCAAGCCCAGCGCCGGTGTGATCGCGAAGGTCATACCGGCCACGATTCCGAAGTATCGGCGCACGGTCGATCGCGCTGGCCCCCCGGTGTCAGGTGGTGCTGCCCCCACCGGGGGACTCGCGCACGCTGGCTCTAGACCTTGATCTCACCCATCTCCGACCAGCCCGTTGCGTCGATCGAGTGGCTGATGATCTGC
>JBEVHL010000175.1:0-22340 GCA_040511255.1 Mycobacterium sp. | reverse complement strand
GGCGCCGGACGCGCTGGGGGCGATGCTCGACGTCGTATGGGAGATCCACAGCGGGCCCATCTTCGTTCCGGTAGTTGAGCTTTGGGTTGCGGGGCGGACGGATCGGGCACTTGCGCGCGAGGTTGCGCGCTTCGAGGGGATCGCCCTGAGCGCGCTGGTCGGCGCCATCGAGGAATTCGTCCCTGCGGAGATCTGTAAGCCGACGCTCGAGTTCATGATTGCCGCGATGGACACGCTTCGCGGAATCTTGATCTCGTCATTCGTCGATCCCGATCCCACGCGTGCGTCCCGTCGGTGGGAACGGGCGAAGACCGGTCTGCGGTTGTCGGCCGACCCGGCGATCACCGACTGGATTGCCGCCCGGCCGTCGGGCAAATAAAAGGCTGGGCGTCAATTTACGGCTGGCGTCAAAACATACAAACCTGTATGTTTCTAACGCCAGGCAACGGAAATTGCGCCGGGTGCGGCATCGGTACCGAGCGCAGAGGCGTTCGGGACGGACAACAGGGGGGACCGTCGGCTGTCAGCCGACGCCTAGGAACTCCGGGCGAGGGGTCCGATGCCGCCCCGGTGCACTCCGAACGGGTGTGCCGTAGGTCAGAACCAGAGTGACCAGAACCGGGTCAGCTGGCCGCCGAGGCCGCTGAGGCCTGCAGGCACCCCCGACAGCTCGACGAACCAGTAGATGAGCGAGAAGAACGCCTGGTTCAGTGGTGGCGCGATCAGCAGGATCAGCAGGATGAAGAACCCGTACTGCTTGAAGCCGGACAGCGCGCGCTGCGTGTCGTAGCTCAGGTGCGGTTCCAGCGCGTTGTAGCCATCCAAGCCGGGGATCGGCAGCAGATTCAGTACCACCGCGGTCACCTGGAGAAAGCCCAGGAACGCCATTGCGCCCCAGAACGCCAGATGATCAGAATCCCAGAACACCGCGGTCACGGCCAGCAGCACGATGGCCAGCAGGACGTTCGCGAACGGCCCGGCCAGGCTGACCAGGGTGCGTTGGCGTTTGGTCATCGACCAGGTGCGCAGGTAGACCGCGCCACCCGGCAGTCCGATACCGCCGAGGGCGATGAACAGCAGCGGCAGCCCCAGCGACAGCAGCGGGTTCGAATACTTCAGCGGGTTGAGCGTCAGGTAGCCGCGGAGCTCGACGTCCCGGTCGCCGAAGCGCCACGCTGTGAAGGCGTGGCCGAATTCGTGCAGGGATAGCGAGACCAGCCAGCCCGCGATGACGAAGATGAACACCCCGGCATACGCCAGCGGACCTCTGCTCGCCGCGGCCAGCCACGCCAGCACACCACCGACCGCAGTCAGCGCGACGATGGCAAGGAAGATCGGACTCGGGCGGACCGACTGGCGAATAGGACTGATGCTCACCACACGAAACTACCGGTGGTCGTGATCTCAGCGGACCTGCAGCCAACCCTCGATGTGCCGGTAGAACGTCGACCGCCGGACCGGCCTCGCGGCGGAGACGCCGTCGCGGACCACCAACGCTCCCGTCGTACCCAGCTGCGCCGCCCGGCCCGTGACCCAATGCTTCCGGCGCCACCGAGGGGTCAGCACCGCCGCCCGCAGCCCGGGCACGGTCGCCATCGGCTCGATCTGCACACCGGGCGCTCCGCCGTCGAACAGCACCGTGTCATCGACGACACCTTCGCCGGTGATGGTGTCCGCACCCTCGGCAGGCATCCAGTAGGAGGCGCCGACAATCACCTGGCCGGTCTCGTCGCGGATCAGCGGAACCCGTTGTGCCACAGCGGTACGCGCCCGCCGCGCCCCGCGTCGGCCGCGCAGATGGGCCACTTCGACGTCGAGCCGCTCGGTGCGCAGCAGGCGGGTCAGCACCGCGGCCAGATCAGCGGCGGAGCCGACGACGATCACCCGGTGGACATCCGCGATGGCCTCGTCGATCCCCGACCCGTCCACGACCTCGACAGTGCGTAATCCGGCCAGCGCTCGCGCCACCCTGCGGCCGCCGAAAGACAGGACAACGGCATTTGCTCCCGTCAAGAACGCTCCTTGCAAACAGGCCGGGGTCGGGTCGGATAAGGTAGCTCACCGGCTGGATCACAATAAGCGGGAGAATCACCATGCCGGCAATCGTCCTCATCGGCGCCCAGTGGGGCGACGAAGGCAAAGGTAAGGCCACCGATCTACTGGGTGGACGTGTGCAGTGGGTTGTGCGCTATCAAGGCGGAAACAACGCCGGGCATACCGTCGTACTCCCGAACGGCGAGAACTTCGCGCTGCACCTGATCCCGTCGGGCATTCTGACGCCCGGTGTGACCAACGTGATCGGTAACGGCGTGGTCGTGGACCCCGGCGTGCTGCTCACCGAGCTGAAGGGCCTCGAAGACCGCAACGTCGACACCTCGGGGCTGCTGATCTCGGCAGACGCGCACCTGCTGATGCCCTATCACGTGGCCATCGACAAGGTCGTCGAACGCTACGCGGGCAGCAAGAAGATCGGCACCACCGGCCGCGGGATCGGGCCCTGCTACCAGGACAAGATCGCCAGGATCGGGATCCGGGTGGCCGATGTGCTCGACGAGGGACTGCTCGCCGAGAAGATCGAAGGTGCCCTGGAGTTCAAGAACCAGGTGCTGGTCAAGATCTACAACCGCAAGGCGCTGGTTCCCGACGAGGTACTGCAGACGCTGCTGGCGCAGGCGGAGGGTTTCAAGCACCGGATCGCCGATGCCCGGCTGCTGCTGAACGCGGCGCTGGAGAACGGCGAGACGGTGCTGTTGGAGGGGTCGCAGGGCACGCTGCTCGACGTCGACCACGGCACGTATCCGTTTGTCACCTCCTCGAACCCGACCGCGGGCGGCGCGTCTGTCGGATCGGGCATCGGCCCGACCCGGATCACCACCGTGCTCGGCATCCTCAAGGCGTACACGACGCGGGTCGGCTCTGGTCCGTTCCCGACCGAGCTGTTCGACGAATACGGCGCGTACCTGTCCAAGACGGGCGGTGAGGTGGGGGTGACCACCGGGCGGCCCAGGCGGTGCGGCTGGTTCGACGCGGTGATCGCGCGCTACGCCACCCGGGTCAACGGCATCACCGATTACTTCCTGACCAAGCTGGACGTGCTGTCTTCCCTGGAGACCGTGCCGGTGTGCGTCGGCTACACCGTCGACGGCAAGCGCACCGACGACATGCCGATGACGCAGAGTGAGATCACCCGGGCCCAGCCGATCTACGAAGAGCTGCCCGGTTGGTGGGAGGACATCTCCCAGGCCCGCGAATTCGCCGACCTGCCCGCCAAGGCCCAGGATTATGTGCTTCGCCTCGAAGAGCTTGCCGGAGCGCATGTTTCGTGCATCGGAGTCGGCCCGGGCCGCGAACAGACCATCGTGCGCCGGGACATCCTGGCTCCCAAGTCGTGACGGACTTCGGCCTCGACCCGCGCCGGGTCGACCCGGAATACGACCGGCACGGCGGCTTCCCGGTATTCGAACCGGCCCGTCCCGGACCGGGTTTCGCCCGGTTCCTGGCGGCCACCCGCCGGCTGCAGGACCTCGCGGTGTCGGTCAACCCGTCTCCTGACGTCTGGACCGACGCCGCGGATCAGGTCGAGAAACTGGTCAGTGAGCTGGAGCCGTTCGCAGCGGGTGAAGGAGTGGGGCCGGCCAACCGCGTTCCCGACCTGCCCGGTGCCGGCAGCCTGCTGATGCCGCCGTGGTTCGTCGACAAGTTCGAAGCCGACGGCGTCGAGTTACGGGTGCGCTTCAGCCGCTTCCACGTGGGCGGCAACCATGCCGTGCACGGCGGTGTGCTGCCGCTGCTGTTCGACTCGGTGTTCGGCATGGTCATTCATGCCGCCGGCCGGCCGATCAGCCGCACCGCATTCCTGCACGTCGATTACCGCAAGGTCACCCCCATCGACACCGATCTGCGCGCCAGGGGCTGGATCAGGGAGACCGACGGGCGCAAGGCGTTCGTGTCGGCGGAGTTGCGCGATCCGGACGGCAATCTGCTGGCCGAAGCCAACGGGCTGATGGTGCGCCTGCTGCCGGGCCAGCCGTAACTGCGTTTCCCCCAGCTTCGCGGCCACCGTCTGTCACCATGACGCCGTGACCCAACCCCGCGCCCTGCCGCAACCGCACCGGCTGAACACTCCCCGGGCCGCGGCGTTGGCCGGGGTGCTGTTCGCGATCCTGTTCGCCACCGCACTGACCCTGATCCGTCTCGCGCTGCCCGAAGGTGCCGCGCCGGGATCCCAATGGCTCGATGTCGGTAGCACGAAGCTGCGGGTGGCCTCGATCCTGATGCCGTTCGCGGGCATCACTTTCCTGTGGTTCATCGGTGTGGTGCGCGACGGGTTCGGCCAGTTCGAGGACAAGTTCTTCTCGACGGTGTTCATCGGCAGCGGCCTGTTGTTCCTGGCGATGATCTTCGCGTCGTCCGCGGTCGGAGCCGGGCTGGTCGCCAGCAGCGGTGCCATCGACGCGGCTGACAGTTCCGCGGTGGCCACCTTCGGCCGGATGATGTTGCTCGGCCTGACCAAGACCTACGCCCTACGGATGGGTGCGGTATTCATGATGTCGCTGGCCACCATCTGGCTGCGCACCGGGCTGATGCCGCGCTGGCTGGTGCTGGTGACCTACGTCCTGGCGGTCTGCCTGCTGGCCGTGTCCGATATCAGCATGTGGATCACGCTGGTCTTTCCGCTGTGGGTGTTGGTGGTCAGCCTGCTGGTGCTGGTGCACGCCGGGGTGATCGACCTGCATCGTGACGAACCGGTGCATTCCTAGTCGGAAGCGTCACTCCTGCAGGCTCAATGCCCCCGATGGGCACAGCCGGACCGCGTCGTCCACCCGCTTGCGCTCGTCGTCGGGTACCTCGTCGGTGAGCACGACCACCAGCGCGTCGTCGTCCTGATCGAACACCGCTTCCGCGGTCATCACACACATCCCTGCGCCGATGCAGACCTCGCGATCGGCGAGCACTTTCACCATGACACCGACGCTACGCCCTGTACAAGAACTCCTCGATCAACGTGTTGACCAGAGGCGGGTTCTCCAGTGCGGCAAGGTGCGCGACATCGTCGAGCACCGCCATCGCCGAAGTGGGAATGGCATCGGCCATCGCGATGGTCTCGGCCAACGGGAACGTCGCATCCTCGGTGCCCGCCACCACCAGCACGGGTGTGGTGATGCGATGCAGTAGCTCGCGCTGATCGGGCCGGGCCGGCACCACACTGCGTACCGCCCATGACGCCGAGGAGATGTCGAGCTTCTCCACAGCGGCGCGCACCGTGGCGACCACGTCGGGGCGGGTGGCGAACGTGGTGGGTCCGAGGAAGGCCTTGAGCACCGACCGGGTCAACGGCGGCCGGACCCCGCCGAGCATCTTTGCCAGGCCCAAAAGCATTCCGTATTCCAGCTTTTGGCGCCGACCGGCGGCTGAAGCCGTGCAGTTCATCAGCACGGCCGAACCGATCCGGTTCGGGTAGGTGGCGGCAAAGGTCGCACCGATCATGCCGCCCCACGAGTTGCCGATGATGTGCGCCCGCTCGACACCGAGGCCGTCGAGAATGTCGGCGATACACCTGGCGCAGTCGGCGAAACTGAACATCTCGGTCAACGGGTCACTGCCACCGTGGCCGGGCGGGTCGACGAGGATCACCCGGTTGCGGGCACCGAAATGATCAGCCTGCGCCGCCCACATATCGCCGGTCATCAACAGGCTGGGCCAGAACAGCATCGTCGGCCCCGCGGAATCGTTGACCTGGACATTCACCCTGCCGAGCACGGTGTCGAGCAGAGTGGTGCGCACGGCTCACAGGCTAGCCCGGACGGCCACCACACCCGCGGCCCGATCACGGCGAACAGGGCGGGGATCACCACCGTGCGAACCAGGAACGTGTCCAACAGGATTCCGAGTCCGACGATGATGCCGAGCTGGGTGAGCACGATCAGCGGCAGCACCCCCAGCACGCAGAACACCGCGGCCAGCACGATGCCAGCGCTGGTGATCACCGCACCGGTGGCCGAGACGGCGCGCACGATGCCGTCGCGGGTGCCGTGCGCGCGGGTCTCCTCCCGGGCGCGGGTGACCAGGAAGATCGTGTAGTCGACGCCGAGCGCGACCAGGAACAGGAAGGCGAACAGTGGGGTGCTGTTGTCCAGGGCGGGAAACCCGAACAGATGCACGCTGACCCAGTCGCCGAGGCCGAGCGCGGCCAGTGCACTCAGTACCGTCACCGCGACCAGCACCACGGGTGCGACCACCGCGCGCAGCAGGACGAACAGCACCAACAGCACCACCGCGAGGATGGCAGGGATGATGAACAACCGGTCCCGGGTGGCACCGTCGCGGGCGTCGAGCCCCTGGGCGTCCGAGCCGCCGACGACCGCACCCGGGTCGGCGGATCTGATCGAATCACGCAGAGCGCCAATGAGTTCGAAGGCTCGATCGCTGGCCGGATCGGCATCGATGACCACCGACCACTGGGTCAGGCCGGTGGTGGTGTCGCCGGCCGGCGCGACCGAGACCACCCCCGGTGTACCGCTGATGGCCTGCCGAATGGCCGACGCCTTCGCGGTCGCCCCGATGACGTGGGCGGGGTCGGTCAGGCCGCGGGGGAAGTGCGCGGCCAGCGTCTCGAATCCGGTCACCGAGTCGGCCTTGACGCGGAACTGTTCGGTCTGCGAGAGGCCGACATGCGCGCCGAGCAACCCGCAGGCCAGCACGCCGAGTGCCACGAACGACGCCACCAGTACCTGCCACGGCCGCTGTGTCACACCAGCGGCGATCCGGTGCCACCCGCCGCTGCTCGCGGGATCCGGCCCGCCCACTTTCGGGGTGAACGGCCAGAACAGCCGGACCCCGCACAGCGCCAGCAGCGGCGGCAGCACCAGCAACGAAAATAGCGCTGCGACAACAAGTCCCGATGCTGCCTGCAGGCCAAGGCTGCGGGTGCTCGGCGACGAGGCGAACAGCAGGGTCAGCAGCGCGAGCACGACGGTGGCGTTACTGGCCAGGATCGCCGGGCCAGCGGCCCGTACCGCGGTATGCAGGGCCATGCGGTGGTCGGTGGTGCGCCGCAATTCTTCGCGATAGCGGGAGATCAGCAGCAGTGCGTAGTTGGTGCCCGCGCCGAACACCAGGACGCTGGTGATGCCCGCAGTCGAACCGTCCGCGGTCAGGCCCGCCGCGGAGGTGATCAGGCCACCGACCACGGCGCCCACCCGGTCGGCGAAGCCGATCACCGCCAGCGGCACCAGGAACAGCACTGGCGAGCGGTAGGTCAAGATCAACAGCAGCGCCACCACCGACGCCGTCACCGCCAGCAGCGTCACGTTCGCGCCCGCGAAGGCGTTGGCGATGTCGGCGCCGAAGGCGGGTCCGCCGGTGATCTGCGCCGACAGGCCCGCAGGCAGTCCTGCGTCGGCGGCCTCGCGCAGCGACGTCACCGCGTCGTTCAGCGCGAAGCCCGACAGTGCGCCGCTCAGCGGTACCGCGGCCAGCGCCGCCTTCTTGTCGGCCGACATCGAAAGTGGCACGCCCGCAAGCGGTCCCGCGCCTGGCCCGGCGGCCTGGATGACCCGCTGCCTGGCCTGCTGTGCGGCGTCGGTGTCCGCAGCCGTCAACGGCGCGCCGTCGGTGCGGGTGACGACGAGGATGGCCGGCGCCTGATCTCCGCCGGGGAAGGTGGTCAGCAGCGCGGCGGCGCGGGCCGATTCCGCGGACGGGGGCAGCGACACGGGGGATTGAGAGGCGGACTCGTCGGTGCCGGCCAGACCGATCAACAGTCCGCAGGCCAGTGCGATCAGCAGCGCCCACACCCACGAGCGGGGAGAGCTGACGGCGGTGGCGAGGCGGTTCCAGGTCACTTCGATAATATTTCAAATACTTAACTATTAATCAAGTGAATGATCTGTGACGATGCCGATATGCTCGACCCCATGACGGAGCGGACGGACCTCGAAGGGCTGATCGCCGCCGACGTCCGGGCCCTATCGGCGGAATCGGAACAGATCGGCCACCTGTTCGCTGGGCTGCACGACTTGTCGCCCAACGACTTTCGCGCGCTCGTGCACATCATGGTGGCCGACAGCGCGGGCACCCCGCTGACCTCGGGCCAGCTGCGGCAGCGGATGGGGGTGTCCGGCGCGGCCATCACCTACCTGGTCGAGCGGATGATCGCCTCGGGGCACATCCGGCGGGACTCCGATCCGGCGGACCGGCGCAAGGTCCTCCTGCGGTACGACGAGCCCGGCATGACCGTCGCGCGCACGTTCTTCACCCCGCTGGGCGACCTGACCAGCACGGCACTGGCGGACCTGCCCGACGCGGATCTCGCTGCCGCACACCGGGTTTTCACCGCGGTGACATCGGCGATGCGGACGTTCGAGGAGAACCTGGGCGTGGGGTGACCGGCGGTCAGTCCCGGTTCAGCGTCGCCTCTTCGAGATCGAGGCCGTGCAGCAACGTGCGCAGCACCTCGTCGTCGATGCGCTCCTCGTCGCGTTCGGTGATCAGCACCTCCCGCTCGGCCGCCAGCATCTCCAGTCGCAGCCTGCGGAACGCGGCGGCCGGGCTCTCGCCGATATCGTCGGCGGAGCGGCCCAACTGCTCCCACGCAGCGTCACCGCGACGGGTGTTCCAACGGCTCAACACCTCGGCGGCGCGCTCGTGCACATCGGAGGGCTGGCCGGATTTCTTCTGCTCTTCGATGAGTTCGTTGAGCCGCTTGGCCGCCGCATTCGCGGCCCTGGTCTGTGCCGCGGCGGCGCGCACCACGTCGGTGTGCGCCTCGTCGCCCTGTACGCCGAACCGACGGACCAGCCACGGCAGCGTCAGACCGTGCAGCAGCAACGTGCCGATCACCACCACGAACGTCAGGAAGATCAGGTGCGGTCGGCCGGGGAACGGCGCGCCCGACAGCGTCGTCATCGGCACTGCGAACGCCGCTGCCAGCGACACCACGCCACGCATCCCGGCCCAACCGATCAGGAACACCTGCGCCGGCGTGGGCGCGGGTTCTCGCTCCCGGATATGGGCGAACATCAGCCGCGGTATGTAGGCGAACAGGAAGAGCCAGACGATCCGCACGACGATCACCGTCGCCAACACCGCCACCGACGAGATCGCCAGCACCGAGAACCGGATGCCCTGCAACTCGCTGATCACCTTCGGCAACTGCAAGCCGATCAGCAGGAAGGCGAACGATTCGAGGACCAGTTGCAGGGCCCGCCAGACGGCGTCGTCCTGCAGCCGGGTCGCGTACCCCGCCCTGGTCGAATGCTGGCCGAGGAACAGTGCGGCCACCACCACGGCCAGCACGCCGGAGCCATGCACCTCTTCGGCGATCAGGTAGATGACGAACGGCGCGACCAACCCGATAGCGCTCTCCACCAACGGATCGTCCAGTCGCGCCCGGATCAGGACGATGGCCTTGCCGAGCACCGCGCCCACCAGGATGCCGCCCACCACGGCCAGTCCAAAGGTGCCGATGCCGTGGCCCCAACTCGCCGCGGCGCCGATGGCCGCGGCCAGCGACACCTTGTACGCGGTCAGGGCGGTGGCGTCGTTCAGCAGGCTCTCGCCGCCGAGCAGGGTCATCATCCGGCGCGGCAGGCCGAGCTTGCGGCCGATGGCCGTCGCCGACACCGCATCCGGCGGCGCGACGATCGCGCCGAGGGTCAGCGCGGCCGCGGCTGTCAGATCGGGCACCGTGCGGAACGCGACGAAGCCCACCGCGAACGTCGTCGCCAAGGGCAACCCGACGGCCAGCAGTCCGATGGCGCGGATGTTGCGCCGCATGTTCAGATACGAGCTCTCCAGACCGGCGGACCACAGCAACGGCGGCAGGATCACGAACAACACCAGGTTCGGGTCGAGCGTCACCGCGGGCACCCCGGGAATCAGTCCGACCAGCAGACCCGCCACCACCAGGGCCAGCGGCGAGGACAGGTTGAACCGCCGGGCCAATGCCGATAGCAGGACGGCGGCCACCAGTACGGCCAACAGCTCGGCATTCACGCGGGTCAAACCTCCCTGAAGAGCGGGCAAACGGTAGACACCTATCCTTGGACAGATGTCTGAGGTCGGTCCACGCATTCCCTCGTGGAAACTCTCGTGCAGCATGCAGGATTCCGTCGGGAGGTGGCATCTTTGGTGATCCGGGCCAGGCGCTCGCGCCAGAAGGCTGCGCCGGCTCCGGCGCCGGGTTGTGAGCATCTGACGGCGACGAAGGGAGCCGTCGAACCCGAGCGGCTGTCGCCAGGCTGCCAGGAATGCATGGAAGCCGGCGAGTCCAGTTGGGCCCACCTGCGGATGTGCCTGACCTGCGGCCATGTCGGCTGTTGCGATTCCAGCCCGCACCGGCACGCCACCGCCCATTTCCACGCCACCGACCACCCTGTCATGCGCTCGATCGAGCCTGGCGAAACCTGGCGCTGGTGCTACGTCGATTTGGAGCTGAGTGCATGACCGACGAGGAAACCACCACCACCGATTCGCCGGTGGACGAACCGGTCGACGAGGACACCGCGCCGGCAGCGGCTACCCCGGAGACATCGCAGCCATCGGAGCCGGCTGCGGAGGCCGAGGTCACCGAGCCCGAAGAACGGCGCGGACCGCGGGTGATGCTGCTGGGCCCGGGTGAACTGGGCCGCGAACTGGTCACGGCCTTCCAGCGCCTCGGTGCCGAGGTGATCGCGGTCGACGGCTATGCCGATGCCCCGGCACACGGTATCGCCGACGAGACGGCGGTGGCCCAGCTGACCGATCCCGATGAGGTGGCCGCGCTGATCGAGCGGCTGGCCCCTGACTACGTGGTGCCCGCGACGGACTCCGTCGCCGCCGACGCGCTCGCCTCGGCCGCCGACAGCGGCCGCACCGAGGTGGTGCCCAGCCCGCGCAGCGCCCGGCTCACCCTGGACCGGGAAGGGCTGCGCCGGCTGGCGGCCGACGAACTCGGCCTGCCGACCGTGCCGTTCTGGTTCGCCGGATCGGTCGAGGAACTCACCGCGGTCACCGAGCACGCCGGGTACCCGCTGGTGGTCAAGCCGCTGGTGGCGTTGCCAGGAGAGGGGCAGTCGGTGCTGCTGCGCCCCGACGACGTCGCCCCGGCCTGGGAGCGCGCGGTGTCGGTCGCCGGGCGCATCACACACAACCGGGTGCTGGTCGAGACGGTCGTCGAGATCGACTACGAGGTGACCCTGCTGACCGTCCGCACCAACGACCCCGCGGGCGCGCTGCACTTCTGCGAGCCCATCGGACACCGCCGCGTCGAAGGTTTCGCCGGCGAGCTGGTGCTGGAGTCGTGGCAGCCGCAGCAGATGACCGAGGCTGCGGTGGATGCGGCCAAGTCGATCGCGGCGCGGATCGTCAACGCCCTCGGCGGACGCGGGGTGTTCGGCGTGGAGATGCTGGTCCGCGGCGACGAGGTGTACTTCTCCGATGTGAGTGGACATCCGCACGACAGCGGTCTGGTGACCTTGCGGTCGCAGCGGCTGTCTGAGTTCGAGTTGCATGCCAGGGCCATCCTCGGTCTGCCGGTGGACACCATCATGATTTCGCCGGGCGCCGCGGAGGTGGTCTACGGCGGTGCCGACGCGGGGCACACCGAAGGTGCGCTGACCGTCGCGTTGACCGAGGCCCTGCGGGTGCCGGAGAGCGACATCCGGGTGTTCACGGCGCATGCGGGCATTCCCGCGGCATTCAGTGCGCCGCGCCGGCGGCTGGGGTTGGCCCTGGCCACGGCGCCGGACGTGACCAGGGCGCGCGATCGGGTGCGGCAGGCCTCGGCGGCGTTGCGCAAGCTGTGGCAGGTTGGCTCGGACCAGTGAGTGCGCGGCGCGCAGAGCGCGACGCCGACGCTGCCGGACCCGAGGGCGCCAGCCCGATGCCGTTCATCGCCGCGCTGGTGATCGTTGTGGTCGTCCTGATCGGTATCGGAATCTCGACGCTCACCCGCGGTGACGGGTTGACCGAGGAGGACCGGGTGGCGCGGGCCGCGGTGGCCCAGAACGACGCGCTACAGCGCCAGAACTACCCCGATTTCCGCAGCTACACGTGCGCCTCAGCGGTCGGTACCGAGGCGGATCTGGTTGCGCGCCAGCGTGATTCGCTGGCCAAGCAGGGTGCCCGCTACGTCGACGGGGTGACCGGGGTCGTCATCGACGGCGACCGCGCCACCGGCACCGCGATCTACCACTTCGACAAGGCTCCGGAGGACAAGATCAACGTGCCGGTGACCTTTGCCCGCGAGGACGGGGCCTGGAAGGTCTGTTAGCCAAGGCCGTGCCGGTTGTACCGATGTGGGACCATGCGAACGTGAGTTACGCCGGAGATATCACGCCAGAAGAGGCCTGGAAACTGCTCAGCGACAACCCGGAAGCGGTGCTCGTCGACTGTCGCACCGATGCCGAGTGGCGTTTTGTCGGCGTGGCCGATCTGTCCAGCCTGGGCCGTGACGTCGTCTACGTCGAATGGAACACCACCGACGGCCGACACAACGACGACTTCGTCGCAGACCTGACCGGGGCCGGTGTCACGCCGGGGGACCGGCCGGTGATCTTCCTGTGTCGGTCCGGGAATCGTTCGATCGGTGCCGCGGAGGCAGCGACCGCAGCGGGTATTGCACCGTCCTACAACGTGCTTGACGGGTTCGAAGGCAACCTCGACGAGCAGCGTCACCGCGGCTCCACCGGCTGGCGGGCCATCGGGCTGCCCTGGACGCAGTCATGACCAGCATGACGCCTGACGGCAAGCCATCGGTCCGGATTCCCGCTGCGCTGCCCGACGGGGTCAGCCAGGCCACCATCGGCGTACGCGGCGGGCTGCTGCGGTCCGGGTTCGAAGAGACCTCTGAGGCGTTGTACCTGACCTCCGGATACGTCTACGAAACGGCCGCCGACGCCGAGAAGGCGTTCACCGGCGACATCGACCGCTATGTGTATTCGCGCTACGGCAATCCGACGATCTCGATGTTCGAGGAGCGGCTGCGGCTGATCGAGGGCGCGCCCGCCGCATTCGCCACCGCCACCGGCATGGCCGCGGTGTTCACCTCGCTGGGTGCCCTGCTCGGCGCCGGCGATCGACTGGTCGCTGCGCGCAGCCTGTTCGGTTCCTGCTTCGTGGTGTGTTCGGAGATTCTGCCCCGCTGGGGGGTGGAGGTGGTCTTCGTCGACGGGGAGGACCTGGCGCAGTGGGAGGAGGCGCTCTCGGTGCCCACCCAGGCGGTGTTCTTCGAGACGCCGTCCAACCCCATGCAATCGCTCGTCGATATCGCCGCGGTCAGTGAGCTGGCCCATGCCGCCGGGGCGAAAGTGGTGCTGGACAACGTCTTTGCCACGCCACTGCTACAGCAGGGGATGCCGCTGGGGGCCGATGTCGTGGTCTACTCCGGTACCAAACACATCGACGGCCAGGGCCGGGTGCTGGGCGGAGCCATCCTGGGCGATAAGGAGTACATCGACGGCCCGGTGCAGAAACTGATGCGCCACACCGGACCGGCGATCAGCGCATTCAACGCGTGGACGTTGTTGAAGGGCCTCGAGACGCTCGCCGTCCGGGTCGCCTACAGCACCGAATCCGCGCTGAAAATCGCCGAATTCCTCGAAGGCCACCCGTCGGTGCGGTGGGCCCGTTATCCGTATCTGCCATCGCATCCGCAGTACGAATTGGCGAAACGGCAAATGTCCGGCGGTGGCACCGTCGTGACATTCGAACTCGACGGTGCCGACGGCAAGAAACGGGCATTCGAAGTTCTCGACAAATTGCGGCTCATCGACATTTCCAACAACCTCGGTGACGCCAAATCCCTGATCACGCATCCAGCCACCACCACCCACCGCGCGATGGGCCCGGAAGGCCGCGCCTCTATCGGTCTCGGCGACGGGGTGGTGCGGATCTCGGTGGGCCTGGAAGGTACCGAGGATCTGCTCGCCGACCTCGATCAGGCGTTGAGTTGACGGTGTCCCGCGTGTCGCCGACCGAGAATTTACCTGAGAGAAATTTTCGATCAGCGCATTCCAGCTACTATGCGTATCCCACTTACTCAGTGCTGGCAAGCACTAGTCGATTCAATGCAGCAAATCGCGGTGGATTAGCGGATTAACTGCGAAGTTGCTTCGCCAAACTGTTGGGTCATACTGTGCAGTCGTAGCTGACGACGGCGTAAAAATGTCGCGTACGGTGGACGGCGTGGAACGGCTATGAGCACGAGCGTTCGCACAACCTGGGTCGGGGGAGTCGTGGCGGAGTCGCCATCGGGACCGCCCAATAGGCACAACAGAATTCCTCTACTCCGGTGCGAAAGCACGCAACCCCGAAGGGGGCGCTAACGCGATGTCCGCAATTGAGTCGTCGATCTCAACGTTATTGCGTGACCGCGCGATAGAGCATCCCGACGACGTGGCATACACGTTCATCGATTACGACGTCGATCCCAATGGTTTTGCCGAAAGCCTCACCTGGCATCAGGTGTACCAGCGGGTACAGATAGTTGCCGAGGAGATCAAGCGACACGGCGCGGCGGGCGACCGGGCTGCCATCGTGGCCCCGCAGAGCCTCGACTACATCGTCGCGTTCCTGGCCGCGTTGCACGCCGGTTTCGTCGGGGTCCCGCTGTCGGTTCCGCAGTTCGGCTCGCACGACGAGCGGGTGTCAGCCGCCCTGGGCGATTCCGCGCCGACCGTCATCCTCACCACATCGGCAGCCGCCGGGGTGGTCCGGGAGTATGCAGCGGCCGTCGGCGAGCGCTCCACCGCAAGTGTGATCGAGGTCGACGGCTTGGACCTGGATTCGCCGGTGGACTCCGAACCGACGCGACAGGTACGGTCCCGGCCTGCCTACCTGCAGTACACGTCCGGCTCGACGCGCCTTCCCGCCGGCGTGATGGTGTCTCACCGCAATGTGGTGGCAAACCTCGAGCAGGTAATGAGGGACTATTTCGTGGACAACGGCGGCGAGCCGCCTGCGGACACCACCGTCATTTCCTGGCTGCCGTTCTTCCACGACATGGGCTTGATCCACGGCGTCTGCGCGCCGATTCAGTGTGGTGTGCGGGCGGTGTTGATGAGCCCGATGGCCTTCCTGCAGCGGCCCGCCCGCTGGATCCAACAGCTGGCCCAGAACACCCACTCTTTCTCGGCGGCACCGAACTTCGCGTTCGAGTTGGCCATCCGACGGACTTCTGATGCCGATATGGCCGGGCTCGACCTGGGCGACGTGTTGGGAATCATCAGCGGCAGCGAGCGGATCCACGCCGCCACCATCGCCCGATTCAACGACCGCTTCGCGCAATTCAATCTGCGCAAGACCACGGTCCGACCGTCCTACGGACTGGCCGAGGCGACGGTGTACGTGGCCACGGCCGAAGCGGAGCGCGCCGGAAGTTCGGTCCGGTTCGAATACGAGAAACTGTCCGCGGGCCACGCCAAACGTTGCGAGAACACCGCGGCCGGTGGCACGGAGCTGATCAGTTACGGCGCCCCCAATGCGTCGACGCTGCGGATCGTCGACCCGGAGACCATGCGGGAGAACGCCGCAGGCGCGATCGGCGAAATCTGGGTGCACGGCGAGAACGTGGCCATGGGCTATTGGCGCAATCCTGCGCAGACGGAGCGCTACTTCGGCGCCTCGGTGATCAGCGCGTCACCGGGCACCCCGGCCGGCGGTTGGCTGCGCACCGGTGATCTCGGCGTGATGTCTGACGACGAGCTGTTCATCGTCGGGCGCATCAAAGACCTGTTGATCGTCGACGGCCGCAACCACTACCCCGACGACATCGAATCCACCGTCCAGGAGATCACCGGCGGCCGGGTCGCGGCCATCTCGATTCCGGATGACCGGACCGAGCACCTGGTCACCATCATCGAGCTCAAAGCCCGCAACGATTCCGCCGCAGAGGCCACCGACCGGCTCAACGACGTCAAACGCCGTGTCACCTCCGCGATTTCGCAGTCGCACAGCCTTCGGGTGGCGGATATCGTCCTGGTGCCGCAGGGCGCGATCCCGATCACCACGAGCGGTAAGGTTCGCCGGTCCACCTGCCTGGACCGCTACCGGCTCGATGATTTTGCTCGCCTCGACGCACCGGTGTGACCACGAATATGCAGGAGCCCGCCGGCACACCGCGGCTCTACATCTTCCCCCACGCCGGCGGGTCCGCTGATTTCTACGTGCCGTTCGCCAGGGCGTTCAGCCCCGGCGTGAAGTGTGTCGCCGTGCAGTACCCCGGCAAGAAGGCCGGCAAGGACCTGTCGCAGTACGTCGGCATCATCGAACTCGCCGACAAACTGGCCAAGATGCTCAAGCCGGAGGAGACACCCGGCGGGCAGATCGCCTTCTTCGGCCACAGCATGGGCTCGCTGCTGTCTTTCGAACTCGCCACCAGGTTCGAGCAGGCGGGCAATCCCATTGCGGCACAGTTCGTATCGGCCTCACCGGCACCCGGTCTGTTGCGACGAGTGGCCAATGTGCAGGGCACCGATCATCAGCTGCTGGCCCTGGTCAGCCAGGTCACCGGCGTCAACCCCGAATTCCTGAACAACGAGCAATTCGCCGCGACCATCCTGCCGACCTTGCGCGGCCTGAAAGCCGTTGCGGCCTACGAGAGTCCGGCCGAGGCAAAGCTGTCCTGCCCGATCCACGCGCTGATGGCCGACAACGACGAGCTGGGTACCGAGGAACTGATGGACCCGTGGCGGGAGCGCACGACGTCCGACTTCGACCTGACGGTGTTCCCGGGCGACCACTTCTACCTCAACAGCAATCTGCCGCAATTGGCGCAGTGGGTCGAAGAACGCGTACTGGCCAGGTGCAGTGGTGGGTTGCAACGACTGGACCGTTCCGTATG
Organism: Mycobacterium sp.; assembly: GCA_040511255.1. Classification (GTDB taxonomy): domain Bacteria; phylum Actinomycetota; class Actinomycetes; order Mycobacteriales; family Mycobacteriaceae; genus Mycobacterium. The sequence goes on along the minus strand of JBEVHL010000175.1, from coordinate 5,518 downwards.
ACATCCGGAGGCGACCACCACGCAGGCGATCGGGAAGCGGAGCTTCGCATCTGGCTCGTCGACTACCTCGTCACCAACATCGGCTGCAGTCCCGACCAGATCCACCTCGACGGCCCGTTGAATGAAATGGGCTTGGGCTCAACGGATGCGGTGGTGTTGTCCGGCGAGCTCTCCGAGTTGTTGGGCCGGCCTGTCTCGCCGGTGGACTTCTGGCAGAACCCGACCCTGAACAGCCTGGTGCACGCACTGGTCAATCCCGACACCGAGGCTGCGGCGGCGCCGGTGGATGCCGCCGCCACTTCGTTGCACGAGCCGATCGCCATCATCGGGTTGGGCTGCCGGTTGCCGGGCGATATCAACGGCCCCGACGCGCTGTGGGACTTCCTGGCCGCGGGCCGGTCGGCGGTGGGCACCGTGCCTGACGATCGGTGGCAGGCGTTCGACGACGGGTCGCCCGGCGCGGCAACGGCATTGGCGAACACCACCCGGTTCGGGTCCTTCCTCGGCGATATCGCCGGCTTCGACGCAGAGTTCTTCGGAATCACGCCGCTGGAAGCCGACCGCATCGATCCCCAGCAACGCCTGCTGCTCGAGGTCGCGGTGGAGGCGCTGGAACACGCCGGCATTCCGGCCGAATCGCTGCGGCGATCGCAGACCGGGGTGTTCGCCGGCGCCAGTGTCAGCGAGTACGGGTATCTGGCCGCCCGTGACCTCAGCCAGATCAACCCCTACACGGGTACCGGCGGGGCGTTGAGCATCATCGCCAATCGGCTGTCCTACTACCTCGACCTGCGCGGGCCATCGCTCACCGTCGACACCGCCTGCTCGTCATCACTGGTCGCCGTGCACCTGGCCTGCCAGAGCCTGCGGACAGGCCAGTCCGACCTGGCCCTGGCCGCAGGGGTGAACCTGCTGCTCTCGCCCATCGTGACCGGCAGCCTCGACGCCGCAGGCGCGATGTCCCCGACCGGCGCCTGCCATGCCTTCGACGCCGCCGCCGACGGGTTCGTCCGCGGCGAGGGTTGCGGCGTGGCGGTGCTCAAGAAGCTCTCCGATGCGCTGCGCGACGGCGACCGGGTGCTGGCGGTGATCCGCGGGTCGGCGGTCAACCAGGACGGCCGCTCCAACGGATTGATGGCACCGAACCCGGCGGCCCAGGTCGCCGTGTTGCGGGCGGCCTGCGCTGATGCGGACGTCGCGCCCGCCGAGATCGACTACGTCGAGGCGCACGGCACCGGAACCCTGCTCGGCGACCCCATCGAGGCTCGGGCGCTGGGGCAGGTCTATGGCCGCGGCCGCAGGCCCGACGCGCCCCTGCTGGCCGGCGCCGCGAAGACCAACCTCGGCCATCTGGAGGCGGCCGCAGGCATCGTCGGGTTGATCAAAGCGGCGCTTGCGATGCAGCGCGGGACCATTCCGGCCAACCAGAATTTCGCAAATCCCAACCCGCACATCCCGTTTGACGAGCTTCGGCTCAAGGTCGTCGACGAAGCCACGCAATGGCCGGTGACCGGCCGACCGCGCCGGGCCGGGGTGTCGTCGTTCGGTTTCGGCGGTACCAACGCCCATGTGGTGCTGGAACAGGCGCCCTCGGTGAGTGTTTCGGCGACGCCCGCCGCCGCACCCGCGGTCACCACCCTGGTGGTCACCGGCAAGACCGCAGACCGGGTGGCCGAGATGGCCGCCATGTTGGCCGACTGGATGACCGGGGCCGGCGCGCTGGTGCCGCTGCCCGACATCGCGCATACCCTCGATCACCACCGCAGCCACCACGAATCGTTCGGCACGGTCTGCGCGGCCGACCGAGCTGACGCCGTGACCGGCCTGCGGGCGCTGGCGGCGGGACAGGCGGCCACCGGCGTGGTCGGCCCGCACCAGGGACCGTGCGGCGCAGGCACCGTGTTCGTCTACTCGGGTCAGGGCTCGCAATGGGCGGGCATGGGCAGGCAACTGCTGGCCGACGAACCGGCGTTCGCCGCCGCCGTCGCGGAGCTGGAGCCGGATTTCGTTGCCCAGCTCGGGTTCTCACTGCACGATGTGCTGGCCAACGGCGAGCCGGTGGACGGTTCGGTCCGGGTGCAGTCGGTACTGGTCGGGGTGCAACTGGCGTTGACGGCGTTGTGGCGGTCCTACGGCGTGGAACCCGACGCGGTGGTTGGACACTCCATGGGCGAGGTGTCCGCCGCGGTGGTGGCCGGAGCTCTGACTGCGGCCGAGGGCCTGCAGGTGATCGCTACGCGGTCGCAGTTGATGTCCGAACTCCCCGACAAGGGCGCGGTGGCGCTGCTGGAACTCGATGCGCCCGCCACCGAGGCGCTGATCGCCGAGCACCCCGGTGTGACGGTGACGATCTACTCCTCGCCGCGCCAGACCGTGGTCGCCGGGCCCACCGAAGCCGTCGAGGCCGTCATCGCCGCGGCCCGGCAGCAGAACACCTTTGCGCGCCGGGTCAACATGGAGGTGGCCTCCCATCACGCCATGATGGATCCGATCCTGCCGCAATTGCGGACGGCGCTGGCCGGCCTGACCCCGCGCAGACCGAACATCGAGGTGTTCAGTACCGTCGAGAATGCCGGTGCAGAACCAGCTTTCGATGCCGAGCACTGGATCGCGAACCTGCGGAATCCGGTCCGGTTCAGCCAGGCCATCGCCGCTGCCGCCGAGGACAACTGCACGTTCATCGAAATCAGTCCGCACCCGGTGCTGACCAAGGCCATCACCGAGACGCTCGGCTCGCTGGATTCTGGTCAAGCCCACCACCACAGCCTCGGCACGCTGGCCCGCGACACCCATGACACCGTGGCCTTCCACACCAACTTCAACGCCACCTACGTCGCCCGACCGCGCCACGTCGAGCACCCACCGGAACCGCATCCGGCCATCCCGACCACACCCTGGCGACACACCCGGCACTGGGTCGAGGTGGCGGCACCGCTGCCCACCAACGGTTTTGGGGCCGGCACCGCGGCTCCGCCCCTGGCCGGCGCGAACAGTCCCATCCCGGCGGACTGGTTCTACGAACCGGTGTGGCCCATCGCTGCACTGCCGGCCGGCGACAGGCCGCCCGCCGGGTCATGGCTGGTGGTCGGTGACGCCGAGTTGGCGGCCGAACTCGGTGTTGGCCTGCCACTCGCCGAAGTGGACAACGTGCTGTTCGCGCCGCCGGCCGCAGACAACGCCATCGACATCGCGTCGGCCTACGAATTGTTCAACGAGGCCAGAATCCTCGTCGAAGAGCTTCTTTCGGCACCGTTGCCGCCGCGATTGTTCATCGTGACGCGCAACGCCCAGCCGGCCGGTGACGGCGACCGGGCCAACCCGGCCCATGCCGTGCTGTGGGGTCTCGCCCGGACGCTGGCCCTGGAAACTCCCGAAATCTGGGGCGGCATCATCGATGTCGACGACTCGATGCCTGCGGTGCTGACCGCGCGGCGGGTACGCGACGAAGCGCAAGCAGGCGACGGTGAGGACCAGGTGGTCTACCGGGCCGGGTCCCGGCACGTGCCGCGGCTGCGACGGGCCCCGGTCCCCGCACCGACTGGCGCCGTGGGGTCGGGCACCAGCCACCTCGTCATCGGTGCGACGGGCCACATCGGTCCACATCTGATCCAGCAGTTGGCCGACATGGGCGCGGGCACCATCGTGGCGGTATCCCGAAACCCCGGTGGCCGGCTGGACGAACTGGCCGGCCGACTGTCGGCGACGGGGACGACGCTGATCCAGGTGGCCGCCGATGCCACCGACGCCACCGCGATGTCGGCGCTCTTCGATCGGTTCGGTGCGGATCTGCCTGCGCTCGAAGGCATCTACCTGGCCGCCTTCGCCGGGGGACCGGTGGCGTTGTCGGACATGACCGCCGGTGATGTCGCCACCATGTTCCGGCCGAAGCTGGACGCCCTCGGGGTGCTGCACGCCCTCTCGCTGCGGACAGACCTCCGCCATTTCGTGTTGTTCTCGTCGATCTCCGGTCTGCTCGGCTCGCGCTGGCTGGCCCATTACACGGCGACCAGCACCTTCCTGGACACCTTCGCCCACGCCCGCCGCAACCTCGGCCTGCCGGCCACCGCGGTGAACTGGGGACTGTGGAAGTCATTGGCCGACATGCAATCCCAGGCCAGCCAGGTGACGTCGGACTCCGGCCTGCAGCCGATGGCCGACGAGGTGGCCATCCGCGCGCTGTCGGTGGTGTTGGGTGCCCCGGGCATGCCGGCGCCGGTGCGGTCGGTCGTGGTGGACGCGGACTGGCCGCTGCTGGCCGCGGCGTACCGGACCCGCGGCGCGCTGCGCATCGTCGATGACGTGCTGGCGGTCGAGGACAGTGCGCAGCAAGCCACCGTCGAGACGGAGTTCCGGAAAGTGTTGCGCGAGTGTGCACCTGACCGGCGATACGATCTGCTTGCCGACCACATCGGCGGGCTGGCCACGGACGTGCTGGGACTGCCACCGTCGGAGATCCTGGACCCGGCCGCGGGATTCTTCCAACTGGGCATGGATTCACTGATGAGTGTCGCGCTGTCGCGCAGCCTGAGTGCGAGCCTCGGTGTACCGCTGACCCCTGCGGTGGTTTTCGACTATCCGAATGTCGAATCACTGACCGCTCAGCTGGCGACGGTGCTTCCCGAACTGGCCGACGCAGGCAGCGGCGTCGCCGACGAATACGACAACCTCACCGAAGATGATCTCCTGCAACAACTTGCCGACCGACTCGCGAAGGGCTAGGCGTTCCCCGTGACCACCGCAACGCCTGATCGTGCCCGCGCGATCATCACCGACGCGCTCCGCAAGATCGACGACCTGTCGGCTCGCCTGGAGATCGCCGAGAAGTCGGGCACCGAACCGATCGCCGTGGTCGGCGTGGGGTGCCGCTTTCCCGGCGGGGTGAACAACGCCGACCAGTACTGGGAGCTGTTGAAAGACGGCCGCAGCGGCATCGTCCGGGTTCCGGCAGAGCGTTGGGACGCCGACGCGTACTACACCGATGACCACACCGTGCCGGGGACGATCTGCAACCGCGAAGGCGGCTTCCTGACCTCGTGGCAACCCGACGAATTCGACGCGGACTTCTTCGCCATCTCACCACGGGAGGCCGCGGCCATCGATCCGCAGCAGCGGCTGCTGCTGGAAGTGGCGTGTGAAGCGTTGGAGGACGCTGGAATAACGCCGCGGGCCATCCGCGGCACCCAGACTGGCGTCTTCGTCGGCCAGACGGCCTACGACTACATGCTGACCCTGTCGGGCATCGCCCAGGAAGAGCTCGACGCCTACGTCCTGACCGGCAACTCGGCGAACTTCGCGGCGGGCCGGTTGGCGTACTTCCTCGGTGCGCGCGGTCCGGCCATGGTGCTCGACACCGCGTGCTCGTCGTCGCTGACCGCGATCCACCTTGCCTGCCAGAGCCTGCGCAGCCGCGAGAGCGATACCGCGCTGGTCGGCGGCACCAACCTGATGCTCAGCCCGGGCGCCAGCATCGCCTGCTCGCGGTGGGGGATGTTGGCCCCGGACGGCCAGTGCAAGACCT
>JBEVHL010000174.1:0-5032 GCA_040511255.1 Mycobacterium sp. | reverse complement strand
GCGACGTCGAACTTTCCGCAGCTGCGGGGAAAGTGCCTGGCCAACTACACCAGTGATCCGAACTTCATCTCCAAGATCGATGCCGCCGACCCCCGCGCGGTGGTGATGCAGTGGGCCGGTGTGTTCGGTCAGTCGGTCACCTGGGACGACGTGACGTGGCTGCGTTCGTTGACGAAACTGCCACTCATCCTCAAAGGCATCTGCCATCCCGAAGATGCCAGGCGGGCAATCGATTACGGTATCGACGGAATCTACTGTTCCAATCATGGTGGCCGCCAGGCCAACGGTGGCCTGCCCGCGCTCGACTGCCTGCCCGGTGTGGTGGAGGCGGCCGGGGATCTCCCCGTGCTGTTCGACTCGGGCGTGCGCTCCGGTGCGGATGTGATCAAGGCACTGGCCCTCGGCGCCAGTGCCGTCGGGATCGGCAGGCCCTATGCCTACGGTCTCGCGCTCGGCGGGGTCGACGGGATCGTGCACGTGCTGCGCTCCATGCTGGCCGAAGCCGATCTCATCATGGCCGTCGACGGGTATCCGACGCTGGCTGATCTGACGCCCGAGGCGTTGCGGCGGCTAGCGTGAAGCGCATGATCCGATACGTCGCAGCACTTTTCGTGGCGGTTGCCGCCCTGGTCGGCTGCTCGTCGGAGACGTCCAGCCCGACCGCCGGCGTGGCCACGTCGTCGGCGCCGCCGGAGGTCATTCACTCCACCCTCATCGACCTGGCCCTGCCACTGGGGACCAAGATCTCCAGCCACGCCGAGGGCGTCGAAATCTGGCAGCCGCCCGGCACTCAGGCCGAGACGGTGGCCGACCTCAAACCCAAACTGCCCATTGGCAAAGAACTTGCCGGACTCAAGTGGTGCAGCGACACCACCGACGCCAAGACAGGCACCGTGGAATGGCGCTGGAGCGGGCCGGGTGGCTCGATCGACATCACGGTGCTCAGCAATGCCGAACTCACCATCGAGAAGTCGGCGACCCCCGCTGCCGGCTGCGCCTAGAGGAAATCGAGCAGGATCGCCGTGAGCTTCTCCGGAAACTCTTCGTAGATCCAGTGTCCTGAGTTCTCGATGATGACGCCGGTGACATCGGCGGCGTACTCCCTGGCGTTGCTCTCCACGAAATCACCCATACTGCCGTCGGCGCCGATGGCCAGCACCGGCATGGTGAGTTTCGCCGACTTGTATTGCGCGTTCTCGGCCATGTCCTGCGGCCAGGCGCGGAACCACTCCAGGGTGGCTTTGAGATGGCCGGGCTGCCGCAGGTATTCGGCGTACACCTCGATATCCTCAGGTGTCACAGCACCTTTCACCACTTCGATGGCGTCGATGAAACGGTCGATCCAGAGTGCTTCATTGCCTGCGATGATCTGTTCGGGAAATCCGTTGTCCAGCAGGAAGAAGCCGAAATGCCACGGGCCGGGGCCGTCGGCGGACAGCGCCGGGAAGGTATAGATGGCGGGATCGGGCACGAACGCTTCGCTGAGCACGAGCTTGACGACGTCCTGTGGGTGTGCGGCAGCGTAGGCGAAGGCGACCATCAGACCGATATCGTGGCCCACCAGCCGGATGTCCTTGTCGTGGCCGATCTGGGTGAGCAGCCCGTGGATGTCTGCGGCCAGGGTCTTCTTGTCGTAGCCGGTGGGCGGAGCGTCACTGCGGCCCGCACCGCGCAGGCTCGGGGCGATCACCGTGTAGTGCTCGGCCAGCGCGGGCAGCACGTGCCGCCACTCGTACCAGGATTGGGGATAGCCGTGCAGCAGCACCAGAGTGGGGCCGGCGCCGCCGATGACGTACTCGATCGCGACCCCGTCGACCGACAGGGTGTCGATGCTGAATCCCGCGGGGAGTTCGATGGCCATGTCGCCTCCTGGTGGCAGTTCCGTCCGGAACTTTAACCCTGATGCGGTATTTCCGTGGAGGTGCGACAGTTATGCCATGTCGCAGCCCTCGACGAAGATCTCCCGTATCAGCGAGAAGCAGAGCACGTCCCGCCAGGACCTGGACGCCCTGCTCGACAGCACACCGCTGGCCACCATCGCACTGGTAGTGGACGGCCATCCGGTGGCCTTCCCCACCGGTTTCGCCCGGATCGGTGATGACATCGTCATCCACGGCTCCACCGGATCGCCCTGGCTGCGGGCCGCGGCCGCAGGTGCGGCGGTATCGGTGTCGGTGACCGCACTCGACGGAGTCGTGGTGGCGCGCAGCGCGTTTGAATCCTCGTTCCATTACCGCAGTGCGACACTGTTCGGCGCGTTCGAACAAGTCACCTCCGAGGAGAAGCTGCGGCTTCTAGAGACGTTGACCGATACGTTCATCCCCGGCCGGGTGGCCGAACTGCGGCCCAGTTCCCGCAAGGAGTTGGCGGCGACCGTCGCGATGCGACTGCCGATCGGGGAGTCGAACTGGTCGTTGAAGCTCAGTAGCAGCTGGCCCGACGACCCGGATGAGGACATCGCTGCCGGCGTGTGGGCCGGGGTGGTGCCACTGACCACGGTGTACGGCGAGCCGTTGCGGGCGCCGGACTGCGACGACGACATTCCGGTGCCCGCCTCGGTGCGCGGGCTGTCGGGCACGCTGGCGAACCGGTATAGCCCGACTGCCTGAGCTGGGGCGCTGAGTCGGACATCGGCAATGTCTGTCACGCGTCTGAAAAGGTCCTGTGGAGAACTGGGTCGGACATCGCCCGGCCCGCGGTAGCCCCGAGCAGCTCCAGCCCGTTGCCCAGGCGCACCACTCCGGGGACGTCGAACTCCCGTTCCTTCTTGGTCAGCTCAACCTGCTGAATGGCGATAGATCCAGCGACCGTGCAGGAGCCGGATTCGATCTTGGTCAACCTGCCCTGTTCCACGATGGCGCGCACCCCGGCCATCGTGAAGGTCAGCTGCAGTCCGATCTCGATGAGCGTCATCGATACGTCGTTGACCAACAACTCGACTTTCGGGCGATGGCTGGACTCGATTAGATGGGTCACCAGCGTCACGCTCTTACGAGCGTTTGGTCTGTCCCGGGTGGAACGGGCTGCCTCTGTCAGCGCCTGGTACTTCTTCCATCCGCCGGCGGCGATATCGGCCAGGTTGAGCGACAAGAGTCGGTCGGTGGCGGTCGCCAGTTCTTGCGCGACGACGGCGGTCGGAGCTGGAAGGCTGGTGAGGACAGCTCTCAGGGTGCTGTTGTCCTGCAGCGCCTGGGCGAGCTGGTCGACAGGCTTGCCTGGCTCTTCGCCGAACAGCAGGTCGCGTATCGTCGCCGTCTCGTCAAGTACGGGCGTGGTCATCGTCCACCTCTCTGATCATCTGAGTGCCTGGGTCGGCATGGATCTCCAGCAGAACGGTGTGTGTCGCTTCGCCGTTGGCGGGTGTCGCGAATACGTCGACGGCGGGTGGGGGACCGACACGCGGGACGGCCCGAACCACCGGTGCAGGCCGAGGGCTCGGTTTCGATTTGCGTAGCCGGCGCACCACTAGCAGGCTCGCACCGCCGGCCGTCACCCCGATCAGGACGATCACCCACCACGGAATCCCGTTGCGCGGCGGGAGCTCTGGTATGGGATCGGCTACGACGGTGAAGTCCGCGGTCATCGGGATCGACGCGCCGAGACAGGTTGCGTGCAGCCTGAGGGGGCCGGCGGGGGCGTTGAGCGGTACCGCCACCGAGGTCGTGAAATGACCTGACCGGTCCAGGGTGGCAACGGGCAGCTGCGTGCCGTCCTCCCACCAAAGCTGCACGGTCCCAAACACGTTGGTGCAACCGAATCGGTCGCCGACGACCTGTACTCGATCATCTGGCTGCCCGCTGCTGGGTGTGAGTGCCAGGGTGGCAGGTGCACTGAGTACAGGCGTGGTAATCGGGGGTGCGAGGGGTGTCACCGTGAAGCTCAGGCTATCGCTGACGTCGGGGTGGTCGCGGCAGACGGCGAGCACCGTGTGCCTTTGGGCGGGCGCCTGAGCGGGGACGGCGAGCGTCACGGTGAACGTGCCTGCCGGGGCGTCGGTCAACAGGCTCGTGCCGTCCCACAGCAGCTGCACCCGGTCGTCCTGGCAGTCGAATCCGGTACCCGAGGCTCTCACCTCAGTGCCTGCCGCCGCCGTCGCGGGTGACAGGGTGAGCACGGGCGTTGGACGTTGCGCCACGGTGAAAGTCGCCGGAGGCGCATGGGCATCCGCGCACGATGCGGTCACCTGGTGAGCTCTGGCTGGGGCCTCGGGTACCGTGAACTGTCCTGTCAGAGTGCCGTTTTCGTCGGTTGCCGGGCCCAGCGGCGCGCCATCCCACTCGAACGACACCGGGCGGCAGGTGCCGAACCCGGTCGCGGTGGCGGTGAATGCCGTTCCGGGCCGGCCCTCCACCGGGTTGACTGTGACACTCGGTGTCTCGGCAACGGTCACGGTGAAGGGCGAACTGGCCTGGGTGTCTCCGCAGGACGCGGTTACCGCTGAGGTCTGCTCCTTGGCATCCTCCGGGACCACCAGGTCAACCGTGACAGGATCTGGGGCATCTGACACGGTGGCGAGCGGCTGACTGTCGTCGCCCCATCGGAAGGACATCGGGTCGCACTGTCCAAAACCACGCGCCGTCGCAGTGAAAGCCGTTCCCGGTTCGCCCCGGTCGGGCGTGAAGTCCAGGGTGGGGTTCCTCTCGGGCACGGTGACGGTGAACGTGTCGCGGGCCAGTTCATCCCCGCACGATGCGGTCACCACATACGCGCCGGCCGGGGTGTCATCCGACACGGTCAACAAGGCCATAGCGATGCCTGCGACGGTCAGCACCTCCCTGTACGCACCGCCCGACCATTGGAACGACATCGTCGACCCGCACGTGACGAAACCCGTCGCAGTGGCGGTGAACGTCGTCCCCGGATTGCCCTGCGACCGCGACAGCTCGACCACCGGGTTCCCCGACAACCCGATGTCCTGGTCCCGCGTCTCATCAACCCCTTCCGACGGCTCGGCGGGCAGGACCGGCGACGAAACGTCCGGGGCCGGGGTTGTCGTCGGATCATCTCCGGGAGCGGCCAGCGCCGCGCCGCC
>JBEVHL010000173.1:0-7806 GCA_040511255.1 Mycobacterium sp. | reverse complement strand
GGGCGGTTCGCCGGCGGGCCGTCCGACGCCCTGGCGGCGCTGAGCAAGTCCACCCACTTCGACTGGGTGCTGGCCCCCTACGACGTCACCGCGTCCAAGGCGCACGCCCGGGTGCTGCACCGGTCCGGCCTGCTCACCGAAGAGCAACGCGACGGGTTGCTCGCCGGGTTGGACAGCCTGGGCGACGACGTCGCCGACGGCAGCTTCGGCCCGATAGTCACCGACGAGGACGTGCACGGCGCCCTCGAGCGCGGCCTGATCGACCGCGTGGGTGCCGACCTCGGTGGCCGGCTGCGGGCCGGGCGATCGCGAAATGACCAGGTGGCCACCCTGTTCAAGATGTGGCTGCGCGACGCCGTCCGTCGCGTCGCCGACGGTGCGTTCCAGGTGATCGGCGCTCTGACCACTCAAGCCGCGGCGCACCCGACCGCGATCATGCCGGGCAAAACCCACCTGCAGTCCGCTCAGCCGGTGCTGCTGGCGCACCATCTGCTGGCGCATGCGCATCCGCTGCTGCGCGATATCGACCGGATCGCCGATTTTGACGACCGCACCGCCATCTCGCCCTACGGGTCGGGCGCGCTGGCCGGCTCGTCGCTGGGCCTCGACCCGGACGCGATCGCCGAGGAACTCGGCTTCGCCGCCGCCGCCGACAATTCCATCGACGCCACCTCGGCCCGCGATTTCGCCGCCGAAGCCGGCTTCGTGTTCGCCATGATCGCCGTCGACCTGTCGCGCCTCGCCGAGGACATCATCCTCTGGAGCTCAACAGAATTCGGCTACGTCAAGCTGCACGACTCGTGGTCGACGGGCAGCTCGATCATGCCGCAGAAGAAGAACCCCGACATCGCCGAACTGACCCGCGGCAAGTCCGGCCGGCTGATCGGCAACCTGACCGGCCTGCTGGCCACCCTCAAAGCGCAGCCGCTGGCCTACAACCGCGACCTGCAGGAGGACAAGGAGCCGCTGTTCGACTCGGTGGCCCAACTGGAGATGCTGCTGCCCGCGATGGCAGGCCTGGTGGCGACCCTGACCTTCGACGAGCAGCGGCTGGCGACGCTGGCACCGGCCGGTTACACACTGGCCACCGACATCGCCGAATGGCTGGTGCGACAAGGGGTTCCGTTCCGTGTCGCGCATGAAGCCGCAGGCAGTGCCGTCAAACAGGCCGAGACCCGCGGCGTCGGCCTGGACGAACTCACCGACGACGAGTTCGCCGCCATCACCCCCGAGCTGACCCCCCAGGTGCGTGAGGTGCTGACCATCGACGGGTCGGTGAACTCCCGCGACGCCCGCGGTGGCACCGCCCCGATCCAGGTGGCCAAACAGCTCAGCGTGGTCCGCGACCGGTCGGACCAGCTGCGCATCCGCTTGCATCGCTGACGGACAGGCCTGAGATAGCATCGGCCGCCATGGGTGGTGCACCCCCAGGCGGGCTGAAGGATCGAGTGCGACGCTGGTTTGCCGATCTGGGGTTCCGCCAGATGCGCCAGGGCGTGGTCGTCGTCATTCTCGCTGCCACCGCACTGTTCGGTGGGCTGGACAGCGTCGAGACCACGGTGACCCATTTCCAGCCGGGCGAAGAATTCAGCGACGGCGAGTTCACCCTCACCATCGACCGCGCCTCGCTGGTCCGGGAATTGCGGGCCGGGGAAACCCGGCTGCCGCCCAAACCCGGCCGACGCTATCTTGGCGTGGTGGCCGATGTCCGCAATGACGGCACCGTGCCCGGCAAGCTCGACGGTGAGCTGGATCTGCGGGGTGAAGCGAACACCCGCTTCATCGGGGCGTCGCGAATGAAGGACGGCACCCTGATCGGCCGGCTCGGCCCCGGCCTGTCCGATCAGCTGGCCTTCTTCTGGGAGGTCCCCGACGACGCGGTGCAGCCGGGGGAGTCCGTCACATTCCGGGTGTGGCAGAAGCAATTCCAGGAACTACGGGTCACCTACGGCAAGACGTGGCTGGACAGCCTGACCGAGTACGGCCAGATCGAGGTACCGGTCAAGGTCAGCCCATGACCCGCACACTACGGGCTGCCGTCGCCCCGCTCAGTGCGGTCATCGCGATCACGTTGGCCGCACTGACCTGGCATCACCTGCCCGAGAACACCGAGATCTACGCCCCATTCGACGTCCGCGGCGACACCGGTTCGCCCACCCGCGGGCGGGCGCTGACCACCACCGTGACCGGGCTACAGATCACGCCGCTGGTCAAGCCGGACCGCGGCCGGTCGGTGCAGGCGATCGGCGTCTGGGTGCTCGTCGATGCCACCGTCACCGCCACCGAGAGCTCCGGCCTGCCGCGCGCCGAGCTGCTCGTCGGCCGCAACACTTACGCACCCAGCGACCGGTTGCTGCCCGGCGCCACCCTGGGTGGCCCGCTCGATCCCGACATCACCGAGCAAGGCGCCTGGGTGTTCGACGTGCCGCCGGCCCTGCTGGACACGGTCGGGTCGGTGATGCTGCGGACGTGGCTGGGTCTTGATCCGCGCCTGGATTCGCTTCTGGTGGTGGATATTTCGCTCACCGACTCCCGGGTCAGTCGCAGTGACGCAGTGGAACTGCCCAAGCCGGTGAGCGCCGCATCGTGACCGCGCTGTGGAAACGCAACCTCATCGGTGCGGTCGTCGTCGTGGTCGCGCTGGTTGTTTACACCGGCACCGAGTTGCTGCCGGACTGGTCGACCTATCGCCACACCGTGACACCTGCGGTCATCGTGCCCGCCGATCAGGCCGGCACCGTCGACGGCCTGACCTGGCGGGTGACCGCGGTGCGGCACCTGGCTGCCAGCCCACGCGCCTACGCGGATCCGCTGCCGAAAGGCACTGTGCTCGAAGTGGTTTCGATCGACCGGTCCGGTGCGCAGCCGGATGGCTCGTGCGTCGGGGTGATCACCGACGGGCAGCGAAGGTGGCAGGCGCAGGGCGTCGGGGGGTTCGCCGTCACCCCACCCGACGGGGCGACGGGTAACTGCACCCGGCCCGGCCCGGTGCAGTTCACCTTCGTGCTTCCGCAGGACGCGGTGCCGACGGCGGTGGATGTCACCGACTTCAGCGGCCGGATCCTGGTGCGGCTGACGCTGTAGCGGCTGCCGGCGACTGAGCCAGCGCGTGCTGCAGGCAGTAGGCAAAAGTGCCTGCCACCAAGCAGATCCGCAGCGGCTCGATGATCAAATGTGACAGCAGGCTCAGCGGCGTCGAATACGCCGACCAGAACTGCGCAGAGTGCGGACCGAGCACCCACGCCATGCCACGGAACAGATAGCCGTCGCCGAACTGCACGCGGTAGAACGCACCCGACATGTCCAACCAGGCCAACACCAGATAGGCCAGCACGTAGAGCGACAACGCGACGATCCCACCGTGCAGCACCAGCCGTGCCGAATCCGCGATCGGCCGGAACTTGCCGAACTGCTCCAACGCGCGGTCGCGGGTCTTCTCCCGCAACGGTTTCGGCACGATCTGCCAGCGGGTCTGCAGGCGCTTACCGGTCGGCGCGGCCCGCTCGATCAGCACCCCCGCGCGATCACCACCCACCCGGCGCGCCAACTGGTGCCATTCCACCGCCAGCGACACCCCGTAGACGATGCCCGCGATGGCCAGCCACAGCAGCGGTATCGCGGCGCCGCCGAACACCGTGCGCAGTGCCCACGTCACGGTGTCCCACGCGGTCTCCAAGGGCTGGAAATGTGAAAACAGTTCTGCCCGGGTGGTGTTGAACCACACCACGATCCGCCGTTCGGCGATCCAGCCAGCGGGGTTGATCAACCAGGTCAGGCCCTTGTTGACCGAGAAGCTCAGCACCAAGAAGACCCACAGCGCGTCGACGTAGATCCGGAAGGGCAGCAGCCATCCGGGCAGCCGGTCCTTGAGCCAGCTCAGCACGTAGCGCAGCGCCAGCGCCGCGATGATCAACACCAACGTGCTCGGGCCGACCGGCAGCGTATCGGGATGTAGCTCACTGGACGGACCGCCGGCGGCGACGCGGGTCATTGCCTCGCCGATCCGGTAGTTCAGCGCGGCCGCCTCGAACGCCAGCCAGTCTTCGGCGAACAGTTTCCAGCCGAGGTAGATCGCGAAGAACGGCGCGATCACCGTCGCGAACAGGTCCAGCCGCCGCCCCGACGCCCGGGGGAACGCCGTCAGCACGGGGATCGATCGGCGCAGCACCAGAAACATCGCCACGTACGAACCGAGCCGCGCCAGCCCGGCCAGCGGCATGATCAACGAGGCCCACCAGTCGTTGTCGTGCCCGGCCCAGGCCGCGAGCTCGATGGCACCCGTCCTACCGAGCAGACCGACCAGATAGCAGGCCGCCAACTGTGGCCAGCACTGCACCCACAAGATCAGTGGCCGCAGCACATCGCGCACCGGGCCCATCTTAGGAACAGGCCTCACCCGAAGTCGGAAAGCTCCAGCCAGCGATCCTCGAGTTCGGCGTTCTCCTTCTCCAACGCCCGCAGCCGGGCGGTCAGCTCGGCCAGCCCTTCGTAGTCGCTGGAGTCGTGTTCGGCCATGGTGGCGTGCAGTGCGGTGATCTGTTTGGCGATCTTGCCGATTTTCCGCTCGGTCGCCGCGATCTCCTTCTGCGCCGTGTACGAATCGGCACCCGACGACGACCCCGCCGACGCAGGCGAATTCGCGGTCGCACTCGCCGGCTGGGCCTTGGCCAGACGCAGATACTCGTCAACGCCGCCCGGCAGGTGCCGCAGGCGTCCGTTCAGGATCGCGTACTGCTGATCGGTCACCCGCTCCAGCAGGTACCGGTCGTGCGAGACGACGATCAGCGTGCCCGGCCAGGAGTCCAGCAGGTCCTCGGTGGCCGCCAACATGTCGGTGTCCACATCGTTGGTGGGCTCGTCGAGGACCAACACGTTCGGCTCGGACAAAATCGTCAGCAACAGCTGCAGCCGGCGCCGTTGTCCACCGGAGAGTTCGTTGACCCGGGCGGATAGGTGCTCGCGGCGAAAGCCGAGGCGCTCCAGCAGGGCGGTCGGCGTGATGTCCTTACCGTCTACCTGGAAGTCGGTCTGCAGTTGCGCCAGTACTTCCCTGACCATCTCGCTCTCGTGGGCAGCCAGGATGCCGGCCTGCTGATCCAGCATCGCCAGCTTCACGGTCTTGCCACGCTTGACCACTCCGCTGTCAGGTGTGACGGTGCCCGCGATCAACCCGAGCAGAGTGGACTTGCCTGCCCCGTTGGCGCCGAGGATGCCGGTCCGCTCGCCGGGGGCGATGCGCCATTCCACGTCGCTGAGCACCTGGCGGCCGTCATAGGCCACGCCGACGTCGAGCAGGTCGACGACCTCTTTGCCCAGCCGGGCGGTGGCCAGCTTGGCCAGCTCGATCGGGTTACGCAGCGGCGGTACATCTTCGATCAGCTGGTTGGCGGCGTCGATGCGGAACTTGGGCTTCGACGTCCGGGCAGGCGCCCCGCGCCGCAGCCACGCCAACTCCTTTTTCATCAGGTTCTGGCGTTTGGCCTCCATCGTGGCGGCCTGCCGGTCCCGTTCCACCCTTTGCAGGATGTAGGCGGCGTAGCCGCCGTCGAACGGTTCGACGATCCCGTCGTGCACCTCCCAGGTGGTCAGCGCCACCTCATCGAGGAACCACCGATCGTGCGTCACCACCAGCAGTCCGCCGCTGTTGCGCGCCCAGCGGGTCTTGAGGTGGCCGGCCAGCCAGGTGATGCCTTCGACGTCGAGGTGGTTGGTGGGCTCGTCGAGCACCATCACGTCCCAGTCGCCCATCAGCAACTCGGCCAGTTGCACCCGCCGGCGCTGCCCGCCGGAGAGCGTGGCGACCTTGGCGTCCCAGCCGATATCGGCCACCAGGCCGTCGACGACGTCACGGACCAGGGGATTGCCTGCCCACTCGTGGTCGGCCTGGTCACCGACCAGAACGTGCCCCACAGTGCTGTTGTCGTCCAGGATGTCGGACTGGTCGAGCGCGCCCACCCGGACTCCGCTGCGCCGGGTGACCCGGCCCGAATTCGGGGCAAGGACCCCGGTCAGCATGCTCAGCAGGCTTGATTTGCCGTCGCCGTTGCGACCGACGATGCCGATGCGATCGCCTTCGTTGACTCCGAGCGTCAAGGAGTCGAAGACCACCTGCGTCGGGTACTCCAGATGCAGGGCTTCAGCCCCAAGCAGGTGTGCCACTAGGCACAGCCTAGCGGGTACGACGACGCGCGGCGCGGAGCCTGCGGAGCGCTGGCTGAGGAGTTCCGCAGTCGGGTGCAGCGGGCGGAACGGCTCAGGCCGAACTTCAGGGGTGTGCCATGATGTGCAAGCTGTCGGGCCTAGTTGAGCAGGACATTCTTTAGGGGTTCAGCGAGTGGATGTGAATCTTTCGGCCGTCACCGGGCCAGTGGAGCGACTTCTTGCCACGGCCCAGAACGGGCTCGAGGTGCTGCGGCTGGGCGGCCTGGAGACCGGCGCGGTGCCGTCGCCGTTCCAGATTGTCGAGAGCGTGCCGATGTACAAGCTCCGGCGATACTTCCCGCCGGACAGCAGGCCGGGCAAGCGACGGGCCGGTCCGCCGGTGCTGATGGTGCACCCGATGATGATGTCGGCCAACATGTTCGACGTCACCCGCGACTCCGGCGCGGTCGGGATTCTGCACGCCGCAGGGCTGGATCCGTGGGTCATCGATTTCGGCGAACCCGACAAGGTCGAAGGTGGCATGCGGCGCACGCTGGCCGACCACGTGGTCGCGCTCAACGACGCGATCGACACCGTCAAGCAGACCACCGGGCAGGACATCCACCTGGCGGGCTATTCGCAGGGTGGCATGTTCGCCTACCAGACCGCCGCGTACCGCCGGTCCAAGGATCTGGCCAGCATCATCACCTTCGGGGCGCCGGTCGACACCCTGGCCGCCCTGCCGATGGGCATCCCGGCCAACATCGGCGTGGTCGCCGCCGACTTCATGGCCGACCACGTGTTCAACCGCCTCGACATCCCAGGGTGGTTGGCGCGCACCGGTTTTCAGATGCTCGACCCGCTGAAGACGGCCAAGGCCCGCGTCGACTTCGTTCGTCAATTGCACGACCGCGAGGCGCTACTGCCGCGGGAACAGCAGCGTCGGTTCCTCGACTCCGAAGGCTGGATCGCCTGGTCCGGCCCGGCGGTGTCGGAACTGCTCAAGCAATTCATCGCCCACAACCGCATGATGACCGGCGGTTTCGCCATCAACGGCCAGTTGGTGACGCTGACCGACATCACCTGCCCCGTACTGGCATTCGTCGGCGAGGTCGACGACATCGGCCAGCCCGCGTCCGTCCGCGGTATCCGGCGGGCGGCGCCGGACGCCGAGACCTATCAAACGATGATTCGGACGGGCCACTTCGGGCTCGTAGTCGGCTCCAAAGCGGCCACCGCGACATGGCCGACGGTCGCGGACTGGGTGTTGTGGCTGGCCGGTCAGGGTCCCAAACCCGCCGTCATCGACCGGATGGACGACCAGCCGGACGAATCGGCCGACCTCGGCGTTCAACTGGCGTCTCGGGTGGCGCACAGCGTGGGGGAGGCTTCCGAGGTCGCGATCGCCCTGGCCCGCGGAGCCGCGGGTGCCGTGGTCAGCGCCAACAAGTCGATGCGCAGCCTGGCCGTGGAGACCGCGAGGACGCTGCCGCGGCTGACCCGGCTCGGCCAGATCAACGACCACACCAGGATCTCGCTCGGACGGATCATGTCCGAGCAGGCCCGCGGCGCGCCCACCGGTGAGTTTCTTCTGTTCGATGGCCGGGTGCACACCTATGAGGCGGTGGATCGTCGCGTCAACAACGTGGTGCGCGGACTGATCGC
>JBEVHL010000172.1:0-2592 GCA_040511255.1 Mycobacterium sp. | reverse complement strand
ACGACTTCGCCGCGGAACTGGTTGCGCGGCGCGACGATACCGAGTTGATGGAGGCGCGATGACCACCGAGCACGCGAGCGGTACCAAGGGGGGCGTGCGGGTCGAGCGGAACGGCCCGGTGACCACGATCATCATGAACCGCCCGGAGGCCCGAAACGCCGTCAACGGGCCGGCCGCGGCGGAACTGTTCGCGGCGTTCCACGATTTCGACGAGGACGACTCAGCCGCCGTCGCGGTGCTGTGGGGCGATCACGGAACCTTCTGTGCCGGAGCCGATCTCAAGGCTTTCGGTACCCCCGACGCCAACCCGGTACATCGCACCGGGCCCGGACCGATGGGGCCGACCCGGATGGTGCTGTCGAAACCGGTGATCGCGGCGATCAGCGGCTACGCGGTCGCCGGAGGCCTCGAGCTCGCGCTGTGGTGTGATCTGCGGGTGGTCGACGACAGCGCGGTGTTCGGGGTGTTCTGCCGGCGTTGGGGCGTGCCGCTGATCGACGGGGGCACGGTGCGCCTACCCAGGCTGATCGGGCACAGCCGCGCCATGGACCTGATCCTGACCGGTCGCAGTGTGGACGCCGCCGAGGCGTTCGCGATCGGCCTGGCCAACCGGGTGGTGCCCACCGGGCAGTCGCGGCAGCGGGCCGAGGAACTGGCCGCCCAACTGGCCACCCTGCCCCAACAGTGCATGCGGGCCGACCGACTCTCGCAGCTCGCACAGTGGGGGATGAGCGAATCAGCCGCCATGGACGTCGAATTCGGCAGCATGTCGCGGGTGGCCGCCGAGTCGTTGGCCGGGGCCAAGAAGTTCGCTGACGGGGCGGGGCGGCACGGGGCCTGAGTTCAGCCGCCCTTGATGTCGTTCCCCGAGCCCAGGTTGTTCACCTTGGGGTCGCCGTCCTTATAGGTCACGGTGTTGTTCAGCCCGACGACGGAGAGATCCTTGTCGATCTTGTCGAACGTGATCTTGTTGTCGGCGCCGCCGATGTTCACCGAGGCGCAGGTGCCCTTCACTGTCAGGGTGTTGTTGGAGCCGCCGACATTCAGCGATTTCCCGTCGGCGCAATCGATATCAGAGGTGGTGCCGAACGATCCGTAGTTGATGGTGTTACCGACCTCGACCTGCGCACCCGAGGAACCCGCGGTGACCGTCGGGCTTGCGGTGTCGCTGCTCTCCGAACCGCAGCCGGCCAAGCCAAGAAGGGCCGCGGCGGCGACTCCGATGACGGCGACCGAACGGTACGTGCGCATGCGTCCTCGTTTCTGAAGATGGGGGCTCAACCCGGGATGCGGTCGATCCGGTTGACCATTCCGAGTTCGCGACCACGGTCGAGCACGAACGGGTCACCGGTCTTGTAGAGCACCGTCTGGTTGAAGCCGTAGACCGTGATGTCGTTGACCACGTTGTCGGCGATCACGGTGTTGCCGGAGCCCTGCGTCGTCACGGCCCAGCAGCTGCCGACGGCGGTGATGGTGTTCCCGGAGCCGTTGATCAGCAGGGTGGAGTCGTTGCAGTCCACGGTCTGCACCGACCCGATGGACGTGATGTGGGTGTCGCCGTTCTTCGCCGCGGCGGACGGTGTTCCCGCGACGCCGGCAGCGACGAGCGCCACGCAACCGGCCATCGCCACACCGAGAGTTGTCTGCTTCACTTCTGCGTCCTCCCGGTGTGCCGCCAGATCTGTGGGGCTGAGCCTACGTCGAACCGGACTGGGGTTGCAGTAGTTCCACGCCGATCCAGCGCGCGCGGCCGACAGCCCAGGTCAGGTCGCCACCGCTTTGACCGCTCGGTACGGTGATGGGCGGTGAACAGGCAAGTCGCGACGGTGGTCGCTGTGATGGCGGTGGCGGCCAGTGCCGCGGTGACGGCCTGTTCGCAGACCGTCGGCGGCAGCGCGCAGCGTTCGGTGACGCCGATCGACGAGCCCGGGCGGAGCTTCGGGTACGTCGACAACCGGTGCGGCATGCTCGCCGACACTTCGGTGCGAGACACGCTGTCGGCCAAGGACATCGCGCGTCCGTACAGCGGCGCGGTCTGCCAATACGTCCTCACCAGGCAGTCGACCACCATCGACGCCACCTTCTCCTGGTATGAGACCGGCACCATGGACCGCGAACGCGCGGCGGCTGCGGCCAGGGGCGCCGAGACGTCCGAGACGGTAGTGGAACGTCACGACACCCTGCTGGTGAAAAGCTCGACGACCGGGGTGGGGTGTTCGGCGACGACGTCAGCAGAACCCGGCGTGCTGAGCTGGTGGGTCCAGATCCGGGGGCAACAGTCCGGAGATCCGTGCGCAGACGCCCAGAAGCTGCTGGCCGCCACATTGTCGTCGGAGATGTGAGCGTGCGCCTCTTATTGGCGCTGGCGGGCCTGCTGGTCGCGGTCGGCGCGGGGTGCGGGTCCGCTCCGGAGCCGGCGACGCCGTCGGCCGCCCCGGTGGCTGCCGGCGGATTTCACAGCGGTGAGTGCAACCTGGTCTCCGACGACGAGGTGAAGAGGGCGATGCACAGCTCGGTCGCCTTCAACAAAGTGGTCGACAACGACGCCGGCTGCTTCTGGCAGGAGGACAGCATGCTCGGCTCGGTGGGCGC
>JBEVHL010000171.1:0-2951 GCA_040511255.1 Mycobacterium sp. | reverse complement strand
GTGAGATGTCGCTTTCGCTGCCGGATGATCTCGTGCCCGGCGGCGACCGGAATCAGGTGAGTGAAGCCTTCCAGCGCCACGGTGTCGCCGTCGGCCACGAGCTGCGCAACGGCGTCGCTCAGCGATGTGATGTCAGCCATTTGCGCCCTCGGTGATAGCGGAGGGGTGAGTCGCCAACGGGGTCACCGCGATCCGCATGAATGAAAACAGCGGCAGCTGCCACAGGATGGCGTGCAGCTCGTCGTTGTCGGCGACGTCGAAGATGCTGAGATTCGAATACTGCCCGGCTATCCGCCAAATGTGGCGCCATTTGCCCGACCGCTGCAACTCTTGGCTGTAGGCCTTTTCCCGGGCCAAGATGTCTGCTTTGGTCGCGGCGTCCATGTCGGATGGCAGGTCGACGTCCATCGTGACGGCGAAAATCACGTTGTCTCCTGGTTGGATTCAGTCTGCCTCGAGAACGAAGTCGTAGTTGACTTCGAGTCCCTGGCCGACAGCGGGTGTCGGGTGCAAGATGAGCTCGGGCTTGACCGCTGACGCGATGTCGGTGTGAAGATATTCACCACCATCGAAATAGAGCTGGCTGGTGATCAGCCGATAACCCGGCGCCGACACTTTGACGTGCAGATGCGCCGGCCGCCACGCCGGCCAGCCAGCCGCGGCCAGCAGGTTGCCCGTCGCACCGTCGGTCGGAATTTGGTAGGGCGCAGGCACAATGGTGGTGATGTCGAATCGACCTTGCCCGTCGGCATGTACCACACCACGCAGGTTCCACTCGGGAAGTCCCGGGGCGAACTGCGAGTAGAACCCGGCATCGTCGGCGTGCCAGATGTCGATCGTCGCGTTGTCGATGGCCCCACCATCCACCCGCTGCACCCGGCCGGCGAATCGCAGCGGTGTGCCGGGTTCGTCCTCCCGCATCGGCAGCGTCGTCTGTGCGGGCAGCGATGGGGCACCGGGGACGTAGTAGGGACCCTCGATTGTTCCTTTGCTGCCGGGCCGTTCGGCGTTGACTTCCTGCTCCACGGCGTGTTCGAGGAAAACGTCGAGGAACAGCGGCCATTCGCCGTCGAGGCCCACCTGAATAAGCCAGGCCTTGAGGGCGTCATATTCGGGGTAGGTCAGGTGGTTCCGCCGCACGATGTCGTGGGCGGCGGAAATCATCTCTGACACCAGGGTGTTGACGCGCTCGGTGCTGGCGTGCGCGCCGTCCCTGGCCCTCTGCTGGAATTGTGCGGTGGCCGATGCCCCAGATTGGGCTGCGGTCGCGATATCGGTCATGTGCTACTCCTTTGGGCTGGTTGAACCGAACGACTCAGCGGTCTTGGCGATAGTGGGCGAGTTTGTCCTCATCGATGTGCAGTCCGAGCCCCGGACCTTTGCGGACCAGTGCTGCACCGCGGTCAATCTGTAGTGGTTCGGTGAGCAGGTCGTCGGCCATGTCGAGGAAGTTGGACAGTTCAGCCGCGCGTCGCGATGTCGCTTCAAAGGCGGCGCCGAACGCCAGGGCGCACACCGACCCGATTTGGCCGTCGATTTGGTTGCCGATCATGACTTCGACACCAAGTCCCTCGCACAGGTTCAGGACGCGCTGAGAGTAGGTGAAGCCGGTGCGGGCCGTCTTGATGCTGATCCCGGTGGCGGCACCAGCGAGCAGTTCCCGCGCGACTTCGGCTGGGCGGGTGGCACTTTCATCGGCGAAGATCGGGATGGTGCTACGCGAGACCAGCCAGCGACGGCCGAGGACGTCGTCGGCGGGGCACGGTTCCTCGGCGAACGCGATATCGAGTTCGGCGAACACCCGCAACGCGCGTGCGGCTTCGCTGACTGCCCACCCGCGGTTGGCGTCGACGTAGAGTTCGACGGCAGGGCCTAGGGCGAGCCGCAGCGCCCGGCACGCGCCAAGGTCTTGGTCGATCGGCCGACGTCCCACCTTGACCTTGAAGCTCGTGATGCCGAACACATCGCGCATGTGCTCGGCCTCGGCGACCATCTCGGCTGCGGGGGCGAACCCAACCATATGGGAAACGCGCAGCCGGTCGGTGAACCCGCCGAGCAGTTCGGTGACCGATACGCCAAGCGACTGCCCGATCAGATCCCATAACGCCATGTCGATGGCCGCCTTCGCGGTGGGGTTGCCCACGGTGCGATTCATCCGGGAGTGGATCAGTTCCCGTTGCAGCGGGGACTGACCGATTATCTGCGCGGCGAAGACGTCGTTGATGACTGCGATGATGGATTGTTGGGTCTCGCCGTATGTGAATGGACGCGGGGGCGCCTCGGCGGTGCCTACAAGACCGACGTCGGTGTAAACGCGCACGAGCACATGCTCGGCGACGGTGACCTCGCCGCTGGCGAACCGCAGCGGTTTGCGGTACGGGATGGCGAACGGAATCGCCTCCAGTTCCGTGACTTTCACATCATCTCCTGATCAACGGGCCTCGTACCAGGGTGACGCCGGCCGCTCGGTCGGCCGAGTCGAAGAAGTCCTCGCGATAGATGTCACGGGGGAACAGACGCGCCTTCATCAACGCCTTCACCGTGTCTGTCACCATCGCCGGGCTCCCGCACACATAGGCGACATGCCCGGCGGCGCGTGGGTAGTCCTGCGCGAGCAGTTCAGGGACGCGGCCTGTGCGACCGTTCCAACTGTCACGTGACAGCGCCGGCCGGTAGCTGAACCATTCGTGCTCGGCGGTGAACGCTTCCAACCAATCGTGCTCGTAGAGATCGTCTTTCGTCGCCACACCGTGGTAAAGCGTCACGGACCGCTCAGATCCGGTCTCCGCGAGGTGAGTGGCCATGGATTTGAGCGGGGCCAAACCAGTTCCGCTGCCGAGCAATAGAATCGGTTCTTCTCGAGCGGGCCGCAATGAGAACCTGCCGTACGGTCCCGACAGCGTCACTGGATCGCCTGCGGTCATCGTCTTGAATATCCAGCCGTCGCTGGC
>JBEVHL010000170.1:0-2541 GCA_040511255.1 Mycobacterium sp. | reverse complement strand
GCGCCGAAGTCCTTGCTGGTCGCCCCGGACAGGTGCATGTACCGCTTGGCGATCATCGCGACCTGCGCGGCGGGCGTGCTCAGTCCGTGCGGATACGAGAAAGAATTGTCCACACCGGTGGAGTCGGCGTTTTCCACCAGCCGCATCTGCACCTGGCCGAACCGCATGCCGGAACGTTCGTTGAAGGCACGGTATGCCACCACGCAATCCGCCACACCGGTGGCCACCGCGATGGCCGCCTGCTGCACGGTGGCCGCGGCCGCGCCGCCGCCGTGGTGGATCTTGGAGAAGAACTTCAGGTCCCCGATACCCGTGGCCCGCGCGACCGCGACCTCGGTGTTGGAGTCCATCGTGAACGTGGTCATCCCGTCGACGTCCGCGGGAGTGAGGCCGGCGTCGTCAAGAGCATCGAGCACCGCCTCGGCGGCCAGTCGCAACTCACTGCGGCCGGAGTTCTTGGAGAAGTCGGTGGCGCCGATCCCGACGATGGCAGCCTTGCCGGACAACTCGCCGGGCACTATGCACCCACCGTCAGCGTCGCGTTCGCGATGACGTGATCGCCAAGGCTGTTGTTACCGATGATTTTCAACGTGATCAACCCATCTTCGACCGCGGTGACCTCGCCGGTGAAGGTCACGGTGTCATAGGCGTACCAGGGCACACCGAGCCGTAAGCCGATGGTCTTGATGACCGCAGTCGGACCCGCCCAGTCGGTGATGTAGCGCTGCACCAGACCGGTGTCGGTGAGGATGTTGACGAAGATGTCTTTGGATCCCTTGGCCTGCGCCTTGTCCCGGTCGTGGTGTACGTCCTGGTAGTCCCTGGTGGCGATCGCCGTGGAGACGATGAACGTCGGGTCGCCATACAGCTTGAGCTCGGGCAGCTTCGTGCCGACCTCCAGGACGACGGATGCACTCACTTGGCGGGCTCCCACGCGTAGTTGGTCCAGGCCGGCCCGACATCGTTGGCCGGGAAGTCGATATACGTTGCGCGCACCGGTAATCCGATCTCCACGCTCGACGGATCGATATTGCGGAGCTCACCGAGCATCCGCACGCCCTCTTCGAGCTCGATCAGGGCGATGACGAACGGCAGCGTGCGGCCGGGCACCTTCGGCGCATGGTGCACGACGAAGCTGAACACCGTGCCCTTGCCTGAAGCGACCACGTAATCGGTGGTCTGTTCTTTGTCGAGCCAGAGCGCGGGCACCGGCGGGTGCTGCAGAGCGCCGTCCCCGCGCTTCTGGATGCGCAGTTCGTGTGCGTTGACGCCGTCCCAGAAGAACTTGGTGTCCTTCGACGACGCCGGACGCATCGCGGAATCGGCATCGAGGTCCTCGGGTACCGAGGTCGCGGGCGCCTCTTTGGCCACCCCGTCCTTTTCCGATGGAATGAACTTCATGATGCGCCACATCATCTCGGCGACATCCTCGTCGCCGACCGACCACGTGATGCGCTGCGTGATGAAGAACGCCTCACCCAGCGCGGTCCGCTTCGGGCCGACCACATCGGTCAGTTCGGCGGCGACACTGACCTCCTCACCGGGACGCAGGTAGCGGTGATAGGTCTGCTCGCAGTTGGTGGCGACGACACCGATATAGCCTGCGTCATCGAACAATTCGAGGATCTTGCCCAGCGGATCGTCGTCGGGACGGACCCCGCCCAGGCCCATCATCGTCCAGACCTGGATCATCGCAGGCGGCGCGACGATGCCGGGATGACCCGCCGCCGTGGCTGCCGCCTCGTCGACGTAGATGGGGTTCTTGTCGCCGATGGCGTCCAGCCAGTGATCGACCATCGGCTGGTTCACCGGGTGTCGGCCTACCCGGGGCTTGCTACGGCCCTCGGCCTTGACCCGCTCTGCTGCTGTCTGGATGTCCTCAACGCTCACCTGGGGACCCTCGGCACCTTGAGTCCGGACGCCGCGATCATCTCCCGCATCACTTCGTTGACACCGCCGCCGAAGGTGATGACCAGGTTGCGCTTGGTCTGGCTGTCCAGCCACGCCAGCAGTTCGCCGGTGTCGGGCTCGGCGGGATTGCCGTACTTGCCGACGATCTCCTCGGCCAGCCGGCCCACCTTCTGAATGCGTTCGGTGCCAAACACTTTCGTCGCCGCAGCGTCGGCAACCTCGATGATCTCGGCCCCCGCCGCGACCTGCCAGTTCAACAGCTCGTTGATCCGCCAGATGGCCTTGATCTCGCCGAGCAGCCGTCGGACGTCGTCATGGTCGATGGGCGTGACGCCGTCGCCACCCGGCTTCGACGCCCACGCATGCACCTTGTCGTAGATGACCGCAACCGTGCCCGCGGGCCCGAGCATGACGCGCTCTTTGTTGAGCTGGGTGGTTATCAGGCGCCACCCGGCGTTCTCCTCACCGACCAGCATGTCGACGGGCACCCGGACGTCGTTGAAGTACGTGGCGTTGGTGTGGTGCGCGCCGTCGCTCAGGATGATCGGCGTCCAGGAGTAGCCGGGATCCTTGGTGTCGACGATCAGGATCGAAATCCCTTTGTGCTTAACGGCTTCGGGGTCGGTACGG
>JBEVHL010000169.1:0-4091 GCA_040511255.1 Mycobacterium sp. | reverse complement strand
TCACCGAGGATCTTCACATCTACCCTGGTGGCGTATCCGGCCATCGCCTCATCGATGGCGTTGTCCACCACCTCCCAGACCAGATGGTGCAGACCGCGTTCGCCGGTGGAGCCGATATACATGCCCGGGCGTTTGCGAACCGCTTCCAAGCCCTCGAGGATGGTGATCGACGACGCGCCGTATTCCTTAGGCTCGTTCTTCTTCTGGGCAGCCACAGTCGGGAACTTCTCCTCGGGGGTCGCGTGCACGCGGTCCAGTCACCGCAGCATGTGTTGTGTCCAGTCTACCGTCAACCACCGTCAGCACTGATACTGCGGCGGTGTTTCTGACTACCTAACTTCGCCGTGCGCGCAGTATCGCGATTCCCGGCGCGTCCGGACGCCCCACCGCGCGCTAATTTCGGTTCTGGTGGCTCTCAGCCGACCACCCTGCGAGCCCGATCAGCCGTAGGTGTCGCGCGGTCCCCGGCCGGAGATATGGAGCTTGCCCTTCCGCCACGACGGCGCACTCGGACCGGTGATCTTCAGCGAGGTGACCACCCCGTCCCCGACGGCCGCGGCGATCTTGGCGAGCAACTGCGACTGCACCGTGCGCAACTGGGTGGCCCAGGCGGTGCTTTCCGCCGAGATACTGAGCACCCCGTCGGTCAGCGCCACCGGCACCGCATGTTCGGCGATCTGCTCGCCGACCACCGTGGTCCACTGACCGAAGACTGCCCCCTCGGCCACCCGCGGCGTCCACCCGCGGGTGCGGGCCAGCGCGTTGGTGGCCGCGCCCAGCGTCTGCGGATCTCGGCTGTCCGGCCCCGGTCCCGACCAGCTGCGTCGTCGCCCGGCGATGGGCACGCCACGCGCAGCGGGGGACTTCCCGCCGCGGCCGACGTTCTTACCCTGGGTGCGGGCCGCACCGCGGGCCTCCTCGAGGGTGCGGCGGACCAGGTCCATGCCAGAAAAACCGGCCAGGTGCGCTGGCGGAAACGCAGTCGCCACCTCCTCGCCGTCGTCATTGCCAGGATTTGCGTTGTCGTCAGTCATCACGTACCACCGAAATCCTTCCGCTGTCATCATCTTTCAGGTTGATCCCGATACGACGGACGTCCCAGTCCTCTGGAATGTCCTCCGCGACAGCCGCAGTCACCAGAACCTGCTCGGCCGATGCCGCCACCGAGGCCAAGGCCCGGCGCCGCGCGGTGTCGAGTTCGGCGAACACGTCGTCGAGCAACAGCACCGGATCGGAGCCGTCCTGGCGCAACAATTCATACGACGCCAGTCTCAGCGACAGCGCCATGGACCATGACTCCCCATGGCTGGCAAAGCCTTTGGCCGGGTGTTCGCCCAGCACCAGTTCGAGGTCGTCGCGGTGCGGGCCGACCAGACACACGCCGCGTTCGATCTCCGCATCACGGCGCACCGCCAGACCGGCCAGCAGCGCGTCCTGCAGGGACTCGATACTGTCGGTCACCGTCGGAGTGTCCACCACCTTGTCGATGCTGCTGCGGTAGTTGATCGCCGCCGGCCGCGACGCCGGTGCCAGCAGTTGGTAGGCCTTTTCCACTTCCGGAGACAACGCGGCGACCAGTTCCAACCGAGCGGCCATCAGTTCGGCGCCGTGTGCGGCCAGGTGACCGTCCCACACCTCCAGGGTGTCGAGCGCGCTGCGGTCCCCGCCCCGGAAGCGCGACCCCGCCACCGACTTCAGCAGTGCGGTCCGCTGTTTGAGCACCTTGTCGTAATCCGCTCGGATACCGGCGATTCGGGGCCGCCGGATGGTCGCCAACTCATCGAGATAGCGACGCCGTTCCCCGGGGTCGCCGCGCACCAACGCGAGATCTTCCGGCGCGAACAACACCGTGCGCAGCGCGCCGAGTACCTCACGGGCACTGCGCACCGGAGACCGGTTCAGCCGGGCCTTGTTGGCCCGGCCTGCGGTGATCTCCAGATCCACGGCCAGTTCGCGACCTTCGTTGACGATGATGGTGGACACCACCGCGCGGTCGGCGCCGGCCCGGATCAACGGTGCGTCCGTGGCTACCCGGTGCGACCCGAGCGTCGACGAATACCAGAGCGCCTCAACGAGATTGGTCTTGCCGTAGCCGTTGGGCCCGATGAAGACAGTCCGGCCCGGCTCCAGTTCGAGGTCGGCCGTCTGCCACGACCGGAAATCGCGCAGAGCCAGGTGCCGGACGTACAAGGGGTGCTTACCCGGACAGTCCGATGCGCTTGACCGCATGTCCGCCGAACTGGTTGCGCAGCGCGGACACCGCCTTCATCGCCGGCGAATCCTCCTGCCGGGACGCGAATCTGGCGAACAGCGACGCCGCAATCACCGGCATGGGCACCCGGTGATTGATGGCTTCTTCGATGGTCCAGCGTCCTTCACCTGAATCTTCGGTGTACCCCGAGATGGCGTCGAAGTGCGGATCTTCTTTGAGTGCCTTGGCCAGCAGAGTCTGCAACCACGACCGCACCACCGTGCCGTTGGTCCAGGCCTGGATGACGGCTTGGACATCGGTGATGAGTTCTTCGGCCGCGAGCAGTTCATAGCCTTCGGCGTAGGCGGTCATCAACCCGTATTCGATGCCGTTGTGCACCATTTTCGCGTAGTGGCCGGCACCGACCGGGCCTGCGTGGACGAAGCCGTCTTCCACCGGACCCGGCGGGCGCAGCGAGTCGAAGATCGGCATCACTCGCGCCACGTCGTCTTTGCTACCACCGACCATCAGGCCGTAGCCTTCGGTCAGGCCCCAGATGCCACCGGAGACACCGGCGTCGATAAAGCCAATTCCCTTTTCCGCCAACAACTTTGCGTGTGGGCCGTCCTCGGTGAAGCGCGAGTTCCCGCCGTCGATGACCAGGTCACCGGCACTGAGTTCGGCAGCCAGGGAGGTGATGGTGTCATCGGTGATCGGCCCGGACGGCACCATCTCCCAGACCACCCGCGGCGCATCGAGCGCGGCGGCCAGTGCGCCGAGCGTCGCGACGTCGGTGACCTCCGGCCGGGGGTCGTAGCCGATGACTTCATGGCCACCTTGACGCAGCCGATCACGCATGTTGAAGCCCATCTTGCCCAGTCCGACCAGACCCAGCTGCATGGAATGTCCCTTCGTCGCGGTTATTCGGTCAGCCCGGGAGACGGACCGGCATCAACAGATATACGTAGTCCGTCTGAACAGCGGGGAACGGCCCGGTTCCGGTCAGGGGGCTATCACCGTCATCTTCGCTTGTCGGCCGTAGTACCGCAGGACGGCTGGGGGTGGTGAAACCGAACGACACCCGGGAGGAGTGCAGCGAGCCGAGACCGTCGGTGAGATACGTCGGGTTGAACGCGATGGTCAACGGCTCACCGGCGAACTCCACCGGCAGGTCTTCCTCGGCGCGGCCGACGTCATCGGCACCCGCGGACAGCCGCAGCACGCCGTCGCCGAATTCCATCCGGACCTGGGCGCCGCGATCGGCGACCAGCGCGACGCGCTTGATGGCCTCGGTCAACTCGGCGACCGCCATGGTGGCCACCGCGGTGTGCTCGGTGGGCAGCAGCTGGCGGAATTTCGGGAATTCCGCATCGAGCAGGCGCGTGGTGCTGCGTTTCCCGTCGCTGCGGATGCCGAGCAGGCCTTCCTTGCCGACCGTGGCGCCGGCACCCAGCGACAGATGCACTTCGGTACCGGCCGTGCCGGCTTTGGCCGCTTCGGCCAGGGTCTTGGCCGGAACCAGCACCGCAGCCTCCACGTCGGCGCTGGCGTTGGACCAGTTGAGTTCGCGGACGGCCAGCCGGAACCGGTCGGTGGCGGCCAAAACCACTGAATCACCAGAGATTTCGACGCGGATGCCGGTGAGCATGGGCAGCGTGTCGTCACGACCTGCGGCCACGGCGACCTGACCGATGGCTTCACCGAACAGATCCGCGGAGATCACACCCGTCTCTTCGGGCAGCGCAGGCAGTGCCGGGTAGTCCTCGACGGCCATGGTCGGCAGGGAGAATCGCGCGCTGCCACACACCAGCGAGACGCGGGTGCCCTCGACGCTGACGTCGACAGGTTTGGCCGGTAGCGACTTGGTGATATCCGAGAGCAGTCGCCCGGAGACCAAAAC
>JBEVHL010000168.1:0-13807 GCA_040511255.1 Mycobacterium sp. | reverse complement strand
CCCGTCATCGCCGCGTTCGCGGGACTGGTGCTGCCGGCGATCGTGTTCCTGGCGCTCAACCCCAGCGGGGACGACGCCAGGGCGTGGGGTGTCGTGATCTCCACCGACACCGCGTTCCTCGTCGGTGCGCTGGCGATCATCGGCCCGAAGTTCCCGGCGCGACTGCGCACGTTCCTGCTGACGCTGGCCGTCGTCGACGACGTCGGCGCGCTGCTGGCGATCGCGCTGTTCTACTCCGACGAGGTGAAGGTCTGGCCGCTGGCGTTGTCCGCGCTGCTGATCGCGGGGTTGGCCGCGGTCCGGCTACTGCCGATGATGGCACGCGGCCCCGTCTACTGCGTGTTGGCGTTCGGGTTGTGGCTGGCGCTGTTCGCCGGCGGGATTCACCCCACGCTCGCGGGAGTCGCGGTGGCACTGATGATCCCGGTGTTCACCCCCGAGCGCGAACGGGTCGAGGAGGCCGCCGACGTCATCCGCGCGTTCCGACAGTCGCCGAACTCCGAGTACGCCAGGGCGGCCACTCGCAGCCTGCGACAGTCGATCTCGATCAACGAGCGCCTCACGACCGGTGTCGGACCGTACGTCTCCTACCTGGTGCTGCCGCTGTTCGCGCTCGCCAACGCGGGGGTGCGGTTGGACCTCGAGACGATCTCCGAGGCGTTCCGGTCGACGCTGACGTGGGGCATCATCGCCGGTCTGGTGCTGGGCAAGTTCGTCGGCATCACCGCGGCGACCGCGCTGGTGCGGGGAATCGGCATCGGTCAACTGGCACCGGGGTTGACGTTGCGTCGCATCGCGGGCGGTGCGGCGCTGTCGGGCATCGGCTTCACCATCTCGCTGTTCATCGTCGACATCGCGATCACCGACCCGGTGAAACAGGATCAGGCCCGCGTCGGCGTGCTCGCGGCGTCGGTGCTGGCGTTCGCGCTCGGCTGGTTGTGGTTCGTGGTGATCGACCGGCTGTTCCCGCCGGTTGCCGTCGGCGCCAAGCTGATTCGCGAGGTCGACCCGGATCGGGACCACATGCGCGGCAACCCGAACGCTGAGCTGACGCTGGTCGAGTACGGCGACTACGAGTGCCCGTTCTGCAGCCGCGCCACCGGTTCGATCGACGAGGTGCGCGACCACTTCGGGGACAGGCTGCGCTACGTGTGGCGCCATCTCCCGCTGGAGCGGGTGCATCCGCACGCGATGGACGCGGCGCGGGCCGCCGAGGCAGCGGGCATGCAGGGGAAGTACTTCGAGATGGGCATCAGGATGTTCGAGTTCCAGGACTACCTGGAGTGGGAGCACATCTACCGGTACGCCGACGGAATCGGTTGCGACATCAAGAGATTCGACGAGGATCTGCATTCGCCCCATGTGCTGCACCGAGTGCTCGACGACGCGCAGGACGCCGAGCTGATGGACCTGAACTCGACGCCGACGTTCTTCGTCAACGGCAAGCGG
Organism: Mycobacterium sp.; assembly: GCA_040511255.1. Taxonomy (GTDB): domain Bacteria; phylum Actinomycetota; class Actinomycetes; order Mycobacteriales; family Mycobacteriaceae; genus Mycobacterium. The sequence goes on along the minus strand of JBEVHL010000168.1, from coordinate 12,358 downwards.
CACAAGGGGCCGTGGGATGCAGCCAATTTGATCCGGGCGTTGGAAGAGGGGCGCTAACTCCAGAGCGTCACATGGACTTTCGGCTTGAACCGGGTGACGCCGACGCCGGTGCCCCGGATCATGGCCTGCGTGCACCGCGGTGTGGTGATGAACCGGACCAGCTCGGAAACCGCGGGCTGTCGCGACGCCGGCGGCAGGGTGAACGCCACCCATTCGCCCTCCGCCTGTAGACCCGGGCCTTTGATGTGGGTCAGTCGTTTCGCCGACAGGTCCTTGCCGACCGCGAACCCCATCGTCAGCGTCAGGCCACCGACCCGCTGCACCTCCTCCAGCGCCGCGGCGTCACTTTGGAAGATCCGCTGATTCTCCTCGGGTATCGCGAGTTTCTTGAGCATCAACCCGATTTCACCGTCCACACTGCCCGCGGATGGCCCCAGCATCCACATCTGCTCGCGCAGCACAGCCGCGGGCGGCGGACCCACCGACACGGCGAGCGGGCTGTCCGGCGCCGCCACCGTGATGATCTGGTATTTCAGGAACGGGCGCGAGGCGATGGTGTCGGCGCCGTCGGCAGGCACGGCGCTGGCGGGTCCGAGCGCCACGTCGACCGCCCTGGACTCGATCAGATAGCGGAACTGACCGGCCGGGTGCACGCTCAGCTCCACCGACAGATCGTCGGCGCGCGAGGAGAACAGTTCGATCAGGCCGGGCGCCGCGTGCTCGGCGAACGCGCTCGACGCAGCGATCCGCAGCAGCCGCCTGCCGTGCGCGGCCTCGGTCACCTCGATCGCAGTCTGCCGCTGCAGGCCCAGGATTTCGATGGCCCGGCTGGCCAGTCGGAGGCCGCCGGGTGTGAACGCCAGCCCGGCCGCGGTCCTGGTGAACAGTTGGTCGTCGAGTTCTTTGCGCAACTGGGTGACATGCAGGGAGACGCCCGCGTCGGACATCCCGAGTTCTGCTGCCGCGGAGTGCACCGAGCCCAGCCTTACCACTGCCGAGTACGCGCGAAGTTGTGCCGGTGTCACGAAATGAGCCTACGTTTGATTTTGTGAGGGACGTGCTGGGCGACGTGATGGCGGTCTGGCGTGCCGGTGGCACCGTCGGTGTCGGGACTGTCGTGCGGACGTATTCGTCGGCACCGCGGTTGCCGGGCGCGTCGATGGTCGTAAGCCCTGATGGCACCGTCAGCGGGTCGGTATCCGGCGGCTGCGTCGAGGGCGCGGTGTACGAGCTGGCCACCGACGTGACGGCGACCGGTGTACCGGTGCTGCAGCGCTACGGCGTCAGCGACGACGACGCCTTCGCCGTCGGACTGACCTGCGGAGGCACCATCGACATCTTCGTCGAATCCGTGTCGCAGAACAGCTTTCCCGAGCTCGAAGCGCTCGCCGACGACATCGTCAACCACCGGCCGGCCGCCGTCGCCACGGTGATCGCCCATGAAGACCCCGCCTGGGTAGGCCGCCGACTGGTGGTGCGCGGCGACGAGGTGACCGGGGCGCTGGGCTCGCCGCGCGCCGATTCCGCCGTCACCGACGACGCCCGCGGGCTGCTCGCGGCGGGCCGCAGCGAGGTGTTGACCTACGGTCCGGACGGCCAGCGTCGCGGTCTGGGCATGGAGGTTTTCGTCGCCAGCTACGCGCCCCGGCCGCGCATGCTGGTGTTCGGTGCCATCGACTTCGCCGCGGCCGTCGCCCAACAGGGTTCGTTCCTGCGGTACCGGGTCACGGTGTGCGATGCGCGCCCGGTCTTCGCGACGTCGGCACGGTTCCCGACCGCAGACGAGGTGGTCGTCGACTGGCCGCACCGCTACCTGGCCGCGCAGGCCGACGCCGGTGCCATCGACGCCAGGACGGTGATCTGCGTGCTCACCCACGACCCGAAATTCGACGTGCCACTCCTCGAAGTCGCGCTGCGGCTGCCCGAGGTCGCCTACATCGGCGCGATGGGCTCGCGCCGGACGCACGAGGATCGCATGGTCCGACTGCGGGATGCGGGCCTGACCGACGCCGAGCTGGAGCGACTGGCCAGTCCGATCGGGCTGGACCTCGGAGGCCGGACGCCCGAGGAAACCGCCGTGTCGATCGCGGCCGAGATCATTGCCCGCAGGTGGGGCGGCGGCGGTCGGCCATTGGCCGAAGTACCCGGCCGCATCCATCATCACCAGCACCAACATAGTCACTTAAGCGATTCCTTAACTGGCTATTGACGGCTTGGTAAGACCGGCTAACACTGGGCCCCCCAACCCAGCAGATGTGAGGCCAGTCACATGCAAGTTCCCGGCCCCTTCGAATACGAACGCGCCACCAGCGTGGACCACGCCGTGGGTCTTCTCGACCGCCTCGGCGACGGCGCCCTCCTGGTAGCAGGCGGTCACAGCCTGCTGCCGATGATGAAACTGCGCATCGCCAACCCCGAGTACCTGGTGGACATCAACGACCTCGCGGGCGAGCTCGGCTATATCGTGGTCGACCCGACGATCGCCAGGCTCGGGGCGATGACCCGCCACCGCGAGGTGCTGGACTCGGCCCCGCTGGCGGCGGTGCTGCCGATCTTCGGTGATGCCGAGAAGGTGATCGCCGACCCTGTGGTACGCAACCGCGGGACCGTCGGCGGCTCGCTGTGCCAGGCCGATCCGGCCGAGGATCTCACGACGGTGTGCATGGTGCTCGACGCCGTCTGCGTCGCCCGCGGCCCGGCAGGCCAGCGGGAGATCTCGATCGACGATTTCCACGAAGGTCCCTACGAGACGTCGCTGGCGCACAACGAGATGCTCATCGAAGTGCGAATTCCCATCCGGCACAACATGTCCAGCGCGTACGCGAAAGTCGAACGCCGCGTAGGGGATTGGGCCGTCGCGGCGGCCGGAGCCGCCGTCACCCTGGATAAGGACCACACCGGGATCGTCACGGGCCGGGTGGGCCTGACCGCGGTCAACCCCGACAACGAGGGACTGCGGGCACTCGCCGATGCGCTGGCAGGCAAGCCCGCCACCGAGGCCACCTTCGCCGATGCGGGCCGGGCCGCGGCGGAAGCCTGCGAGCCGGTCTCCGACATGCGCGGCAGCGCCGACTACAAACGTCACCTGGCGTCCGAACTGACCATCCGCACACTGCGAACATCGGTGGAACGGGTGCGCAATGCGCCCGCGCCCCAAGGGAATTGAGGAGCTTCGATGCAGGTCAACATGACGGTGAACGGCGATTCGGTGAGTGCCGACGTCGAGCCACGGCTGCTGCTCGTGCATTTCCTGCGCGACCAGCTGCGGCTGACCGGAACGCACTGGGGCTGCGACACCTCCAACTGCGGAACCTGTGTGGTGAGCGTCGACGGCGAACCGGTGAAGTCGTGCACGATGCTGGCCGCGATGGCGTCCGGCCATGACGTCCGCACGGTGGAGGGGCTGGAGGTCGAGGGCAAGCTGGATCCCGTGCAGGAAGGGTTCATGCAGTGCCACGGCCTGCAGTGCGGCTTCTGTACACCGGGCATGTTGATCACCGCCCGGGCACTGCTGGATCGCATCCCCGACCCGGACGAGGAGACCATCCGGGAGGCGATCTCCGGGCAGATCTGCCGGTGCACCGGCTACACCACGATCGTGCGGTCCATTCAGTGGGCTGCCAGGCAGGGGCGCGAGGACTTCGCGCCCGAGACCCAGACCGACGAGACACTCGGCGGCGACGCAGGCGATCACCTCATCGAAGCCGGGAGCAAATGAGATGACCACCACCGAGGTTCGGCCCGCATCCGAGAATGACCGGGCGGACAACGACAAGAAGCCGTGCGGCTACGGCCGGATGCTCCGCAAGGAAGACCCTCGCTTCATCCGCGGCAAGGGTAACTACGTCGACGACATAAACCTGCACGGCATGCTGCACCTGGCGATCCTGCGGTCGCCCTACGCACACGCCAAGATCCTCGGTATCGATGTGTCTGCGGCACTGGCCCATCCGAAGGTCAAGGCCGTGGTGACCGGGGCCGACCTGGCCGAAAAGGGCCTGGCCTGGATGCCGACGCTGTCCAACGACGTACAGGCTGTGCTGGCCACCGACAAGGTCCGGTTCCAGGGCCAGGAGGTGGCGTTCGTCGTCGCCGAAGACCGGTACTCGGCGCGCGACGCACTGGAACTGATCGACGTCGATTACGAGCCGTTGGAGCCCGTCGTCGATGTCCGACGTGCCCTGGCCGCCGACGCCGAGATCATCCGGACCGACCTCGAAGGCAAGACCGACAACCACTGCTTCGACTGGGAAACCGGCGATGCGGCCGCGACCGACGCCGTGTTCGCCCGGGCCGACGTCGTGGTCACCCAGGAGATCATCTACCCGCGGGTGCACCCCGCCCCGATGGAAACCTGCGGTGCGGTAGCCGATCTCGATCCGATCAGCGGCAAGCTCACGCTGTGGTCGACCACGCAGGCACCGCACGCCCACCGCACGCTGTACGCCTTGGTGGCCGGCATCCCGGAGCACAAGATCCGGGTGATCTCGCCGGATATCGGCGGCGGTTTCGGCAACAAGGTGCCGATCTACCCGGGCTATGTGTGCGCGATCGTCGGCTCGCTGATCCTGGGCAAGCCGGTGAAGTGGATGGAGGACCGCAGCGAGAACCTGACCTCCACCGGATTCGCCCGCGACTACGTGATGGTCGGCGACATCGCCGCGACCAAGGAAGGCAAGATCCTTGCCATCCGCTCCACCGTGCTGGCCGATCACGGGGCCTTCAACGGGGTGGCCTCGCCGCTGAAATACCCGGCCGGTTTCTTCGGGGTGTTCACCGGCAGCTACGACATCGAGGCCGCGTACTGCCACATGACGGCGGTATTCACCAACAAGGCGCCCGGCGGCGTGGCCTATGCCTGTTCCTTCCGGATCACCGAGGCGGTGTATTTCGTGGAGCGGCTGGTGGACTGCCTGGCGCACGAGATGAAGATCGACCCGGCGGAGCTGCGGCTGCGAAACCTGTTGAAACCAGATCAGTTTCCCTACCAGTCCAAGACCGGCTGGGAGTACGACTCAGGGGACTACGAGAAGACCATGCGCCTCGGCATGGACATGATCGGCTACGACGAACTGCGCCGTGAGCAGGCCGAGAAGCGCGAGCGCGGTGAGTTGATGGGCATCGGCATGTCGTTCTTCACCGAAGCCGTCGGAGCGGGCCCGCGCAAGGACATGGACATTCTCGGCCTCGGCATGGCCGACGGGTGTGAGCTGCGGGTGCACCCGACGGGCAAGGCGGTGGTGCGGCTGTCGGTACAGACTCAGGGGCAGGGCCACGAGACGACGTTCGCCCAGATCATCGCCGAGGAACTGGGCATTGCGCCCGACGATATCGACGTGGTGCACGGCGATACCGATCAGACGCCATTTGGCTTGGGCACCTACGGAAGTCGGTCGACGCCGGTATCGGGTGCGGCCGCCGCACTGGTGGCCCGCAAGGTCCGCGACAAGGCGAAAATCATCGCTTCGGGGATGCTGGAGGCCAGCGTCGCCGACCTGGAATGGGATAAGGGCTCCTTCCACGTGAAGGGTGATCCGACCGCCTCGGTGACCATCCAGGACATTGCGATGAAAGCCCACGGCGCCGGTGATCTGCCAGAAGGCCTCGAAGGCGGGCTGGACGCCCAGATCTGTTACAACCCGGAGAATCTGACCTACCCGTACGGGGCGTACTTCTGTGTGGTCGACGTCGATCCCGGCACCGCGGTGGTCAAGGTGCGCCGGTTCCTGGCCGTGGACGACTGCGGCACCCGGATCAACCCGATGATCATCGAGGGCCAGGTGCACGGCGGCATCGTCGACGGTATCGGCATGGCGCTGATGGAGATGATCGCCTTCGACGACGACGGCAACTGCATGGGCGGTTCGCTGATGGACTACCTGATCCCCACCGCCATGGAGGTGCCACACCTGGAGACCGGGCACACGGTGACACCGTCGCCGCATCACCCGATCGGAGCCAAGGGGGTCGGCGAATCCGCCACCGTCGGTTCTCCGCCCGCGGTGGTGAACGCCGTGGTGGATGCGTTGGCGCCCTTCGGTGTTCGACACGCCGATATGCCACTGACGCCGTCGAGGGTGTGGGAGGCGATGCAAGGGCGCGCCACCCCGCCGATCTAGACATGTCGGCGATGACGGTGAACGAACGCGCCCTGCAGTTACGCCGGGCGCGGACCCCGTACGTGCATGCCACCGTGGTGCGCGCCCAACCGCCCACCTCGGCTCATGCCGGGGACGAAGCAATCATGCTGTCCGACGGCACCATCGAAGGATTCGTCGGCGGCCAGTGCGCGCAGAACTCGGTGCGCAAGGCGGCGCTGGGCGCACTGCAGACCAACCAGAGCGTGCTGCTGCGGGTGCTCCCGGACGGCGACGTGGCATTCCCGGAGGCGCCCGGCGCCTGCGTCGTGGTCAACCCATGCCTGTCCGGCGGGGCGCTGGAGATCTTCCTGGTACCGCAGGTTCCCGCACCCCTGATCCGGGTGCACGGCGCCACCCCGATCGCGGACGCACTGGTCGAGATCTGCGGAGTGCTCGGCTACGACGCGCTCGGTGGCGATTCGATGGACGGACTCGACGGTGCGACGGCCATCGTGATCGCGAGCCACGGCGGGCCCGAAGGCGAGATGATCCGCGCGGCACTGGACGCGGGCATCGGTTATATCGGGTTGGTGGCCAGCAGGATTCGTGGGTCCTCGGTCCTGGACAGCCTGGGGCTGACCCCCGAGGAAAGAGCCAGGGTGCACACCCCGGTGGGTCTGCCGATCGGCGCCAAGACTCCCGCGGAGATCGCCGTGTCGGTGGTGGCCGAGTTGATCGCGGCGATCCGCGTCGACGGCCTGGAAATCCCGATCCGTGCACAACAGGCTCCGCAGGAAGCGATCGACCCGGTATGCGGCATGTCGGTGGTCATCGTCCCGGAGGCCGAACACCTGCACGTGGCCGGCAGCGACTACTGGTTCTGCGGAGCGGGTTGCCGGGCCACCTTCGCCGCGACACAGGCTGGCGGATGACGGCAAGCACGTTCACCGATGTCGGCGACGTCGTCCGCCGCTTCGACACCTACGACCATCTGCTCGACGAGGGTACGGCCGCCGCCTTCTATCTGGCGATCGCCCTGGGCCGGCCCCTGCTGCTGGAAGGCGAGCCGGGTGTCGGCAAGACCTCGGCAGCGAAAACCCTTGCCAGAGTCCTCGATTCGCCCGTCGTACGGCTGCAGTGTTACGAAGGGCTCACCGCGGCCGAGGCGCTCTACGACTGGAACTACCAGCGTCAGCTGCTGGCGATCCGGCTGGCCGAGGCGCGCGGTACCGCTATCGAAGAATCGGACCTGTACACCGAGACCTATCTCATCGACCGGCCCATCCTGCAATGCGTGCGATACCGCGGCGACAACCCACCCGTACTGCTGATCGACGAGATCGACCGCGCTGACGACGAATTCGAGGCGCTGCTGCTGGAGTTCCTCGGTGAGGCCACGGTCACCGTGCCCGAACTGGGCACCTTCACCGCACAATGTCCGCCTGTCGTGGTCCTGACCTCCAACCGCAGCCGCGATCTGCACGACGCGCTGCGCCGCCGCTGCCTCTACCACTGGATCGACTACCCCGATCCGGCGCGGGCCGCCGAGATCGTCCGGCGCACGGTGCCCGGTGCGGGCACGGCACTCATCGAGCGCGCCACCCAGTTCGTCGGCGCAGCACGGACACTCGACCTGGACAAACAGCCAGGGGTGGCCGAGACCATCGACTGGGTCGCCGCACTCGTCGCCTTGAAGGTGACCGACCTGGTGGCCCCGCACGCCCAGTACGCCCTGGCCAGCCTCGGTGCGCTGGCCAAAACCCCCGATGACCACGACGTGATCGCCGATGCGTTCGTCGAATACAGCTCGCCTTAACCGGCGTGGAAGGAACACCAAAAATGAAGATTGCCAACGAGTTCACCGTCACCGCGCCCATCGCGCAGGCCTGGGAGCTGTTCAACGACCTCGATCAAGTGATCCCGCTGATGCCGGGTGCCACGATGACCGGTCACGAGGGTGAAGACACCCTCGGCAAGGTGAAGATCAAAGTCGGCCCGGTGACCAGTGAGTTCAACGGCAAGGTGCGCTTTGTCGAGAGCGATCGGGAAAACTACCGGGCCGTGATCGACGCCAAGGGCAAAGAGTCGCGGGGCACAGGCAACGCCGCCGCCACCGTCACCGCCGTCCTGCACGAGGACGGCGACCGAACCCGGGTCACCGTCGACACCGATCTGAAGGTCGTCGGCAAGCTGGCTCAGTTCGGCAGCGGCATGCTGCAACAAGTTTCGGAGAAACTGCTGGGCCAGTTCGTGGACTCCCTCGAAGCCAAACTGGCCGCCGAGAACGCACCCGTTGCCGCACCGACGGAAGCTCCCGGCGATGTGCCTGTCGAGGAGGCCGCGGAACCGAAACCGGTCATCCCACTGCAGGTGTCACCGCAACCGGAAGCCGCCCCGATCGACCTGCTGGAACTCGCGGGCGGCACGGTGGTGAAGAAGTACCTGCCGGCAGCGCTGGCCGCGGTGGTGGCGACCGTCGTCGTCGCGCTGATCGCCCGCAGGCGCGCGCGGCGGTAGATGTCCGCCCCGACGGTGCTGCGCGGGGTCGACCGGGCGGCCTTCGCGGTCGCGCTGGTCGCCCGGTTGCGCTCCGGTGGGGTCGCGGTATCTGCCAGCGGCCCAGCAGGATTCGTCGCAGCACTCGGTCAGATGACCCCGGTGGTACGGCGCGACCTGTACTGGGCTGCGCGGCTGACACTGGTGAACCGGGTCGAAGACCTGGTCGGTTTCGATGCCGTGTTCGACGAGGTGTTCGCCGACGCGGTGCTCGGGCTGGACCCGGTGGGCATGAAGTCCAGTCTGGGCTCGGCGGCCGCGTCGGTGCCCGGAGTGCGCGGTGCGCGAGGGCCCGTGCTGGACGGCAGCGGTCTGCCCTGGGTCACCCGGCCCACCACCATCACCGCCGCGACCTTCGCCGAGCTCACCGACACCGACGTCGCGATCCCCGATGCCCTGCCCAGTCGATTGATCGCGCGCGCCGACGACGCCTTCGAGACCTTCGACACCGAGGACCTACGGCTCCTGGGCAGCTGGCTGGAACGGGCCGCCGCGCGGTGGCCGCGCCGGCGCAGCCTGCGCCGGGAGAGCAGCAGCCACGGCACGCGGATCGATCTGCGCCAGACCATCAGGGCGTCCCGCAGTACCGGGTGGGAGGCGGTGCGACTGGTCCGGTCGCGGCGCCGTCGTCGGCCCAGGCGGGTGGTGTTCCTGTGTGACGTCAGCAGATCGATGCAGCCGTACGCCACCATCTACCTGCACCTGATGCGGGCGGCGGCTCTGCAGCGGCGATCGGGGGCCACCATCCGGCCGGAGGTGTTCGCGTTCTCGACGGCGCTGACCCGGCTGACCTCAGTGCTGTCCCATCGTTCCGCGGAGGTCGCGCTGGCGCGGGCCAACGCCAAGGTCAGTGACCGCTACGGCGGTACGCATCTGGGCCGCAGCGTCGCAGCTCTGCTGGCTGCGCCGCACGGTAGCGCGCTGCGCGGGGCGATCGTCATCATCGCCTCCGACGGGTGGGACGCCGATCCGCCCGAGGTGCTCGGCCACGCGATGGCCAGGCTGCGGCGTCGCGCCCACCGCGTGGTGTGGCTGAACCCGCGGGCGGCCGCCCCCGACTACCGGCCACTGGCCGGATCGATGGCGGCCGCGCTGCCGTACTGCGATGCGCTGGTGCCCGCCCATTCGCTGACCGGCCTGGGCGAATTGTTCGACGTGCTTACTGCAGATCCACGGTGAGCTCGGTGCCCGTCGCCGCGATGACGTCATCGGCCGCGACGCCGGGTGCGAGCTCCCGCAGCACCAGGGTGCCGTCACCGACCACGTCGATGACGCCGAGGTTGGTGATGATGCGATTGACCACCCCTTGGCCGGTCAGCGGCAACGTGCACGCGTCGACGATCTTCGCGCCGCCGTCCCGGTCGTTGTGTTCCATCAGCACGATGACGCGCGCCGCGCCGTGCACCAGGTCCATGGCACCGCCCATGCCCTTGACCATTTTGCCGGGCACCATCCAGTTGGCCAGGTCGCCGGTCCGGGACACCTGCATCCCGCCGAGTACCGCCGTGTCGATGTGCCCACCGCGGATCATCCCGAATGACAATGCCGAATCAAAGTAGGCCGCACCGGGATTGACGGTGACGGTCTCCTTGCCCGCGTTGATCAGATCGGGGTCGACGGCGTCGTCGGTGGGGTAGGGGCCCGTCCCGAGGATGCCGTTCTCCGAATGCAGCGTCACCCGCACGTCGGTCCCGAGGAAGCCGGGAATCAGGGTGGGCAGCCCGATGCCGAGATTCACGTATTCGCCGTCGACCATCTCCGCAGCCGCCCGCGCGGCCATCTGATCGCGGGTCCAGCCGGTCGGTTCACTCATCAGGCCACTCCCTCTGCTGGACGTACCGTGCGCTTCTCGATCCGTTTGTCCTGCGGTCCGGTCTCGACGATCCGCTGGACGAAAACACCGGCCAAATGCACTGCGGCCGGGTCGATTTCACCGGGCTGCACCAATTGCTCCACCTCGGCGATGGTGATCCGGCCCGCCATCGCGGCCAGCGGGTTGAAGTTCATCGCCGTCTTGTTGAACACGAGATTGCCTTCGGTGTCGCCCAATTGGGCATGCACCAAGGCGTAATCGGCGTTGATCGCCTCTTCGAGGACGTAGCGCTTGTCACCGAAGACGCGGGTCTCCTTGGGCGGCGAGGCGACCGCGATCGAGCCGTCGGGGGCATAGCGCCACGGCAGGCCGCCGTCGGACACCGGGCTGCCGACACCCGCGGGGGTGAAGAACGCCGGTATGCCTGCGCCGCCGGCGCGCAGTCGTTCGGCGAGCGTGCCCTGCGGCGTCAACTCGACTTCCAACTCGCCGGCGAGGTACTGGCGGGCGAACTCCTTGTTCTCCCCGACATACGACGCGGTGACACGCCGGATGCGGCCGAGGCCCAGCAGCACGCCGAGTCCGACACCGTCGACCCCGCAGTTGTTCGAGAACACCTCCAGATCGGTGGCAGCCACGTCCGCCAGCGCCGCGATCAAGGTGTCCGGTATGCCGCAGAGGCCGAACCCTCCGACGGCCAGGGTGGCGCCGTCGCTGATATCGGCGACCGCAGCGGCGGCCGACTCGTAGACCTTCGATTTCATGCTTCTCCTTGCCGTCGTTCATTCTGCAAACGCGGTAGCCGTGACGTCCACCCAACATTCAAGCAGTTCGGCGGATCAAGACTTGGCATCCAACTTCAGTAAAGTGCTCGCACAGTGACCGCGTAGGCCCTGGCCGTTCATTGAGTGGACGCTAGGATGCGCGTTGTGGTGGGGAAGGGGCAGAGTTCCCACGTGGTGGCGCGGGTCGGTGCGTTGTTGCGCGCGGTCGCGGCGGCCGAACCGGACGGCGCGTCGACCACCGAACTCGGCCGAGGGGCCGGGTTGGCGCGGCCGACCGCCCACCGACTGCTCACTTCTCTGGCGGGCGAAGGGTTGATCGACCGCGACACCAAGACCGGGCGGTGGTCGCTGGGGCCTGAGTTGTACCTGCTCGGGTCGGGCGCGGCCCACCGCTATGACGTCACCGACCAGGCCCGCGAGATCGTCAACCGGCTGGCCCGGGAGACCGGGGAGAGTGCGTATCTGTCGGCGCGCCGCGGTGATGAGACCGTGTGCGTGCTCAGTGAAGAAGGCAGCTTCCCACTGCGGTCGCACGTCCTGCACGTCGGCATCCGGTTTCCGCTGGGCGTGGCATCGGCGGGCCTGGCCGTGCTCAGCCATCTGCCGGATCGGGAGATCGACGCTTACTTCTCCCGTGCAGATCTCGATTCGTCATGGGGGACAAGTCATTCCGAGGCGGCGATCCGGTCCCGCATCGAGGCCACCAGAATGACCGGGTACGCGGTGAACCCGGCGTTGATCGTCGAGGGCAGCTGGGGGATCGGCGCGGCGGTGTTCGACGGGGCGGGCCGTCCCGGGTGGGCGTTGAGTCTCACCGGGGTGCAGACCCGCTTCAAGCCCGAGCGGTTGCCGGAACTCGGCGCGCTGCTTCTCGAACACGCCCACGTGCTGTCAGGGCAGCTGAAGTCCTGAGCACCCGTCCGCCTACGATCGCTGACGTGACCACCACCGAGCGTGCCCGCATCGATTTCCCCTCCCGCATCGGCGTCTGGTGGGCCAGCGAAACCTGGTCGATCACCGACGCGCAGGAGGTTGCCCGCGAGATCGAGGCGCTCGGCTTCGGGTCGCTGTTCATCCCCGAGGTCACCGGCAAGGAAGTCCTGACCCAGTCGGCGGCGTTCCTG
>JBEVHL010000167.1:0-17041 GCA_040511255.1 Mycobacterium sp. | reverse complement strand
CTGATGAACGCGTGCTGCGTGCCGGTGTAGAGGTCGCGGAACGCCCGTTCCAGCCGGCTGCCCTCGCGGATCGCGGTGGTCCCCGCCGCCAGATGCGCCCACTCAGCGCACTCGCGCGACACGTCGGTCGCATACACCGCGGCGACGCGCATGTCCGCCCGCAGCGTCGGGGTCAGCTCGTCATCGGCAGCGGCGGCCTCGGCGGTGGTGAACGCATCGAGCACCAGCAACCGGGCCGCCCGCCAGGCGGCGACGTGGTGAGTCAGCGCCTTCTGGAAGGTCGGCCTGCTGGCCAGCGAGTCGCCGACGTCGGACATCCGGTACTTGGTCGCCGCCAGCTCCTGGACGTCGTCGAGCATGCTCTTGGCCACGCCCAGCGCCCACGCCGCGTGACCTGCGGCGGTCACGGGCATCATCCCCATCCGGCCCGCCGGCGAGGTGCCCCGCAGCGGATCGCGGGCGAACAGTTGGAATGTCCGGTACGCGGGGACGAACACGTCGGCGGCGTTGTAGTCGTAGGAGCCAGTACCTTTGAGGCCCTGCACATGCCAGCCGTCGGTGAACGCGATCTCGTGCCTGGGCACCACCGCCACCATCAGTTCCGGGATGCCGTCGGCGAGCCAGCGCATCTCGCCGTTGTCCAGCGGGATGAAACCGGCGGCGATGTATTCCGCGTGCCCGGTCCCCGAGCCGAAGTTCCATGCGCCGGTGAGCCGGTAGCCGCCATCGACGACGACGCCTTGGCCGTTCGGTGCGAACTGGCCGCCCATCGTGACGTGGTTGTCGTTGGCGGTGAACACCTCTGCGAAGCCCCGATCGGGAAGATAGGACGCCGCCGCGAACGTCGAGGGCAGGTTCGCGATCCCGGTCCAGCCGAATGAGCCGTCCTGCCAAGCCATTTCGATCCAGGTTTCGATCATCTCGGCCAGCGGAGGTTCGATGCCACCGGCCACGACGGGGTTGAGCGACTGCATCAGCCCACTGGCCCACATCTCGGCGACCACCGGCGCGGACAGTGTGCGCAGACGCTCGGACTCGGGCGCCTCGGCCCGCACCAGGCCGCGCATCCCCTGTGCCCACTTCACAATTGGTTCGCGGGTCTGTGCCAACTGCTCTGTCACGGTCATCGTCGACCTTTCGCGTCACTCCGTAGCGTAATTGGATCACCTCGATCCTGACAGGCATCGGGCCCCACCGGTAGGGGATCGGTGACTTCGGCGCGCCGATAACCGCCCAGCGGTCGCGAGCGCGCCCAAATCACCAGAAGGTGCGCTGTTCAGCGGGTGTTTATCGCGATGTCATCCGATTAGGTTTTCAGCCCTACTGGCAAGTACGCTTGCGCGCGGTTCGACGTCGATCGAGGAATACAGCCCCATGCCTAGCCAGACCATCACCAAGCGCGTCCCCGCATCGTCTTTCGACGATCGCCGCAGGCGCACTGTCCGCCCCTTCGTCACCCAGGTGACGACCATCGGTCAGTCCTACGAGATCGAGCTCAGCCGTGAAGACGGCCGTTGGGTGATCCGGATCCCGGAGATCGGGGCCGTGACGCACACCGTCCGGCGGACCGCAGTCGGAGCGGCCGCACGCGAGTGCATTGCCTCCCACACCGGAATCCCGATCGGCTACATCGCCGTTCGCGTCCGTGACTAGTCACTCCTTGTAGTCGAAGTCCACGTTGGCCAACAGCCAGAACTCGGCGATCTTCCCGTCGCGCAGATGGTAGAAGTACGCCGCTTCCGAGCTGTGCTCGGCACCGCTGGCTATCAACGTCGCTGAGTAGAAAAACCGCAGCGCGAACTGGTCCTCACCGGTAATCAGATCCGCGATCCGATACTGCGGATCTGCGAAGTTCTCCCAGTCCCAGTCCAGCCGGTGCACGACGTCGCCGTAACTCAGTTCGACCGAACCCCTCGGGCTGTCGTGATGCCCGACGACGTCTCGGTGGTAGAAATCCGGCACCTCGCGGGAATCCAGTGGAAGCCACACCCGCTCCATCAATCTGGTCGCGAAGGTCCGCGTCTGGTCACTATCCATGGCTCTCAGTTTGCCGGGGTAGGAAGGAACGATGCGGATCATCACTGTCGAAGAGCATTTCCACCATCCCGTCATGGGGCTGTAGATGCGCTACTTCATCATCGGAGCAGGGGCGGTCGGCGGCACCATCGGTGCCCGGCTGGCCGAGAGCGGGCATGACGTCGTACTGGTCGCGCGCGGCGCGCACCTGGCCGCGCTGCAGTCCGACGGATTGCGGCTCGTCACCGCCGCAGGCACCGTCACGCAGGCGATTCCGGCCGTCGCCGGCCCGGCCGAGGCCGGCGAGTTGCGGCCCGACGACGTGCTGATCCTGACGGTGAAATCGCAGGACACCATTGCCGCATTGACCCAGTGGGCCGCCGCACCCGTCGCGGGCGGCGGCGTGGCGGCCGACCGCCTGCCCCTGGTGTGCGCCCAGAACGGCGTCGAGAACGAACGCGTGGCCCAGCGGATCTTCCGCACCGTCTACGGCCTGTGCGTCTGGCTGCCCGCAACACATTTGGAGCCGGGCGTGGTGGTGTCGCATACCGCGCCGCTCAGCGGCATCCTGACGGTGGGCCGCTACCCCACCGGCGTGGACGACGTGATCGGACGGATCGGTGCGGACCTGCGCGACAGCGTGTTCGACGCCCCAGTCGTCGCCGACGTGATGCGCTGGAAGTACGGCAAGCTGCTCATGAACCTCGGCAACGCCGTCGACGCCCTTCTCGACAAAGAAGGCTCTGGCGCCCCCGAACTCAGCGCCGAAATCCAGCAGGCCTGCCAGTCCGAGGCCGAAAATGCCTTGGCCGCAGCTGGAATCGCCTACACCAACGATGACGAGCGGAAGGCACTGCAGGGTGACCGGATGCAGCAGCAGGCCATCGAGGGCGTCAGCCGAGGCGGCGGCTCCACCTGGCAGAGCCTGGCCCGCGGTGCCGGCTCGGTGGAGGCCGACTATCTCAACGGTGAGATCGCGCTGCTCGGCCGACTGCACGGTGTACCGACGCCGGTCAACGATCTGATGCAGCGACTGGTGTCGGAGTCGGCCCGCGCACAGCGGCCACCCGGCAGCATGTCGCCGGACCAGCTTCGCGCCCTACTCGACGCCGGTAACTAGCTGCCCCCGCGCCGAATTGTCGCGGATGCCACGGTAGATGCCCCAGTGCACGATC
Source organism: Mycobacterium sp. (assembly GCA_040511255.1). Classification (GTDB taxonomy): domain Bacteria; phylum Actinomycetota; class Actinomycetes; order Mycobacteriales; family Mycobacteriaceae; genus Mycobacterium. The sequence continues at coordinate 13,850 of JBEVHL010000167.1, read as the reverse complement.
CACGGCAACAGCACCCGGTCGATCGACCAGGCGGGGAACCGGAACGCCTGCCCGCTCGGGGCGAATACCTCCAGCCCGCTGGGCTGCGCGCCGAGCACCGAACCCCAGCGCAGCTTGGGTGCGCGGAAGGTGCGCAACGGTTTTCCGTCGAAATGGGCCAGGATGTTGCGAGCCACCAGTCGATCGCCCTGGTTGCGCGCCGAGGTGCGCAACGGATCCGTCGCAGCGACATCGCCGACCGCGAACACCCCCGGGTGGCCGGGCACCCGCAACTCCGGGGTGACCGTGACGAAGCCGTCATCGTCGAGCAACTCGGCGGGCAGCCAATCGGTATTGGGCCGCACCCGTCCCACCGCCCAGAGCACCGCGTCTGCGGATGCCGACGGCTGACCGGTGCTCCACTGCACCGGATCGCTGGTGATCTCGTCGAACGCGAACCCGTCCGGGACCTGCGCCCGGTGGCCCGGGTGCAGCACCACGCCGGCTTCGAGCAACCGGCGCCGCACCCGTCCCCAGATCCGGGGATGGTGCGCCACCAGCGCACGTTCCCCGGGAAAGTACAGGTCGACTTTCTTGTCCGGCCACGTCGTCGCCAGGTTGACCGCACTGCTGAGCGCCGCGGCGCCACCGCCCACCACGATCACCGAATCCGCCGCCGCCAGTCGCTCGTGGGCGGTGCGGAGATCGGCGTCGATCTCGGCCGCGGACTGAAACCTGGGATGCCGCCAGAACCCGTTGGTGACGCCGGTCGAAATGATCAGTGCGTCATAGGGTTCGGTCGCGGTGGTGCCGTCGTCGAGCCGCACCGACACTGTGCGCGCACCGAGGTCGACCCCGGTCAGCGCACCGTGCACGGCCCGCACCCGGTCCAGCCCGCGGAACCTGTCGAAGGGCACCCAGTGTTCCCGCGCCCACACCCCGGGACGGCTGATCCGCTCGCCGAGTTCCTGCCCGCTGACCAGGCCCGGCTTCGCGGAGATCCCGACCACGTCGGCGTGCTTGGCCAGCCGGATCGCGGCGAGGACGCCGCTGTCCCCCAGCCCGGCGATGACGATCCGTTTGCGACTCATGCCGTTCCCCGTGCGCGACGCGGCGGCCGGGGCACGAACCGCGACACCCGGTCGATGACGTCCTGATACTGCGGCCTGCGCTCCAGACTGCGCTCTTCCATCATCGGGATGCTGGCCCCGAGGAACAGTGCCAGCATCAGCACCGCGCCGACGATCAGCCACCACCAGTCCGACGGTGCTGCCGCGATACCGAACAGGGCCAGAGCCAGCCAGAAGCTGAACTCCCCAAAGTAGTTCGGATGCCGCGACCAGCTCCACAGCCCGCGGTCCATCGCCGCACCCGGCGTGCGGTCGGCCACGAAGCGGTGCATCTGCACGTCGGCGACGAGTTCGAGCAGCACCGCGGCCACCCCGATGACGAAGGCCGGCCACATCAGCCAGGTCACGCTGTCGCCGGGCCGGGTCACCGCGACGTAGACCGGGATCATGCCGATGAACACCTGCAGGGTCGGGATGAGGTGGATGGCCACCAGGTCGGCACCGAACTCCCACCGGCCCGCGCGCTGTTTGAACATCGGATAGCGCCAGTCCTCGTGATGCAGGCCGGGGAAGGCATAGACCCAGTTACCGGTCAGCCGGATCGCCCACAGCACCACCACGATGGCCACGAGCCAGCAGCGCAGCTGGTCGACCCCGGGCTCGCTGCGGCTCCACCAATAGATGAGCAGCAGCGGCGGGATGACGCTCCAGTACGCGTCGTAGAAGCTGGAGTTCTTGTACGCACGGCTGAAGGCGAAGATCACCAGGGTGGCCAGAACATCGGCGATCAGCGTGTCGAGCCAGAGCCGGCCGGTGGAGGGGCCGAGATACAGCCACAGGGCCGCGACCCCGACAGCGACGACATATGCGGCTGTGACCAGCCACAACGACTTCGGCTTACTCATCGTCTCCTCAGGGCCAATTCGGCCAGAAATGTAACCCGTTCTAGTTGTGCCCCGAGGGCGGTCCGCGGACCCAAACGGCCCCCCAGTGTTTGTTGACGGGTGTCGACTTTCTATCGTCACTACATGAGCAATGGTGCTGATGCGGACCGCGTCGCTGACCTCGCGCGACAAGTCGTCCAAGAGCATGACCCCAAGTCCGTCCCCGTGCAGGAACTCCTCGGCGCCGCCTATGACGCCGGCCTGTCCTGGGTGCATTTCCCCGAGGGACTCGGCGGTCTCGGCGTCTCGCGTGGCCTACAGGCCGTCGCGGACGGGATTTTGCAGGGCGCAGGCAGTCCGGTGCCGCTCGGGTTGAACCCGATGGGGTACGGGATGGCGGCGCCCACCGTGCGCGAGCACGCCCAGAGCGAGGATGTGAAGCGGCAGTGGCTGCGCCCGCTGGCCAGCACCGAGGACATCTGGTGCCAGCTGTTCTCCGAACCCGGCGCCGGTTCCGATCTGGCCGGGTTGTCCACCTCCGCCATCCCCGACGGCGACGACTGGGTGATCAACGGACAGAAGGTCTGGACCAGCCTGGCGCACCGCGCCCGCTGGGGGCTGCTGCTCGCGCGGTCTAATCCCGATGTGCCGAAGCACAAAGGGCTGACGTACTTCGTCATCGACATGCACGGCCCGGGTGTCGAGACCCGGCCACTGCGGCAGATGACCGGCCAGGCCGAGTTCAACGAGGTGTACTTCACCGACGCCCGCATCCCGGACGCCCACCGGCTCGGTGCGGTCGGCAACGGGTGGGGCGTCGCGATGACGACGCTGATGAACGAGCGCAGCGCACTCGGCGGCAGCGGCAGCCGGCGCGGTGCCGGGACCATCGCCGAAGCCACCTCGCTGTGGGCGTCACGCCCCGATCTGCAGACCCCCGTGCTGCGGGACCGGCTGACGCAGCTCTGGCTGCGGGCAGAGGCTCAGCGACTGACCTCCGAGCGGTCGCGCGCCTCGGCGACGGTCGGCGGCCCGGGACCGGAAGGCTCGATCGGCAAGCTGGTGGGTGCCGAACTGAATCAGCTGATCTACCAGTTCTGCATGGATCTGCTTGGGCCGGAAGGGGTTCTGTATCAGCCGTACCCCAGCGGCAATCCCGAAGGCGACGACGAATCGGACTGGCGAGGCCCGATCCAGCAGCGCTACCTGCGCAGCCGTGCCAACACCATCGAAGGCGGCACCTCAGACGTGATGCGCAACATCCTCGGCGAGCGGATCCTGGGTCTGCCCGGCGACCTGCGTGCCGATGCCGGTATGCCGTGGAAGGAGATCCCCCGTGGTTGAGTTCATGTTCAATGACGAGCAAGCCCAATTACTCTCTGCGGTAAAGAAATTCGCCGCCGAGAACTTCGATGAGCAGGCGATCCGCCGCGTCATGGAGTCCGATCCCCCATACGACCGCGCGGTCTGGGGCAGGCTGGGCGCCGAACTCGGCGTGCTCGGACTGTCCGTGCCCGAGGACGACGGCGGGGTCGGCGGCACGCTGGTCGACCAGGCCGTCGCCGTCGAGGAGTTGGGGGCGGCGCTGGCCACCGGCCCGTTGTTCGGCACGGTCTACCTGACGATTCCGGCGTTGGTGGCGGCCTCGGCCGGACCGGTGCGCGACGGCGTGCTCGCCGAGTTGGTGGAGGGCCGTCGGACCGCGGCATTCGTGGTACCCGACCGCGCAGGCGCGTTTGATCCTGCGCTGATCACGGTGCGCGCCTCCGGTTCTGGCGACGCCCTGACGGTGAGCGGCACCGTCGAGCGGGTGGTCGACGCCGGTGTCGCCGACGACCTCCTGGTCGCAGCGGAGGGGCCCGACGGCGTCGCGCTTTACGCGGTGGAGACCACCGCGTCCGGGGTCGAGCGCAGCCCGTTGGCCACGCTGGACCTGACCCGGCAACAGGCTACGGTCCGGTTCACCGACGCTCCCGCCCGGTTGGTGGCCGACTCCGGCGAGGCCGCTCGGGTGATCGAGCACGCCCTGCAGGTCGGATCGGCGCTGCTGGCCGTCGAGCAGGTCGGGGCGGCGCAACATCTGCTGGACCTGGCCGTCGAGTACGCCAAATCGCGGCTGCAGTTCGGTAGGCCGATCGGCTCGTTCCAGGCGGTGAAGCACCGGCTGGCCGATGTGATGGTCGATATCGAACACGCCAGATCGACTGCTTACCATGCTATTTGGGCACTGACGGACGGTTCGGATGATGCGGCGCTGGCCGTCAGCATCGCCCAGGCCACCGGGTCGGCGGCATTCGTGCGGGCGGCCACCGACGCCATCCAGACCCTCGGCGGTATCGGCTTCACCTGGGAACACCAGGCGCACCTCTACTTCAAGCGGGCCACCACCGACGCGGCGCTGCTGGGCAACGCCGAGCAGCACCGGGCCCGGGTGGCCGAGTTGGTGCTCGACACGGCGTCGGCCGACCGGTCACCACGGGTTGCCGACGGCACGCGCGCGTCGGCCTAGGGGTGGCGCGGCCTACTGCCGCACCTGCCGGGTGATCAGGCCGTCGGGATCGTCGGGCACGATCTGTTCGTCGAGACGTTCGTCGCCGTAGATCGCGAAGTATCTACCGCTGGCCGCGGGCGTATCTGCCGTCCGATCCTCGACGCTGACCCGGTCGTCGACAATGCGCGCCACCGTGATCCACTTCCCGGTTTTCGGATCCTGGACGATGTCGCCGTGCGCCAGCTCAGCCAGCGGAATCTGCTCGGTCTGTGACGGAGAGTCCATGGAGCCAAGATGTACCCAACGCGGCGGTGGACCAACCGCAGTTCACGGTTAACCTGAGCAGGACGGCAACACGGAGGTTCATATGGCAAGCCCACTGGAGCGCGGTATCGACGTGGCACACGAGGCGGTACAGGCCACCGCGGTGCACGCCGGCCGGATCGCCGGCATCGTGGCGACGGCCGTCGGGCAGTTACGCACCGAGGTCGGCGACCTGGTGTGGGACTTCCGGGATCTGGCCGGGGACCTACGCCAGCCGCCGAAGGACTGACGCCCTACAGATCCGAGCTCTCCCGCCACAGGTCGATTCCGGAATCTGCGGCGTAGCGATCGATCTCGGTCAGCTCCTCGGGCGTGAACTCCAGGTTGTCGAGCGCCGCCAGGTTCTCCTCCAGCTGTGCCACGCTCGACGCACCCACCAGGGTCGATGACACGGTCGGGTCGCGCAGCACCCAGGCCAGGGCCAGTTGCGCCAGCGATTGGCCGCGCCGCTCGGCGATGCCCGCCAGCCCCTGCAACTTCTCGCGCACCTGTTCGGTGACCAGCTCGTCGTCGAACGTGGGCCGCGCCGTCGCGCGGTCGATCTCGGCGGCCGCTTTCTCCAGGTAGCGGTTGGTGAGCAAGCCCTGGGCCAGGGCCGTGAACGCGATCGCCCCCATGCCTGCTTTCCCGAGTTCGGTGATCAGGTCGCCCTCGACCCACCGGTTCAGCAGCGAATACGACGGCTGGTGAATCACCAGCGGGGTGCCAAGGCGCTTCGCGATCGCCGCCGCTTCGGCTGTCTTGGCGGCCGAGTAGGAGGAGATGCCGACATAGCGCGCCTTACCGCTGCGCACCGCGGTGTCGAGCGCACCGATCGTCTCTTCCAGCGGCGTCGTCGCGTCGATGCGGTGCGAATAGAAGATGTCGACGTAGTCCAGCCCCATTCGGGCCAGCGATTCGTCCAGGCTCGCCAGCAGGTAGACGCGGCTGCCGAGCTGGCCGTACGGTCCGGGCCACATATCCCAGCCCGCCTTGGTCGAGATAATCAGCTCGTTGCGGTACGGCTTGAAATCGCTGCGCAGCATCCGGCCGAAGTTCTCTTCGGCCGAGCCGTACGGCGGGCCGTAATTGTTCGCCAGATCGAAATGGGTGATCCCGCGATCGAAGGCGTACCGCAGCACTTCGCGCTGGGTGTCGAACGGCCGGTTGTCGCCGAAGTTGTACCAGAGCCCCAACGAGATCGCGGGCAGCAGCAGACCGGAGTCCCCCACCCGCCGGTACGGCATCCCGTCATATCGGGTGCGTGCTGCGCACCAGGGATCGTGGGTGAAGGGGACGTCCGAGACCACCAAGTCGTCGTTCATACCGCTCATCGTATGGCGGCGTCACGATGTCGACAGCCGGGTTGGGGAATCCTCGCGTCAGAAGCCCTTGTTCGCAAACCATTCCAGGACGATGTCCGCGACGTCCTGCCAGCCACTGTCGATGGTCAACGAATGTCCACGCCCTTCGAACACGTGAAATTTGGTGTCCGCCGTGCTCTTTTCGTACTTGGCGACGACCTCCTTGGTGACCTTCAGCGGAACGACGTGGTCCTCGGTGCCCGACGTCAGCAACAGCGGTCCGCGCTCGGCGTTGTGGGTGTCGACCTTGGCCGGCGAGTGCGGCGAGAAGTTCGCAAACGCATCCTCGAACAGCGGGCGGCCCGGACCGGGGATGGTCCACGCGGCGTGCAGCGCGTCCGACTCCTCTTCGGTCAGGGTGTTGCCGAACGCATAGTGAAACTGCTTGGCAGTCAACGCGACCGTGCGGTGGCGGTTCGCCGGGTTCTCCAGCACCGGGAACGCCGACCGCAGCTGCGCCAGCGGAAGCGCTTTGACCCCCTTGATGGGGGCGGGATCGATCGCGGCGGCCGCCGCGACCACCCCGTTGGCGAGCAGCTCCTCGGCGATCAGACCGCCGAAGGAATGCCCGACGACGACCGGTTTGGTCTCGGGGGTGCCGATCAGCTCGGTGTAGTGGGCGACCAAGTCCTCGATGCCGACGTCGTTCATCCCGTCCGGGTTTTCCCGGGTGGCCTCGACGGTGTCCAGGTCACCCGGCCAGCCGGGCGCCGACACGGAATACCCGCGCGCCGAGAACAGATCAAGCCATGGCTGCCACGCAGTCGAATGGATCCACAGGCCATGGATGAAGACGACGGGATTGGCCTTGGTGGGGGCGCTCATGTACTACTCCTTTATTGGGATTGTTAGGCGGAGAACATCTCTCGGTGCGCGGCGACGAATTGCTGGACAGTCTGCGCGGGCGTGCCGGTCAACGTCTCGACATCGGTGGTTTTCCGGTCGTAGCGGTCGGCGCGATGCAGCCGGGCCATGGTGGCGATGTGCGCCGCGGTATGCGGCTCCAGACCCAGCGGCTCCAGCACCTGCGCCACCCAGTCGTCGTAGTCGGCGTCGACGCCCGTGATCTGGCAGCCCAGCGCGCGGGAATACTGATCGGCCAGGCCGGCGATGTCCAGCACCTCGGGTCCGGTCAGCTCGTACACATGCTGTGGATGCTGCGCCGGGCCGAGCAGCAGCGCGGCCACCACGCGAGCGACATCGACGGCGGCGATCGGTGAGGTCCGCCCGGTACCGAACGGCAAGGCCAGCACCTGCCGGTCGCGTACCGACGCCGCCGCCAAGAAGGTGAACAGCGGATTGTCCAGGAAGACAGTCGGTCTGACGTGGGTGACCGGCAAGCCGCTCCAGTCCATCACCTGTTCGGCCAGCCAGTGCAACCGCTGCTGGCGCGATTCGTCGGTGCTGGTGATCGTCATCTGCGACACCGTCATCTGCGACATGTTGACCAGCGATTCCAGCACCCCGTGGTGGCGGGCCGCGGACGAGACGAGGGCGGCCGCCTCCAGGTAGGACGGTGACACGCTCATGTTGAAGAACATCCGCTGGACACCGGCGGTGGCCGCGACGACATCGGTGGGCACCGTCAGGTCTCCGATCACCACCTGCGCGCCGAGCGCCCGCAGCGATTCGGCCCGCCCGTCCTCGCGGTGCACCATCGCCCGGACCGATGCGCCGCTGTCGAGGAGAAGTTCGACCACGGACCGGCTGACGCTGCCGATCCCGCCGCCTGCTCCGGTGACCAAATAGTCGATTGGTTCAGACATCGTCGTCCTCACTGCTCATGGGATAGTCGGTGTAACCGTGTTCGGCGCCGCCGTAGAACGTGTTCCGGTCGTAGCCGTTCAGCGGCAGGCCGCGTTCGATGCGGCGCACCAGGTCAGGATTGGCAACGAAGGACCGGCCGAATGCCACCGCATCCACGCTGCCGTCGCCGACCGCCGTCTCAGCCGATGCCGGCGAGTACGCGGCCGCCGACAGGAACGGGCCGTCGAACAGGTGGCGGAACAGTTCGGCGTTGTCGGGAGCGTCGGCGGTCAACTCGTCGCCCAGCCCGAGCTCGGATCCCCTGGCCTCGATCAGGTGCAGGTAAGCCAGCCCGCGGCCGCTCAGTTCGCGGATGACATGGCCGAATAACGAGGCGGGCGCGGAATCACCGATGCCGCCGTACTGACCGAACGGCGACAGCCGCACGCCGAGCCGACCGCCACCGATCGCCGAGCCGACGGCGTCGACGATGTCAAGAAGAAAGCGCGAACGATTGGCGATCGAACCACCGTATCGATCGGTGCGCTGGTTGGTGCCGTCATCGAGGAACTGTTCGATCAGATGGCTGTTGGCTCCCTGCAGTTCCACGGCGTCGAAACCCGCCTCGATGGCGTTGACCGCGGCCTGCCGGTAGGTGTCGACGAGCACCGGTATCTCCGCGGTCTCCAGTGCCCGGGGCAGCTGCGCGGGGACCTGGCGAAAGACACTGGTCAGGGCCGGAATGGTGGGCAGTGTCGCAGACGATGAGACCGGTTGTGCGCCATCGGGATTCAGTGAGGGGTGCGAGTTGCGACCACAGTGTTGAATCTGCAGCGCGATGGTGCCGCCCGCGGTATGCACGCCATCGGTCACCGCCCGCCAACCCTCGATCTGTGCGGGGGTGTAGATGCCCGGACCGTTGGGATAGCCGTGCGCATACGGGCTGATGGCCGTGCCCTCGGCGATGATCAGACCCGCGGTGGCGCGTTGGGCGTAGTAGCGGGCGTTCAGTGCGGTGGGCGCGAAGCCCGGTCCGGCCCGCATTCTGGTCAGCGGTGCCATCACGATGCGGTTGGGCAGGGTCAGGTCGCCCAGCGGCAGCGGTGTCAGTAGTTTCACCGGATGCTGATCTCGTCCATGTCGATGGCCACCAGTAGCGGGTCGAACACCGGTTGATAGTCGCCCTCGTAGGCGTAGACCCGCCTGATGGTGGGGATGATGATGCCGCCGACATCGCGGTAGCCGGAGGCGTAGTTCAGCCCGGTGGCACCACCGAGGATGTCGACGGTGTAGTCGTGGCGGCGCAGCAACCCGTCCGGGCCGAAGCAGGAGATCTGTTCGCGGGTATGGCTTTTGACGTAATCGGGGAACGTGACCTTCAGCCGCCGCCACGTCTCGCCGTCGACGTGGATCGCGGCGATCTCCTCGGTGACGAATCCTGGCCAGGTGTAGAGGAACGGCGTCATCAGATACGTCCACAGCGCCTCCCCGCTGAAATAGGCGACGTGGATGTCGTCCCACGGGGTGTCGCGCTGGTGACCCGCGAAAGATGCCTCGGGGTCGGCGCGCTCCTGGGTCACGGTGCCGTCACTGCGCTGCATGGTGACATGCATCGGTGCGAACACCGAGCGCTTGTCCTGGCCGACGAAGTCCATCGTCACCGACTCGCTCCTGGTGTCGGCGGTGAGCGAAACATCTTTGAGCGCATCGCCTTTACCCTTGACGAACCAGATGGCGCCGGTGATGGAGGCGGCGACGGTGATCGACGTGATCGCGTTCCACCGGTCCAGTCCGCCGTGCGCGGCGACTGCGGCTTCCAACAGGTCAGTCATGACGGCAGCTTTAACGTCAGGCCGTCGACGGGCCCGCTGAGCGCGCCCCGGATGGCCGGTTCGCTCTCGGTGACAAACGCTTTCGCGGCGGTCGTCCCCTTGATTTCTGCCATGTGAGTAATCGGTTCCTAGATCTGGTTGATGCCGCCATCGACGGGCAGGGCCGCGCCGGTGGTGAAGCTGCTCAGGTCGGAGGCCAGGAAGACCACCGTGTTCGCCACCTCGACGGCGTGGGCAAGCCGGCCCAGTGGGACAGTGCTACCGCGCTGGGTCTTGAACTGTTCGACGTCGGCGCCGGGCGCAACCTCGGCGGCGAAACTGTCGATGGCCGGGGTGTCGGTGGTGGCGGGCAGGACCGCGTTGACTCGAATCTTGCGGGGGCTCAGTTCATTTGCCCAGGTCCTGGCAAAGGACCGGATGGCCGCCTTGGATGCCGAGTAGACACCGGAACCCGCGCGGCCGGTCTCGCTGGCCACCGACGAGTTCAGGATTATCGAGGCCCCATCCGGGAGCAGCGGCAGCGCCTTCTGGACGGTGAATGCCAGACCCTTGACGTTGATGTCGAAGAGCCGGTCGAAGTGTTCTGCGGTCAATTCGCTCAGCGTCGCCAGGGCGTTGACGCCGGCGTTGGCGAAGACGATGTCCAGCGGGCGGCCGGTGGCCGCCACCGCCGCGTAAAGCCGGTCCAGATCGGCGATGTCGGTGACGTCGCCCTGCACCCCGGTGGCGGCCTCACCGAGATCGGCGACCGCCTTGTCGAGCTCAGTCTGCCTGCGGCCGAAGATGAACACCGTCGCACCCTCCGCGATGAAGCGGTGGGCGGTGGCCAGCCCGATTCCGCTCGTGCCGCCGGTGATGACCGCGGTCTTGCCCGCCAGTAACGCCATGGGGTCGACGCTAAGCCGCCCGCTCGCCGCGAGGGCGGCAGGCGGAGCTGTCAGGCACGAGCGGCACACTGCCGTGCACGCAGCGACAAGGTCGTCTCATGCGAGGAGGCCGTGCGGCAGGTCGCGCCACTGGCGCGGGGACATCCCGTAGAAGGCACGGAACATCCGGGCGAAACCCGAGGGGTCGGTGAAGCCGGATCCGCGGGCGACCGAGGCGATCGACGTGGACCGTGCACCAGGTTGAGCCAGGGCGCGTCGACAACGTTCGAGTCGCTGCTCCCGGATCCAGTCGCCCAGGCTCACTCCGGCGGCGCCCAGCACCTTGTAAAGCTGGCGCACCGAGATGTGATGCTCGGCGGCGACCTGCGCTGCGCTCAAACCCGGCTCGTGCAGATGCGCCCGCAGGTACTCCATGATGCGCAGGTGCAGGGTGGCGTGCATGGCGTCCCTGCCCAGCTCGGCCGCATCCAGGTGGGTGGTGATCAGGGCCCGGACCAGTTCGATACTGGGCTGGCTGACCGCCTCCGCGGCCGGCTGCTCGAACAGATCGGGACGCGCCGCGAGCCGGCGGAAGTAGGCAGCAGCCAGATCGGCGACCGGATGACCCGGGCTCAGCGTGACCGCGCACACCTGGCGAACAACGTTGTGCGGCAGGGCCAACCGGTCGATCGGTATCCGGAAGAAGTGCTGCCCGATGCCGTCGGGATCGGCCAGCGCATAGGGTTCGGTGGAATCGTAGAGAACCAGTTGGCCGGGCTGCAGCGTCGCCCGCCGGCCGCGTTGCTCGACCTGGCTGGCGCCGGTCAGCTGCATGCCGAGGAAGACGCTGGGGCGCAGGTCGTCGCGCGCCAGCGCGGTTGTCCTGGTCACCGTCAGTGCGTTGGATCGGACCGAGCAGATCGTCAGGTCGCCCAGGTCGGTGATGGTGCCTGCGGCGGTGGGAGTTCGCGCACCGGGGTCGAAGACGATGTCGACCCGCACCATCGTCTCGGCGATGATCTGCCGGACCCCGTCGGCGCGGTCGGGAGCGGGGAGTTGGAGCGTGTCGAGCACGACGGTCATGCCGCGAACACCTCCACGCCCTTTACCGAACCGATCGGTCGGTTATTCAATTTTGGATCGAGCGGTTCAGTATGTCAACCGGCCGCTAGAATCCGACAAATGGGGCGGCGCCGGGAGTTCGACGATATGACCGTCGTCCGAGCTGCCCGCGATGTCTTCTGGGAACGCGGATACGCCTCGACGTCGCTGGCCGATCTGCAGTCGGCGACCGGCCTGAGCCGCTCGAGCCTGTACGAGACATACGGCAGCAAGCGCGGTCTGTTCGATCGGGTGGCCCGCAACTACCTCGACGAGATCATCGGGCCGCTGCTCGAGCCGCTGGAAGCGGACGGGGCCGGCCGTGACGAGGTCGTCGGGTATTTCCATGCGCTGGCGCGGTTTCTGCGGGACTCGTCGCGCAAAGTCGCCACGCGCGGCTGCCTGATGCTGAACACCGCGATGGAACTCAACATCCTCGACAAGGACGCCGCGCGCACGGTGCGCGCGTATCGGGAACGCGTGCGCGAGGCCATCTTCAATGCCCTGGGCGAACTCGACGACGTCATCACCGACCGGGCCGGCAAGGCCGATGTGCTGACCGCAGGTCAGATGGGATTGATGCTGACGTCGCGGATCGACCCGATCCAGGCCGCCGAGCTCGCCGAGACCATCGCCGCTGACGTGCAGACCTGGTAGGCGGCCCTACCTGGTGATGAACTCGTCGACCACCCACTGCGCGACCCCGACGGGATAGGGATCCGACAGTCCGAGGATGACGTGCTGAAAACCGGCGTCGACGGCCTGGCCGATAGCATCGCGGGTGGTCTCGGGCTGGCCGTAGGAGACGGGCAGGAAAATCGACCGGGTGATCGACGCCGGGTCACGGCCGATCTCGGCGCAGTAGCGGTCCAACAGCGCGCTGCGCGCCACGACGTCGTCGATGTCGCCGCCTGGGATGTTCCACAGGTCGGCGTGCTCGGCGACGACGCGTAACAGCTTCGCCGAGCGGCCGCCGATGATGATCGGCGGGTAGGGCTTCTGTACCGGCTTCGGGTTGCCGAAGGCGCCGGTGAGCTGGACGTGGGTGCCGGCGAAGTCGAACGGTTCGGCTTCGGTCCACAGCCGGCGGATCACCGTGAGTGCCTCGGCGAGGCTCTCGACCGAGTGGGAGAAGTCGTCGTACGGCAGACCGTGCGCCGCGTATTCACGCCGGGCCAGCGGGTGGCTGGGTCGCGATCCGGCGCCGATGCCGAAGTCGAGCCGCCCGCCGGAGACGATGTCGACGGTGGTGGCGATCTTGGCCAGCATGGCAGGCGGGCGGAACCGGTTGCTGGTCACCATCAAGCCGAGCCTGACCCGGTTCGTCGCCGCGGCCATCGCCGACAGCAAGGTCCAGCCCTCGAGGATCGGACCGCTCGGATCGCCGCCGATCGGCATCAGGTGGTCGAACAGCCAGGCGTGCTCGATCTGCGGGATGGCATCTGCTTCCTGCCAGACCCGCAGGATGTCGTGATAGCTGACCTGCTGCGGGGCGGTCATGATGCCGAACTGCGGCTGGGATGTGTGTGGCATGACGGGTCTCCCTCTACACTGCAATAAGCGGAACAGTGTTCCTGATATCGACCATACGGAACATTGTTCCGTTTAGCCAGCGGGGGTGGGATGACGGCACCGCGGAAGAGATCGGACGCCCGGCGCAACGAGGAGACGCTGCTCGCTGCTGCTGCCGCCGCCTTCGTCGCGTCCGGTGTCGACGCACCGGTTCGCGATATCGCCACGCGAGCCGGAGTAGGCGTCGGAACGGTGTACCGGCACTTCCCGACACGGGCCGATCTGATCGTCGCGGTCTACCGCCATCAGGTGGAGGCCTGCGCACAGGCCGGGCCGGCATTGTTGGCCGAGAACAGCTCGCCCTATGCGGCGCTGGCGACCTGGATCGACATGTTCGTCGACTTCCTGGTGACCAAGCACGGGCTCGCCGGTGCACTGCAGTCCGACTCGGCGGCGTTCCAGACCCTGCACGCCTATTTCATCGACCGTCTCCTCCCGGTCTGCGGCGAGCTGGTTGACGCCGCGACTGCGGCGGGCGAGATCGTGCCTGACGTCGAGGCGCTGTGGCTGATGCGCGGCGTCGGCAACCTGTGCATCGGCGCGGACACCGACCCCGACTTCGACGCGCGCCGGATGGTGCAACTGGTCGTCGCCGGCCTGCGCGCCTAGCGATTTCGGCGCGCTGATCGCCGCCCACCGGTT
>JBEVHL010000166.1:0-2670 GCA_040511255.1 Mycobacterium sp. | reverse complement strand
GATCGGCCGAGGTGGGTTCCGGCTGTTCCTTGGTGCGGTGCGCCAGCCAGTTCTTGCCGCCGGTCTGGATCAACGCATAGCGGCCCGAGATCTTGTTGCCCGCCAATGTGACGATAACTTCACCGCCCTTTTCGGGGCCGTCGGGCGAGTTGTCCCGGAACTTCTCCGTCTCGTACGTTCCTGCGTCCCAGACGATGACCTTGCCGCCGCCGTACTCTCCCTTCGGGATATCGCCCTCGAACGTCGCGTAGTCCAGCGGATGGTCCTCGGTGTGCACCGCGAGATGGTTGACCGACGGCGTGTCCGGGAGGTTCTTCGGCACCGCCCACGACACCAGCACCCCGTCGCGCTCCAGCCGGAAGTCGTAGTGCAAGCGCCGGGCGTGATGCTCCTGGATGACAAAGGTGTTGTTGTGGCCCACAGCGGGTTTCGCTGCGGGCACCGGCTCCGGAGTCTTCTTCGAATCGCGCATGCTGCGGTAGGTGCTCAGCTTGTCGGGCAGCGGCGCGTCCTCGTCCAGCGCAGCCAGCAGGTCACCGTCGCGAGCCACCCGCTCCAGTACCTCGTCGAACCGCAGGTGCCGCAGATCGGGGTCCTCGATCTCCTCCCACGTGCGCGGGGCCGCCACCGTCGGCTCGTCGCGGCCACGCATCGAATACGGAGCGATCGTCGTCTTCGCGGCGCTGTTCTGACTCCAGTCGAGGAAGATCTTGCCGTCGCGCAGGCTCTTGGTCATCGTCGCGGTGACCTGTTTCGGCATGGTCTTCTCCAGCTGCAGGGCGATCCGCTTGGCCAGCACGGACGCCCCCTGCGAGCTGACCGGATCAGTCAACGGGACGTAGAGGTGTAATCCCTTGCTGCCGCTGGTCAACGGATAGGTGGTCAGCCCGATGTCGGTGATGAAATCGCGCACTTCGTGGGCGACCTCGCACAGTTGGCGAAACGTGACACCTTCGCCGGGGTCGAGGTCGAAGACGATGCGTGTCGCAGGCCCAGGGTCTCCGTTGACGAATCGCCACTGCGGCACATGCACTTCGAGTGATGCCTGCTGAGCGATCCAGGCCAGCCCCTCGCGGCTGTCGATGATCGGGTAGGTCGTGGTGCCCGATTTGTGCGTGACGGAGCCGCGCTGCAGCCAATCGGGCGCCGAGGACGCAAGTTGCTTTTCGAAGAAATCCGGCTGCCCTACGCCATTGGGCCAGCGTTTCCGGGTGACCGGCCGACCGGCGATGTGCGGCACCATGGCCTCGGCGATCTCGGCGTAGTACTCGAAGACCTCCGCTTTTGTGGTGCCCGTGGCGGGATAGAGCACCTTGTCGGCATTGGTCAGCCGCACCCGTCCGACGCTCTCCATGCACCTACCTATACCCGTTCTATGGCGTTAGCCTGTACAGATGACCTGGTTGGCTGCGGCACTCGCCTCGTTGGCCGCTGCTGCCGCGATCGCTGTCGCCGCGCCGGCGGCTGCCGATCCCGAGGATCTGTTGCCCCCGTGCTCGGGTGATCAAACCCCGATGGACAACAACTGCCGGGTCTCGCCGTCGCAGGTGTTCACCCACGACCAGGGGCCCGGCGCCAATCCGGAGGTGCCGCTGGGCACCGGTTCCGGCGAGGCCCTACCGAACTAGTCGTCGCTCATCAGTCCAAGTCGTCCATCTCCAGCACCGAAAACGGCGCTGTCGGAATCTCGGCGATCCCCATCTCCGCGGCGGAATCGGTGGGAATTGCGTTGCGCGCCAACGCCGAAAGCGCGGCATTGGTCCCGACGTCCCGCCCCGCTTCCTCACTGAGCAACCAGCGCACTTCCAGCAGATCGCAGTACGCCTGAATGGCGGTGCCGGCGTGATGCACCGCGGCGTGGGCCAGCGGTTCGGTCGGGTTCACCACTTCGATCACCCACAGCCGGGCGGCGGTCCGCTCGTCGACATCGTGGCCGACTTCGCGGCACAGCTGCGCCTGATAGGCCCGCAGGTCACCGAGCAGGATGCTGGCCTGGCCCTCGCCGACGTCCAGGCCGGTGAGCTCGCGCAGATGTTGCGCGTGGTAACGCCGGTCACCAACGGCGACATGGAGTCTCAGTTGGCTCGGGTCCGTGCTGACCGGCTGCAGCGCCAGTTCGTCGACGGCGAAGCCGAGATCGTTGAGCCGACGGATGGTGCCCTCGACCCGATACCGGTCTGTGAAGCCGAACACCGGCTCGGCGTGCAACAGCTCCCACAGCGTGTCGTAGCGGACCTGCACCTGTTCGGCTTCGGCGATCAGCGTCTCGTGCATCTCTTCGGGCAGCCCCATTCGCTCGGCCAGGTCCACCAGACCCTCCGCGACGTTCTCCACCAGGATGTCCAGGTCGTGTCTGCGCTGCCCGCGGCTCAGCGACGGATGCACCTCGGACGTTTCGGCGTCGACCAGCCAGGCCTGCAGCAGTTGCCCGTCGCGGGAGAACAGGGTGTTGGCCAACGAGCAGTCACCCCAGAACACGCCGTGGCGGTGCAACTCCACCAACAGCCCAGCCATCGCATCGAGTAACCGCGCTCGGTGCGCCGACTGATCGGGCGGCAGCCGCATGAACAGCCGGCGGTACTGCCACGACCCTTCGAGGTAGCGGGTCACCAGGATCGCCGTCTCGAACTCGGGTTGCAGCACCAACCCCGCCGGGTGCACGGCAGGCAG
>JBEVHL010000165.1:0-2559 GCA_040511255.1 Mycobacterium sp. | reverse complement strand
TGAATTTCGTCGTCGAACAGGCCGGGGTCGCGTGCGCCGGTCCAGCCGGACAGGATCGGATCCATCCGCTCCAGCATCCGGTCCGACAGCATCGCGAACCCGGTGCCCCAGCCGGCGCGCAGCCATTTCTGCCCGCCGACCACCAAGATGTCGGCCACCTCCCAGGGCTCCTCGATGACGCCGAAACCCTGGATGGCATCCACCACCAGCAGGCGGTCGCCCACCACGTCTCGCAACGCGGCCAGGTCGGCCCGGTAGCCGGTGCGGAAGTCGACCGCGCTGACCGACACCATCGAAATATCGTCGGTCAGCGCTTCACCGATCCGGTCGGCTGTCACCGGTCCGCCCGGCAGCCGACGTACCGTCAGTCGCCCGGCCTGCTCAGCACGGGCCCACGGGTAGGTGTTGGCGGGAAACTCCGCAGCGGAGACCAGCACCGTGCCACCCGGGGCATTGAACGCCGCCTGCAACAGACCGAGGCTGGTGTTCGGTTGCAACACGATGTGGTCGATATCGCTGCGGCACAGACGCGCCGCGGCGGCCTTGGCGCGGGTCTCTTCCCGCATCAGTTCATCCACGGTGGCCGGGCCCGCTTGCGTCGCCTTCTCCAGCAGCCTGGCCGTGGTGTCGAGGACGGCATGCGATGGCGGGCCGAACCGGGCGAAGTCGAGATAGCCTGTCGGTTCTGAGAATTGGAGCCGATAGCGCGGTGAGATCGGTTTCACGAAAGAACTCGGGCCAGGAACTGGCGGGTACGTTCGTGCGCCGGCTTCTTGAGGACTTGCTCCGGCGGACCGGTCTCGACAATCGAACCGTCCGCCATGAAGACAATCTCGTCGGCGGCTTCGGCGGCGAATCCGACTTCGTGGGTCACCACCACCATCGTCATCCCTTCCTGGGCAAGCGAAGTCATGACCGACAGCACCTCGCCCACCAGTTCAGGATCCAGGGCTGAGGTCGGCTCGTCGAACAGCATGAGCTTCGGCTTCATCGCCAGTGACCGGGCGATCGCGACGCGTTGCTGCTGGCCGCCGGACAGTTGTGCGGGGTAGGCGTCACCGCGGTCGGCCAGCCCTACCCGGTCGAGCAGCGCAAGTCCGTCCTTTCGCGCTGTGTCAGGGGCCAGGCCGAGGACACGGATCGGGCCCTCGGTGATGTTCTCCAGGGCGGTGCGGTGTCCGAACAGGTTGAATCGCTGGAACACCATGCCGATATCGCGTCGCTGTTTGGCGACCTCTCGCTCGCGCAACTCATGAAGTTTCCCGCCGCGCAGCTCAAACCCGATCGGCTTGCCATCCACCCACACCTGGCCGGCATCGATGGTCTCGAGATGGTTGAGGCACCGCAGGAATGTGCTCTTTCCTGCGCCCGACGGACCGAGTAGGCACATCACCTGACCGCGGCGGACTTCCAGATCGATACCCCGCAGCACCTCGGTGTGGCCGAAGCTCTTGCGGATACCGACAGCTTTCAACAACGGTTCAGACACGCGTGCTCCTCGCCAGGGGAATAGCCCGCAACGCTCGGGCTGCCTGCGCAGCGGCGCTGCGTTCGGTGCCGCCGAATCTGCGTTCCAGATAGTGCTGTCCGAACCCTGCGATCGTCACCACCACCATGTACCAAACTGCCGCGGCGAAGAGCGTTTCCATCACCAACAGGTTGTTCGACGAGATGTTGTTCGCGGCGTGCAGCAGCTCGGTCACACCGATCACCGAGGCGATCGAGGTGCCTTTGAGCATGTCCACGAAATCGTTTCCGGTCGGCGGGATGATCACCCGCATCGCCTGCGGCAGCACTACCCGACGCAGCGTCAAACCCGGGCCCATGCCGATTGACTTCGCGGCCTCGGCCTGTCCACTGTCCACGCTGTTCAACCCGGCGCGGACAATCTCGGCCATGTACGCGCTCTCGTTGAGGGCCAGCCCGAGCAGCGCGGCGGTGAATGCGCTCACCAGAACATTGGTGGGCTCGTTGAGAAGATAACCGCCGAACGGCAACGGAATTGAGATGGTCGGAATCACCAAAGCCAGGTTGTACCAGATCAGGATCTGCAGCAGCACCGGTAGTCCGCGGAACAGCCAGATGTAGGCAGAGGCAAACCATGCGGCCACCGGGTTGGCACTTCGGCGCATCAGCGCGATCACGACTCCGATCACGATGGCCAGCGACTGAGCCACCACCGCGAGGAGCACGGTGTTGACCAGTCCGACGATCATCACGCGGTAGATCACGAAGTCCGGTACTGACGCCCAGTCGATCTGCGCCTCGGCGAGGGTGACGATGAGCGCGGCGAGCAGACCCAGGATGACCACCGCACTGACCCAGCGTCCCCAGTGCCGAAGCCGAACGATGGGCAGGGGCTGCTCAGCCTCCATTGATCGCCGGCTCCTTCAGCGCGCCCTGTTCCACACCCCAGCTCGTCAGGATTTTCGTGTAGGTTCCGTCAGTCATCAGCTGGCCGAGCGCCTTCTCCACTGAATCACGAAGAGCTGGATTCGTTTTCGAGAACCCGATGCCGTAGGGGCCGCCCTCGATGGGAGGGCCGGGTACCACCTCGAA
>JBEVHL010000164.1:0-13376 GCA_040511255.1 Mycobacterium sp. | reverse complement strand
GTCATCCCGTCGGTGGGCGCCGCCAAACACGCGAAGAAGGTGGCCGGCTGGGGCGCGGACGCCGTCATCGTGCAGGGTGGCGAAGGCGGCGGTCACACCGGACCGGTGGCCACCACGCTGCTGCTGCCGTCGGTGCTGGATGCGTTGGCGGGCACCGGGATCCCGGTGATCGCGGCGGGAGGATTCTTCGACGGGCGAGGTCTGGCCGCTGCGCTGTCCTACGGTGCCGCCGGTGTCGCGATGGGCACCCGCTTCCTGCTGACGTCGGACTCGACCGTGCCCGACGCCGTCAAACAGCGTTATCTGGAGTCCGCGTTCGACGCGACGGTGGTGTCGCGACGGGTGGACGGTATGCCCCACCGCGTGCTGCGCACCGAACTGGTGGAGAAGTTGGAAAGCGGCTCGCGGGCAAGGGGTTTCAGTGCTGCCATCGGGAATGCCGCCAAGTTCAAGAAGATGTCCGGAATGACGTGGCAGTCGATCATCAAAGACGGTCTGGCGATGCGGCACGGTAAAGAACTCACCTGGTCGCAGGTGTTGATGGCGGCGAACACCCCGATGCTCCTCAAGGCCGGTCTGGTCGAGGGGAACACCACCGCGGGTGTGCTGGCCTCGGGTCAGGTGGCCGGCATCGTCGATGATCTGCCGTCGTGTGCCGAACTGATCGATACGATCGTCTCCGACGCCATCAAGCATCTGCAGTCGGCGTCGAGTTTGGTCCAGCCGTAGTTGATTCTGGTGAAGTTATTTACTTCACTTTGGTGAAATGAAGCTATAGTCTTCATATTGTGGCAATGAATGCTCAGCCTTCATCGCGCCTGTGCGCTGCCTTGTTGGGGGACGTGGTGGGCTCGCGGACCGCCCCGGACCGGGCCCGCCTGCACCGGGCCGTCACCGACGCGCTGGCCGCGGTCACCGACGGTGCCGTCGAGGCGCCCGCACTGACGGTCGGCGATGAATTCCAGGGTGCGTACGCGACCGTTGGTGCCGCCATCGACGCCGCGCTGTCGATCCGTCTCGCGCTGCAACCCGAGGTCGACATCCGGTTCGGTATCGGTTGGGGCGAGGTCACCCTGCTCGACGAGACCACCCGGATCCAGGACGGGCCCGGCTGGTGGTCGGCCCGCGAGGCCATCGAGTGGACGGCCGCCGCGCAGACCCAACCCGGCCTGGCGCTGGTCCGGACGGCG
The DNA here is from genome assembly GCA_040511255.1 of Mycobacterium sp. GTDB lineage: Bacteria > Actinomycetota > Actinomycetes > Mycobacteriales > Mycobacteriaceae > Mycobacterium. Next base: position 12,186 of record JBEVHL010000164.1, on the reverse strand, counting down.
TTCCGCAACACCCAGACCGGCGGCCCTGACCCCCATGCCGTCAACGCGGCGCTGATGTGTCGGGACCATCTGCTTGGATCGCTCGATGACCGGTCATTGCGACTTCTGACGGGGCTGCGGGCCGGTCACTCGAAAAAGGAGTTGGCCATGGCAGAGGGCATCAGCGCATCGGCGGTGTCACAGCGCGCCTTCCGCACCGGCCTCGACCTGATTCTCACCGCGTCCCATGAGCTCCGGCAGCTGCGATGAGTGCGCTCGCCATCTTCTTCGTTGCCATCGGCATCACCGATATCTGCCGACGGCTCACCACGCTGCGGTGGCTGCCGTTCTGCTGCGGTCCGGCCGCGGCGCTCGGCTGCGCACTGCTGTCAGGGCTGTGGCATCTGGGCGACGTCGTGCTGCTGGTGCTGAGTTCGGGCGCGATCGTCGGCTGGGTGCTGCTGTGCGCGCGGACCGAACGCGGCGGGGCCGGCCAGGTGGCGCCGCTGGTGGTGTTCGGCACGACGGTGGCCGTCCTCGGCGGGCTGGCCGGTTGGGCCTCGCCGGTCACCGGGCTGGTCAGTCACTGGCTGCCGTGGGTGGGGTTGACCGCGGTCGATCCGACGCATGCCGTGTTGATTGCGGGTGTTGTTCTGGTCCAGCTGGTCACTGGCAATCAACTGGTGCGATTGGTGCTGGGCTCGGTCGGTGCGGTGCGGCCCGCCGGTGAACCGCAGCCGTCGGACCGGCTCAAGGGTGGCCGGCTGCTCGGCCCGATGGAACGGCTGCTGATTCTGGGGCTCGGTCTGGCGGGTCAGCTGGCGGCCGCCACCGCCGTGATCGCCGCCAAGGGCATCATCCGGTTTCCCGAGCTGAACGCCCAGCGCCGGGAAGCCAACGGCGGCTCCACCATCGACGAGCTGACCGAGTACTTCCTGGTCGGCAGCTTCGCCAGCTGGCTGCTGGCGCTGGCCGGTGTCGGGCTGGCGTGAGGTTCGGCCGCGAGCGTGAACGTCACGACGTTTTTCGCCCGAAAGCGTCGTGAGGTTCACAGTCGTCACCACTTCAGCCCACGCTCGCTGAGGGTGTCCCGCACCCGGGCGATGTAGGTGGCTCGCCGATACTTCAGCAGGTCGCGGCCCACCCGAATGGTGCACCAGCCCAGCGTCGTCATCTCGAACTGCTTGTCGATGTCACGCTGGCGAACGGCCGGATCCGTCCAGTGCTGCGGCCCGTCGTATTCGATGGCGACCTTCACCTCGTCATAACCCATGTCGACGCGCGCGATGACATCGCCGTGCGTGCCGTAGACCTTGATCTGCGTCTGGGGGCTGGGCAATCCGGCGTCGACCAGCGCCAGGCGCGCGACAGTCTCCTGTGGGGATTCGGCGCCACCATCGACGAGGCGCAATCGCGCGCGTAGGCGCCGGAGTCCCCGGACGCCGGGATGCGCGGCCGCGATGGCTTCAATGGCCTCGGGCTTGACACCGGTGGCGTTGATGAGCGCATCGAGTCGTTGGATGGCCTGGATGCGCTGCGCGGTGTGCCGCCCGAGATCGAATGCCGTTCGGGCAGCGGTGGTTACCCGCATCTCCCCGATCGTCAATACCTCACCGTCGGCGAGTTCCTCGGTACGTACGACCAGCCCCGCGGGCGATTTCCGGTTGTCGTAGATCAGCTCAGCCGGCCTGCGGCCATCGACCCACTTGGCGCCGAGCAGTGCAGCCGCTGATTGCCCTGCCACGATGCCGCGGCGCTTCGACCACAACCAGGCAGCCTCGGCTTGCTGGCACGCCGTTGGTTCGCTCCCCCTCGGCACGAAGACACCGGGATACAGCTGCTCGTAGTACCTGCGCATCGCGCGTTCGGGAATTGCGGCCGTCGCCAGCGCTTCGGTGCCGAGGAAGGGCCACGGAATTTCGGACATGACCGAATGATCGGTGCACGGCCCGACGCAAATGCCCTGCCGCGGTTAGTTATCCACAGCCCCCACTGTGAACGTCACGACGGATTTCAGCCGAAAACGTCGTGAGGTTCCCACTCGGCGAACGGTCCGCACGTCGACGTGCCCCACTGTGAACGTCACGACGGATTTCAGCCGAGAACGTCGTGAGGTTCACAGTCGGCGAGTCGGCGACTCGGCGAACCGGGTCAGAGGCGTTCGATGATGGTGACGTTGGCGGTGCCGCCGCCCTCACACATCGTCTGCAGGCCGTAGCGACCGCCGGTGCGCTCCAACGTGTTCAGCATCGTGGTGAAGAGCTTGGCACCGGTCGCGCCGAGCGGATGGCCGAGGGCGATGGCGCCGCCGCTGGGGTTGACCTTCTCGGGATCGGCCTTGATCTCCTTGAGCCAGGCCATCACGACGGGCGCGAAGGCCTCGTTGATCTCGATGGTGTCGATATCGTCGATCGAAAGTCCGGTCTTCTCCAGGGCATAACGCGTCGCGGGAATCGGTCCGGTCAGCATCAGCACCGGGTCCGCACCACGGGCACTGATGTGGTGGATGCGGGCGCGGGGCTTGAGGTTGTGGTCCTTGACGGCCTGCTCGGAGGCCAGCAGCACGGCACTGGCACCGTCGGAGATCTGGCTGGCCATCGCCGCGGTCAGCAGGCCACCCTCGACCAGCGGCTTGAGCGTGGCCAGCTTCTCCAGCGTCGACTCGCGCGGTCCTTCGTCGATCGCGAAGCCGTCGACCGGGATGATCTCGTTGTCGAAATGTCCGCCCCGGATGGCCGCGAACGCCCGCTGGTGGCTGGTGTAGGCGTACTGCTCCATCTCCTCGCGGGTGATGTTCCACCGCTCGGCGATCAGCTCCGAGCCACGGAACTGCGAGATCTCCTGGTCGCCGTAGCGATGCAGCCAGCCCTTGGACTCGTTGGTGGGCGAGGTGAAGCCGAACTGATCGCCGACGATCATCGCCGACGAGATGGGGATCTGGCTCATGTTCTGCATGCCGCCGGCCACGATGAGGTCGGCGGTGCCGGACATGATCGCTTGTGCACCAAAGGAAATGGCCTGCTGGCTGGAACCGCACTGCCGGTCGACGGTGACGCCGGGGACCTCTTCGGGGAAGCCTGCGGCCAGCCAGGACAACCGGGCGATATTGCCTGCCTGCCCGCCGATGGTGTCCAGGCATCCGGCGATGACGTCGTCGACCGCCCCGGGATCGACGTCGACGCGGCCGAACAGGCCCTGCCACGCGGCCGCACCCAGGTCGACCGGGTGCACGCCGGACAGCCCGCCATTGCGCTTACCAACGGCGGTACGCACGGCTTCGACGACATACGCTTCGGGCATCTCAGGCTCCTTTTGTTTCGCTTGTGGTGATTCCACCGAGGACGATCGAGAGGTACTGGCGGCCGACCTCGACTGCGGTCAGCGGGCCGCCGGGCTGATACCAGCGCACCGACACCCAGGTGGTGTCACGGATGAACCGGTAGACCAGATCGACGTCGATATCGGGCCGGAAGTAGCCCTCCTCGATGCCCTGGTTGAGCACGTCGAGCCACATCCGGCGCTGTTCCTTGTTGCGCTCGTCGACGTAGGCGAACCGCGGCTGGGCGGACAGGCGTTTGGCCTCGTCCTGATAGATGACCACTTGCGCGTGCCGGTTCTCGATGGCGTCGAAGGAGGCCATGAACAGCCCCTTGAGCCGTTCCATCGGGTTCGGTTCGGTGTCGATGATCCGTTGATAGGACTCGAACAGCCAGTCCAGGAATCCCCGCAGCACCTCGTCGACCATCTCTTCTTTCGAGGAGAAGTGGTGATAGAGGCTGCCGGACAGGATGCCTGCGGAGTCCGCGATATCGCGTACGGTCGTCGCCCGTAGACCCCGTTCCGCGAACATCGTCGCGGCGAGCCCGAGCAGCTCATCGCGTCGAGTCGGCATGGGGTCCACCACCGCAGCTTATCAACCAAGCGCTTGCTTGGCCACCGTCGCTCCGGCCAGCCGCGACGGCTGCACGCTCCTACTATGACCCGATGACCGACACCAACGCGACCGACGGCGGCGCACCGGACGCCCCAGCCAACATCTCGCCGCCCGACGGTCTGGTGGTGCCGCGCTTCGCGGGGCCGGATACCTACGCCCGACTGCCCCGGCTGGAAGACGTCCGGCATGCCGACCTGGCCGTGATGGGCGTGCCGTTCGACAGCGGCGTCTCGTACCGGCCGGGCGCGCGGTTCGGCCCCGCCGCCGTGCGGCAGGCCTCGAAATTGGTCCGGCCCTACAACCCCAGCCAGGACGTCACGCTGTGGCCGCAGTTCCAGCTGGCCGACGCCGGCGATGCCGCCGTCAACCCGTTCAATATCGAAGAGGCCGTTCGCGATATCGAGTCGGCCGCCGAGCGGGTGCTGTCGCTGGCCGACCGGATGGTGGTGATCGGCGGCGACCACACCATCGCACTGCCGCTGCTGCGCACCGCGGCGCGCCGCCACGGCCCGATCGCGCTGATCCACTTCGACGCCCACATCGACACCTGGAACTCCTACTTCGGCGCGCAGTACACCCACGGCACCCCGTTCCGCCGTGCCCACGAGGAAGGCCTGATCGACGCCGACCACTCGTTCCACGTCGGCATTCGCGGGCCGCTGTACGGCGTGCAGGATCTGATCGACGACCGCACGATGGGGTTCGCCACCGTCAGCACCGATGACATCGCGCTCAAAGGTATACCCGCCGCGATCGACAAGATCCTGGAGCGGGTCAAGGGCCGCCCGGTGTACGTCAGCCTGGACATCGACGTGCTCGATCCCGCGCATGCGCCCGGCACCGGCACCCCCGAAGCGGGCGGCCTGACCACCCGCGAGGTGTTCCAGATCTTGCGGGCGCTGATCGACGTGCCGATCGTCGGCGCGGACGTCGTCGAGGTGGCACCCGCCTATGACCACGCCGAGCTCACCGCGCTGGCCGCCTCCAGCGTCGTCTTCGAGCTGCTGTCCTTGATGGCCCGGCAGCGGTGACACCGACCGGCCGGGTCGTCGTGGTGGACCCGCTGGTCGATCCCGAGACCGCACGCCAGCGCCTCGCCGGTCTGGACGTCATGGTGACCGGACCCGAGGACCGCGGGCACCCGGACACCGTCGCTCTGGTGCTGGGAAGTGAACATCCGTTGGCCGCAACGGAATTGGCAACGATGCCGGCGCTGCGCATCATCGCCACGACCTCCGCCGGGACCGACCACCTGCCGGTGGCGGCGTTGCACAGCGCGGGCATCGCACTCGCCACTGCGGGTGACTACTCCACCACCGAGGTGGCCGATCACACCGTGGCGCTGATGCTCGATCTCATCCGCGGCATCTCCGCACAGGACCGGGCGATGCGGCGCGGCGAATGGCCCGGCCTGGAGGCGCCTGCGCCTCGGCGCATCGCGGGTACCCGTGTCGGGCTGATCGGGTTCGGCAAGATCGCCTACGAAGTGGCCCGGCGCGCCGTCGCGCTGGAAATGGATGTGGCCACCCATGCACCCACCGCCGACCCCGAACGGGTGAGATCGGTCGGGGCGCATCAGGTTCCGACACTGGAGCACCTGCTCGGCTGGGCCGATATCGTCAGCCCACACCTACCGCTGACCGAGACCACCACCGGTCTGCTCAACCGGCAGCGCATCGCCGCCATGAAACCCGGCGCAATGCTGGTGAACGTCTCCCGCGGGCCGATCGTCGAAGCCCAGGCCTTGGTGGATGCGCTGAACTGCGGGCACCTGGCCGGCGCCGCCCTGGACGTGTTCGACACCGAACCACCGGCCGCCGACGATCCGCTGCTGACGTGCGAGCAGGTGGTGCTGACCCCACATGTCGCGTGGCGGTCGGTGTCCTCGCAGCAACTCGCTGTCGACCGCGCCCTTGACGCGGTACGCGATGCCCTCGGCGCTCAGGCGCGCTGACTGGACACCGAGATGACTTCTCCGGTCAGGTAACTCGAATAGTCACTGGCCAGGAAGGCCATCGTGGCGGCCACTTCCCACGGCTCAGCGGCACGACCGAACGCCTCATCGGACGACAGCCGGTCCAGCAGGTCAGCCGACGAGGTCTTCTCCAGGAACTTGTGCCGGGCGATGCTCGGCGAGACGGCGTTGATCCGCACCCCGTATTCGACGGCTTCGATTGCGCTGCAGCGGGTCAGCGCCATCACCCCGGCCTTGGCCGCCGCATAGTGGGACTGCGAATGCTGCGCACGCCAGCCGAGCACGCTGGCGTTGTTGACGATGACGCCGCCGTGGCCGGCATCGCGGAAATATCGCAGCGCGGCTCGGGTAGCCCGCATCACCGACGTCAGCGTCACATTCAGGACGCGGTCCCACTCGTCATCGGTCATGTCTACCAGCGGGGTCTGCCCGCCGAGGCCCGCGTTGTTGATCAACACGTCGATCCGACCCATCTTCTCGACGGCCGTGGCGATCAAGGCGTCGACGGCGGCGGTGGAACTGACATCGCAGACCACCGCATCGACGCGGCCCAAACCCAACTGCGCCAGCTCGTCGCGGGTCTCCCCGAGGCGGCGCTCATGGAAGTCCGATACCACCACGTCGGCCCCTTCGGCCAGGGCCCGCCTGGCGGCCGAGGAACCGATGCCGGTGCCGGCCGCGGCGGTCACCAGGACCACCTTGCCGGCCAGAAGTCCGTGTCCGTCAATCTCTTTCGGTGCAACTGACAGGCTCATGAGCCCTTCACTTCTCGTGGGAGACCGAGTACGCGCTCGGCGATGATGTTCCGCTGGATCTCGTTGGATCCGCCGTAGATGGTGTCGGCACGGGAAAACAGGAACAGGTGCTGCCATTCGTCGAATTTGCCGTCGGTGCCGATCAGTCCGGCCTTGCCGCGGATGTCCATGGCCAACTCGCCCAGGTCGCGATGCCAGTTGGCCCACAACAGCTTTGAGATGTTGTCCTGGCCGGGGCGTTCCACGTCCATGGTGGCCAGCGCGTACGACCGCATGGCCCGCAGCCCCACCCAGGATCTGGTCAGCCGTTCCCTGATCAACGGGTCGTCGGAGGCGCCGTTGTCCTCGGCCACCTTGACCAGACCGGAAAGCTCACGCGCATAGCGGATCTGCTGTCCCAGGGTGGACACCCCGCGTTCGAACGTCAACGTACCCATCGCGACCCGCCAGCCGTCACCGGGCGCACCGACCACCAGGTCCGCATCGGTGCGGGCGTCGTCGAAGAAGACCTCGTTGAAATCCGCGGTACCGGTGAGCTGGACGATCGGGCGGATGTCGACACCGGGCTGATCCAGCGGCACCAACAGATAGGACAGGCCGGCGTGGCGCTTGGAGCCCTTCTCGGTCCGGGCCACCACGAAGCACCAGTGCGACAGGTGCGCCATCGACGTCCAGACCTTCTGCCCGTTGAGCACCCACTGGCCGTCGTCGAGCACCGCGGTAGTGGCGACGTTCGCCAGATCACTGCCCGCACCGGGCTCCGAATAACCCTGGCACCACAGTTCGGTGACATCGAGGATGTTCGGCAGGAACCGCTGCTGCTGCTCGGGCGTGCCGAACGCGATCAGCGTCGGGCCCACGAGTTCCTCGCCGAAATGGTTCACCTTGTCCGGGGCGTCCGCCAGGGCGTACTCCTCGTAGAAGGCCACCCGGTGGGCCACCGACAGGCCACGGCCGCCGTGCTCCACCGGCCAGCCGAGACAGGTCAGCCCTGCCTTGGCCAGATGGCGGTTCCACGCCAGCCGCTCGTCGAACGCCTCATCCTCGCGACCGGGTCCGCCAAGTCCTTTGAGGGCGGCGAAATCACCGACGAGATTGTCGGCCAGCCACTCACGGACTTCGGCCCGGAACTCCTGGACCTCTTGCATAACCTGTAGGCTAACCTACCAAGCACTTGCTTTGTTAGCCCGGCGACGATGAGCGCCGCGCAGCGCGCGGAGCAGCGGCAACGGGGCCGGGCAGTTGAATCCGGAGGAGCATCGATGACGAGCGACCGGCAGACCACGCCTGCGGTGCTGGACCGGATCGCCCGCGAACTGCCCGACCACGAAGCGCTGGTCACCGCGGCGAAATCCCTGACATTCGCCCAGTTGCGGGCCGAGGTCCGGCAGGCCGCGGCCGCGATGATCGACGTCGGGGTGGGCGTCGGCGACCGGGTGGCCATCTGGTCGCCCAACACCTGGCACTGGGTGGTCGCCTGCCTGGCCACGCACTGGGCCGGCGCCGTCGTGGTGCCGTTGAACACCCGCTACACCGCCAGCGAAGCCAGCGACATCCTCGGCCGCACCGAGGCCCCGCTGCTGTTCGCGATGGGCGAGTTTCTCGGCACCGACCGGGTCGCCGACCTGGACCGCGCGGCGCTGCCCGCGCTGAAGCACATCGTGCGGATCTCGCTGGACAAGAACGACGGGAACTGGGACGAGTTCGTCGCGCGCGGTACGGACCTGGCGGCCGCCGACGCCCGCGCGGCCGCGGTGCTGCCCGACGACGTCTCCGACATCCTGTTCACCTCCGGCACCACCGGCCGCAGCAAAGGTGTGCTGTGCGCGCACCGGCAGTCGCTGTCGGCACCCGCCGCGTGGGCGGCGTGCGGTGAGGTGACCAGCGCCGACCGCTATCTGTGCATCAACCCGTTCTTCCACAACTTCGGGTACAAGGCCGGCATCCTGGCCTGCCTGCAGACCGGCGCCACCCTGATCCCGATGCTGACCTTCGACCCGGAACAGGCCATGGCCGCCGTCCAGGAGCAACGCGCGACAGTGCTGCCCGGCCCGCCGACGATCTACCAGACCCTGCTCGACCATCCACGCCGCGGCGACCACGACCTGACGTCGCTGCGGTTCGCGGTGACCGGCGCGGCCACGGTGCCCGTCGTGCTGATCGAGCGGATGCAGTCCGAACTCGACATCGACATCGTGCTGACCGCCTACGGCCTGACCGAGGGCAGCGGCTTCGGCACGATGTGCCGGGCCGACGACGACGCAGTGACGGTGGCCACTACGTGCGGGCGACCGATCGCGGGGTTCGAGCTGAAGATCGACAGTGCCGGGCCGGAGGGCACCGGTGAGGTGCTGTTGCGGGGACCCAACGTGATGCTCGGTTATCTCGACGATCCGGCCGCGACGGCCGCGGCCATCGACAGCGACGGTTGGCTGCACACCGGTGACGTCGGCGGGGTGGATGCGGCGGGCAATCTGCGGATCACCGACCGGCTCAAGGACATGTACATCTGCGGCGGCTTCAACGTCTATCCCGCGGAGATCGAGCAGGTGCTAGCCCGTCTGGACGGCGTGGCCGATGCGGCGGTGATCGGGGTGCCCGACGAACGCCTCGGCGAGGTCGGGCGGGCGTTCGTCGTCCTGCGGCCCGGTGCCGAACTCGACGAGCAGGCCGTGATCGCCTACACCCGGGAACATCTGGCCAATTTCAAGGCACCGCGGTCGGTGCGGTTCGTCGAGGTGTTGCCGCGCAACCCCGGCGGCAAGGTCGTCAAACCACTGCTAAGGGAAAGAGCGTAGATGGACCTGGATTTCGGGCCCGAGGCCGAAGATTTTCGCGGGGAAGTCCGCGACTTCCTGGTTGCCAACAAGTCACACTTCCCGACGAAGTCCTATGACACCGCCGAGGGTTTCGCGCAGCACCGGCACTGGGACAAGGTGCTGTTCGACGCCGGCCTGTCGGTGATCGCGTGGCCCAAGGAATACGGCGGCCGCGACGCCACCCTGCTGGAATGGATCGTCTACGAGGAAGAGTATTTCCGGGCCGGGGCGCCGGGGCGGGCCAGCGCCAACGGTACGTCGATGCTGGCGCCGACGTTGTTCTCGCACGGCAGCAAGGAACAGCTGGACCGGATCCTGCCGAAAATGGCCAGCGGCGAGGAGATTTGGGCGCAGGCCTGGTCCGAGCCGGAGTCCGGCAGCGATCTGGCGTCGCTGCGCTCGACCGCCACCAAGACCGACGGCGGCTGGAAACTCAACGGCCAGAAGATCTGGAGCTCACGGGCGCCGTTCGGCGATCGAGCGTTCGGGTTGTTCCGGTCGGACCCGGAAGCTGCGCGCCACCACGGCCTGACGTACTTCATGTTCGACCTGAAGGCCGACGGCATCACGGTCCGGCCGATCGCCCAGCTGGGCGGCGACACCGGGTTCGGCGAGATCTTCCTCGACGACGTCTTCGTGCCCGACGAGGATGTGATCGGCGAGGCGAACGACGGCTGGCGCTCAGCCATGAGCACGTCGAGCAACGAGCGCGGCATGTCGCTGCGCAGCCCGGCCCGCTTCCTGGCACCGGCCGAACGACTGGTCGAGTTGTGGCAGGCGAACCCCGACCCGGCTTTCACCGATCGCGTCGCGGACGCCTGGATCAAGGCGCAGGCCTACCGACTGCACACCTTCGGCACGGTCACGCGGCTGGCCGCGGGCGGCGAGCTGGGTGCGGAATCGTCGATCACCAAGGTGTTCTGGTCCGATCTGGACGTGGCGCTGCACCAGACCGCGCTGGACCTGCGCGGCGCCGACGGCGAACTGGCCGATTCGTGGACGGAGGGTTACCTGTTCGCCCTGGGCGGCCCGATCTATGCCGGTACCAACGAGATTCAACGCAATATCATCGCCGAGCGGCTGCTCGGCTTGCCGCGCGAGGCGAAGGGGGCGGCGAAGTGAAGTTCGATCTGGATGAACAGCAGCGGGACTTCGCAGCGAGCATCGATGCGGCGCTCGGCGCAGCCGATGTACCCGCGGCGGTGCGGGCGTGGTCAGCCGGTGACACCGGACCTGGCCGCAAGGTGTGGTCCACACTCGCCGACCTCGGCGTGACGGCACTGCTGGTGCCCGAGGAATACGACGGAATCGGGGCGCATCCCGTCGACCTGGTAGTGGCCAACGAACGCCTCGGCTACTGGGGGGTGCCCGGCCCGATCGCCGAATCCATCGCTGCCGCACCGATTCTGCTGACCGGCGACGGGGAGCGCAGCGCCGCATTGGCTTCCGGTGAGTTGATCGCGACGGTGGCCGCACCGCCATGGCAACCCCGTGCGGTCAACGCCGATTTCGCCGGGCTGGTCCTGGCCGCCGCCGACGGACAGGTCTCCGTCGCTGCGGCGGCGGACAGCCACGCGTCGGTGGACCCCAGCCGTCTGCTCTTCGACGTGACCTCCGAAGGGGAGTCGTGGAGCGCCGACGTCGACCGCGCCCTGGAGTTCGCCGCATTGGCGACCGCCGCACAACTGGTAGGCGCCGGACAGGCACTGCTCGACGAATCGGTGGCATATGCCAAGCAGCGCAGCCAATTCGGCCGAGTGATCGGTTCATACCAGGCCATCAAGCACAAGCTCGCCGACGTGCACATCGCCCTCGAACTGGCCCGGCCGCTGGTCTACGGCGCCGCCCTGTCCGTCGGCACGGGATCGTCGGACACCGGCCGCGACGTCAGCGCCGCCAAGGTGGCGGCCGCCGAGGCCGCGCTGCTGTCGGCGCGGTCAGCGCTGCAGACCCACGGCGCCATCGGCTTCACCCAGGAGCACGATCTGTCACTGCTGCTGCTGCGGGTGCAGGCGCTGCGCTCGGCCTGGGGCGATCCGACCGCACACCGCCGACGGGTATTGAAGGGGCTCTCGTGAGCGAAGAACGTGACTTCCTGATCCAGACCGTCCGCGACCTGGTCACCAAACACGCTGACCCCGAAGCGGTTCGGGCGGCCATGGTCTCTGACCGCGGATACGACGAGAAGCTCTGGCAGCTGCTGTGCGAGCAGGTCGGGGTCGCGGCGCTGGTGGTGCCGGAGGCACTGGGCGGTGCCGGGGGCGAACTCGCCGACGCCGCCGCCGTCATCGGTGAATTGGGTCGTGCGCTGGTGCCAACACCGCTGCTGGGCACGACGTTGGCCGAACTGGCGCTGTTGGCCGCGGAGACGCCCGATGCCGAAACGCTGGAACAACTGGCTGCGGGTGCGGTGATCGGCACCGTGGTGTTCGATCCCGACTATGTGCTGGGCGGGGACGTCGCCGACGTTGTGCTCGCCGTCAAGGGCGGCACGCTGGAACGCTGGACCGAATTCGACTCGGAGACCCTGCCGACCATCGACCCGACCCGCCGCCTGGCCAAGCTCCAGCCCACCGACACCGCCGCGCTGGGCACCGACCCCGGCTTGGCTGATGTCGCGCTGCTGCTGCTGGCGGCGGAGCAGATCGGCGCCGCCACCCGCTGCCTCGAACTAACCGTGGCCTACACCAAGGAACGGGTGCAGTTCGGTCGCCCCATCGGCAG
>JBEVHL010000163.1:0-27826 GCA_040511255.1 Mycobacterium sp. | reverse complement strand
TGACGCGATCTCCAGCATCGGGATGGCCGAGCATGTCGGCGCGGCGATGCTGCCCACCTATGCGGCCCATCTGTACGACCTCCTGCCATCCCAAGGCCGACTGCTCAACCACGCCATCTCGCGCAGACCGGGTCAGCCCGCCGCCTTTTCGAAGACGTCGTTCATCGACCGTTATGTCTTTCCCGACGGGGAGCTCATCCCCATGGCGACGGTGATCGACGTTCTCGAGGGAGCGGGCTTCGAGGTACGCGACGTGGAGTCGTTGGGGGAACATTATGCGCAGACGCTTCGCGCGTGGGTGGCCAATCTCGAAGACAACTGGGCAGATGCCGTCGCGTTGAGCAGCGCTGGGCGGGCCCGGATCTGGCGGCTGTACATGGCCGGCTCCGCGCTGGGGTTCACAGCCAATCGCCTTGGCATCAATCAGGTGCTGGCAGTCAAGCCTGACGTACACGGTCGTAGCGGTGTCCCTGCGACGCGCGCAGAGTTGCTGCGGACCAAGGCCTGAGTCCTAACCGAAGTCGCAGCCCGGGTTCGGCGCGGTGTCCGAGGTGGGGGATCCGGCAGGATCGACGTAGGTGACTTCCAACACCACCGGGGTGGCGCCCAGATTGCGACCGAGGTGGACATGGTCCGGACCTGTCGGATCCGTAATGGGATCGCCTGGGCCGGAGACACTTTCGATGCTGCAATCCGCCCGGTTGCGAGTCAGGGTGCCCGCCTTCACGATGCCGTAGGCCAGGCCCTGGTGGGTGTGCCAGCCGGTGCTGCCCCCGGGCTGGATGACGATGTCGTTGACGACATAGTCGTGACCGTCGACGGTCTGTTTCGACAGTGTCGTCGCCGCTACGCCGACTCCGGGAGTGGCCGCCGCCGGGGCGGCTGACACAGCTGATCCCGCCATCAGCATCATGGTGAGCCACGCGCGCGTCGACATACCTCAGCTCACCTTCTCGGGCGGGATGTTGTGGTTGATCCGAAACAGGTTATCCGGGTCGTATTTCAACTTCGCCGCCTGTAGCCGCTGGTAGGTGTTGCGGTCGAACGCCTGCCGGGTCCCGAGCACCGTGGCATCGGCCGGGCCTTGAAAGCTCGGGTGGCTCAGCGGGAATCGCCACGGCGACAGCGCAGCGGCGAGCTCGCCGCCGGCGTCACTGTAGTCGGCGACTTTGCCGCCAGGAGGCACCACGGTCAGGGCAAAGAATGCGAAGGCCGCGTCACGGGCACCGACTGCATTGGGAAACGCCGCCGGTCGGCTGTACGCGCCCGCGAGCTGACGGACGTCGACGATGTTGATGCGGCTCTGCGCGCCAGGACCGGCGACGCCGACGATTGCGTCGACAGTCTCCGCGGTCAGCTCGCGGAGCAGACCGAAGTGTTCGACGCCGGCGGCAGGCTCGGTGGGATCGGCACTGATTGACGCGAATTGGGTGTAGGGAATGTCGGCGACGGTGTCCATCAGCAGTGGTGCGGCTCGGCGCAACGGATCGATCAGCCGACTACCCGCCTCGGCGTCCCCGACATAGGAGACCCGTACCGACACCACCAGCTTTCCTTGCATGAACGGCGGAAGATCAGGCAGGGGAGGGAAATTCAGCAGCGCGACAGCCGAGCTGATGTCCCCCGGTGCAGTGTCGGTGAAGAGGCGGTATGCGTTGAGGACCTCGCGGGCGTGGTCGCCCGAGTAGAACAGTGCGCCTGCGTAGAGGTGGGTGACCGGAAACAGTGCGAACTCCATCGCAGTCACCACGCCGAAGTTGCTCTTACCGCCGAGCAACGCGCCGAACAGATCGGCATCTGTTCGCGGCGTGGCATGATGCACGCGACCGTCGGCGGTCACCACGTCGATTGCGGTGACATGGTCTGCGGCCCAACCATATCGGCGGCCCATGGTGAAACTGGCTCCGCCGCCCAACGTGTAGCCCACCACGCCCACGCCGGGGGAGGAGCCGGCCAGCGGGGCCAGCCCGTAGGGTGCCGCGGCATCAACCAACTGCCCGAATCGGACTCCGGCTTGCACCCGCGCGGTGGAGTTCCCGGGATCGATCTCGATCCTGGACATCCGCCGGGTGGTGATCATCAACGTCTCCGGGCCGGCGGCGATTGCCGGCCCATGCCCGGTGTTCAGGACGGCGACACTCATGCCGTGCCGGGCGGCGAAACGCACCGCCTCGGCGACATCCGCTGCGTTGGCCGCGCCCACCACAACTGCCGGCCGATGTCGTACCACTTGGTTGAACACCACCAACTCCTGGTCGTAACCGGGGGCATCGGGCAGAAAGAGCGGCCCGGTGAGGCATTCCTGGAGAGCGGGAAGATTGTTGCGCCGTGAGTTCATCGACAGACCTTTGATCGAGGTAACCGGAATCGCGGGACCGAGCTGTTGGCATCACCCGCGGGGCAGGACCGTCCCCGACGATGCCGGGAGCCTGCCAACCGGTAGAAGAATCGGAGACGCGGTCGCGGTCCCATCGCGGCGGGTGATGCTGATCACGACGCGAAGTGGAATCGTCCGACGCTCGGCCAAATGCGCGCTATAAGGTTGCTGACCACACGGGAGTGACAGGTGGAGGCCGGAGTGCAAGATGAACACAATCGGGACGCCGACCTTGGCGTGCTCTCCGGTCGGTTGCTCTTCGCTGTTCAGGACGAACTGTTTAACCGCTTGAACGCCAACGGTTTCGACGACATCGTTCCCCGCCACGGCGTGGTCCTGGCCTACCTGCGCTACGAGGGTGTCCGCGCCACCGATCTGGCCCGGCTGTCCGGCCAGCTCAAACAGGTGGTGGGCGTGATCGTCGACGACCTGGAGAGATTGGGCTACGTCGAGCGCAAACCCGATCCCGCCGACCGCCGGGCCAAGCTCATCGTGCCCACCCGGCGGGGACGCGCCCAGATGAAGGCCGCCACCGCGATCATGGCCGACATCACCAACCGGCACGCCGCGGAACTCGGTGCCGAGGAGTTCGCCCGGTTCCTCACCGACTTCCGGTCGATTGTCGAGCGGCAGCGTGCGGTGACCCGAGACGTGGCCCGGTAGCGCAGCACGCGCCGTGCTGCCTCATCCGGCAAGTCGTGCCAGCCGGCTGGAATCCGAGATCAGCACGCTGTTGCCGTCCAGGTGAATCCAGCCGCGGCGGACGAATTCGGCGAGCGCGTCATTGACCGTCTCGCGTGAGGTGCCGACCAGCTGGGCGATCTCTTCCCGGGTCAGGTCGTGGATGACGCGCAGTGCGTCGCCCTCCCTGGTGCCGAATCGCTGTGCCAGTTCCAGCAGCTGTTTGGCCAGCCGCCCGGGCACGTCCGTGCAGATCAGGTCGGCAAGGTTGTTGTGGCTGCGGCGCAGTCGTCGCGCCAGCACGCGCAGCAGCTGAGCCGCGATTTCGGGGCGGTCTTCGAGCCAGGTCCGTAGTGCGATCCGGTCCATGGAGACCGCCCGTACCGCGGTGATGGTGGTGCCGCTGGACGTGTGGGGGCCGGGATCGAAGATGGACAGTTCACCGAACATGTCTGAGGGCCCCAGGACGCTCAGCAGATTCTCGCGCCCATCGGGGGAGCGGCGGCCGATCTTCACCTTGCCCGACACGATGATGTACAGCCGGTCGCCGGGTTCTCCTTCGCCGAAAACCAGGTATCCGCGCGGGAAGCTGACGGGGTGCAATTGCGCGGTCAAGGCCCTGACCGCACCCGGGTCGACGCCTTGGAAGATGGCCGCCCGGGCCAGGATGTCGCGGTGGTGGTCGACCGGCTGCGTCGGCAGGGCGGCAGGCAGGCGCCGGACCTGACTTTGCCAGGTCTGGTCGGCGTCGCGATAGGGTCTCATCTTCGGTATGGGAGGCATCCGGTTCATTGCGATCAATCTGGGCACATGCGGCATCCTGGTTCTCCGATCAGACGGGGACCTGCTTCGGACATCCATCACGTCCCCGGGGTAGCGATGCACTTGCCAGACTCCCGTTCGGGCGGACCCACGTCGCCACCGCTAACACCCAACGAGGTTTCCGACTAGCTGGAATCAATTGGTAGTGCTGGCTGCAATCGGCCCTCGGTGCCGTGGCCGGAAAACGCGTCTAGCAGGGTTTCTCCGCGGCGGACTTCGAGGCCTGGACGTCGAAAAACGGTATCGCCGTTCGCTTTCGGCGAACAGGCGCGAAATGTGACCCTTTCCTAATTTCGGTCGGTCGATAGAATTTGACGGGTGGGGAAGTCAGAGTGCCCCGATGCCGCCGAGCCCGAGACCTGTGGTTCGTGGTTGGAGGACCTTGTCGAGCTGTCGCCGGACCTGATGTGTCTGGCGGGCATGGACGGCTATTTCAAACGGGTGAATCCCGCGTTCGAGCGGACGCTGGGCTACACCGCCGAGGAATTGGTGTCTTTGCCGATGATCGATTTTGTGCATCCGGAGGATCGAGCTCGCACGCACGCCGCGATCGAGGCTCTCCGGCGCGGCGAGGAACTGCGCCAGTACGAAAACCGGTGCATCTGCCGCGACGGTTCCGTGCGCTGGTTGCAGTGGAATTGTCGGCCAGGGCTCAGCGCCAACGGCCTGATTGCCGGGGCTGCGCGCGACATCACCGACAGCATCCGCCGGGTGGAACAGGCCGCGCTCAGAAGGGTGGCCACCGTGGTGGCGCAGGGGGCCGCCCCGGGAAAAGTGTTCGCCGCGGTGGCCGATGAGATTGCGGACCTGCTGCACGCGGACCTGACGCTGATCGGCCAGTACGAGCTGGACGCGTCGTTCGTCTACCTCGCGGCCGGCGGCAGCATGCCGGTATCGAAACTGCCTGCGCTGTCGGGAGATCGGCTGTTGCTCGGCGGCGACAACCTCGCGACGAAAATCCACACCAGCGGCAAACCCGAGTCGATCAGCTACGACGACGAGGCGTCCGGCCCGATCGGCACGTTCGCCCGCGGGCTCGGCCTGCGCAGTGCGGTCGGCACTCCGATCGTGGTGGACGGGAAGATCTGGGGTGCGATGTGCGCCTGCTGGCCGCACGTACGGGAGATCTCGGTGGAGACGATGGAGCGGCTCTCGCAGGTCACCGAGTTGATTGCCACCGCCATCGGCAATGCCGCCAGCCGTAGTGCCCTGATCGAGTCGCGTGCCCGGGTGGTGGCGGCCGGTGATGCCAGTCGCCGACGGATCGAGCGCGATCTGCACGACGGCGCGCAGCAGCGGCTGGTCACGCTGGCGTTGAAGGTGCGGTCGCGCGAGTCGGAGATTCCCCCGCAGTTCAAGGGGCTGTTCGACGAGGTAGCCGTCGGTCTGGAAGAGATCATGAACGACATCAGGGAGCTGTCCCTGGGAATCCATCCGGCGGCGCTGTCCCGAGCCGGACTCGGGTCGGCGCTCAAAGGGTTGGGCCGGCGGGCTGCGCTGCCCGTCGAAGTGACGGTGCAGGTTTCTGCCCGCGCTGCCGAACAGGTCGAGATGGCGGTGTACTACGTGGTGGCCGAGGCGCTGACCAATGTCGCCAAGCATGCGCGGGCATCCCATGCGGTCGTGGAGGTCGTCGAGGACGACGGAACTCTGCGGGTCTCGGTGTCCGACGACGGGATCGGTGGGGCCGATTTGACCAGTGGCTCAGGGCTTCTCGGGCTCCGCGACCGGGTAGAGGCGCTCGGCGGTTCGCTGTCGTTGATCAGCTCCGCAGCAGGAACGACGCTCGCGGCCGCGTTGCCACTTCGATCGGCAGCGTAAAGGCCTTGACAGACGTCGTGTCACGCAGTAGTAATGATTACTGATAGTAATGATTACTTACTAAACGGCACCGGGTGCCGGAACCGAAGGAGCGCGAGATGACCACGTCGGGTCGAGTGCCGTTCACCCGAGACAACACCGCTGTACTGCTGATCGACCATCAGGTCGGCCTTTTCACCGGTGTCCGAGACATCGAAGTCAACGAGCTGAAACACAACGTGGTCGGATTGGCCCGCGCTGCCCAGCTCTTGGAGCTGCCCATCGTCGCCGTGACCACAGCGCGGGACAGCATGTGGGGTCCCACCATCCCCGAGTTGCAGCAGGTGCTCGGTGAGTACGAGATCCTGGACCGGTCCACTGTGAACGCCTGGCACGACGACCGCTTCGTCGCCCGGGTGCGCGAGACCCAGCGCGATCACCTGATCATCGCCGGGCTGTCCTTCGAGGTGTGCGCATCCTTGCCTGCAATCTCCGCGCGCAAGAACGGCTTTCACCCCGTCGTCGCCCTGGACGCGTGCGGCACCTTCACGTTGCACAAGCGTCAAGCCGGCCTCGCCCGTCTCGCGACGCTCGGCATCGAAGTCGCCGACTACGCGACGATGATGGTCGAGATCATGGGCGACAACGCCGACCCGCAGGCCACCGCCATCTACGCCGCCATGGACATGCCGTTCGCGACGTTGATGGGCCAGGTCGCCTCAGCCCTGGCCCACTGAAAAGGATTATCCGCCATGGCAACTGACACCACAGTGGATCGCACGTTCGACGTCGTGATCGTCGGCGGCGGCTCCGCGGGCGCGGTACTCGCGAACCGGCTCAGCGCGGACCCCGCGCGGCAGGTGCTGCTCCTGGAGGCCGGGCCGGTGTACGCACCGGCCGACTATCCCGACACCCTCGCCAACGCCAACCACGTCGGCGGGGACGAGAAGCACGACTGGGGATACCGCACCCAGGACCAGGCCGGGCTGGGCCATGACGTCATCGTGCCTCGCGGAAGGGTGCTCGGGGGCAGCTCCGCGGTGAACGCGGCCGTCGCCATGCGGGCCCGTGCCACCGATTTCGCGCGCTGGAGCGCCCGAGGCATCCAAGGGTGGTCCTTCGATGAGGTCCTCCCGACTTTCAAGGCGTTGGAGAACACCCCGACGGGCGACGATGCCTGGCACGGCCGTACCGGGCCCTTCCCGGTCCGGCAGACCACCATGGCGGACAACACCGCGTCGATACAAGCGTTCGTGCAGGCCGCAGAGGGGATCGGCCTGCCCAGCGTCGCTGACTTCAACGGAGTCGACCAGCACGGAGTGTCGCCGTATCCGCTCAATGTGGTCGACGGGAGGCGCGTCAACACTGCGATGGCGTACCTGAGCGTCGACATCCGCAGCCGCGCCAACCTGACCATCGCGGGTCACGCCGAAGTCGACAGCATCGTCTTCGACGGTGCCCGCGCGGTCGGGGTGCGGCTGGTGACCGGAGTGATCGCGAGAGGCGATCAGGTGGTGCTGTCGGCCGGGGCCTTCGGTAGTCCCGCCATCCTGATGCGGTCGGGAATCGGCCCCGCCCCGCACCTTCGCGATCTGGACATCCCGGTCATCGTGAATGCTCCCGTCGGTCAGCGACTCCAGGAGCACCCCTTCTACTACAACGTGTATGCGCTCAAACCGGACGTGAAGTCCATGGAACCCGTTGCCGGCGCGATCATCTGGACGAGGTCCAGCGAAGCTGGCGCGGGCGAGCTGGATCTGCACATATCCGGAACGCACATCTTCGATCCGGCGCAGAGTTCCACCGGCGGCGCGATCGTCCTCGCCTGTGCCGTCACACTGCCGAACTCGATCGGATCGGTCCGGCTGGCCAGTCGGGACCCGAAAGTGGCACCGATCATCCGGTACAACTTCTTCACCGACCGCAGTGATCTGCGACGGATGATGGAGGCGGTCCGGCTGTCCCGTCGAATCGGCGCAGCGGCGCCGTTCGCCGATGTCGTCGAGTCCGAGATGTATCCGGGTGACGACATCCACAACGACGAGGAGCTGGAAAGGGCCGTGGTTGCGGCGGTCGACGGCTATTGCCACCCGACCTCGACGGTGCCGATGGGTACCGGCGACGATCCCGAAGCGGTGGTTGACGAGCGCGGCGCGGTACGCGGTGTCGCCGGGCTGCACGTAGTCGATGCTTCGATAATGCCCGAGATTCCCTCGGTGGCAACCAATCTGACCACCATCATGATCGCCGAGGCCATCTCGCGGCGCTTCGTCCATCTTTGACCGACGTCCCCGACAAGGAGGTAACCCGTGACCACAATTCCCATCGATCAGGGCGACATCGCCGCCGGGCGTGCCCTGCGGTCCCAGTTCGCGCACTTCTGGTCCACCGAGCAGGGTGATCCCCGCGCGGTCTATGACCGATTCGTCGAAGCGACGCCGGTGCGGGCCAATGTCTCCATTCAACGCACCGACGGTGATCTGGCCCCCGGAATCTGGGTGCGGCCCGACAGCGCGCCACCGGACATCGCGGTCCTCTTCCTGCATGGCGGCGGGTACGGCCTGGGCAGCGCACCGGCCTACGCGGGTCTGGTCAGTCAGCTCGCCGCAGAGGCCGGTGTTTCGGCTTTCACGCTGGAATACCCACTGGCCCCCGAATCGCAGCTGCCCGGTGCCCTCGACCTGGCCGTCGAGACGTTGGCACAGCTGTGCCGCGATCACAGAACCGTTGCCATTGCGGGTGATTCGGCCGGTGGCGGCCTCGCGCTGGCCACCGCCACGCAGGCCCGCCGCGGCGGACTCGATATCGCGGCGGTAGCGGTGTTCTCGCCGTGGACCGACCTCAGCCTCAGTGGGGCCAGTGTGGGCGAACACGCGATCGGCGATCCGCTGCTCGATCCGGCGTACCTCCGCGCCTCTGCCGCGGCCTACCTCGGCTCCGCCGCAGTCGACGATCCGCGCGGATCGCCATTGTTTGACGTCCCCGGGGACCTGCCCCCCGTGCTGATCCAGGTCGGCTCAGACGAAGTGCTGCTGGATGATTCGCGGCGGTATGCCGACGCGGTCGACCAGGCAGGGGGTGTGGTGCGGCTGGAAATCTGGCAGGGGATGCACCACGTGTTCCAATTCAACGTCGCCGAGTTGGTCAGTGCGCGCAGGGCGTTACAGAACGCGGGGCAGTTTCTCTCCGACCATCTCATGGGGGCAAGCACTATTGCCTCGTACTAGCTCAGGCGTGAATATGCCGTGAACACTGATATCGATCTCCCAGATGGCTTGCAAGAGTTGGCATTCACGCATGCCGCACTGACGCGACTGGCTGCCCTGATCGCGCAGGGCGTGTCGCCTGCCGAGCTGTTCGCCGCGGTCACCCGTGAGGTGCGACGGCGGTTCGGTCCTACCACGGCACGGATGATCCGCTACGAGCCCGACGGGACCGCGACCGTCCTGGCAAACGAGGGAACGGCCGGACCCCACGTGCGCATCGGTGAGCAGTGGCGCCACTATCCGGCGACTGGTTTGACCAAGACCATCTGGACCACCGGCCGACCCGCGCGGGTGGACGACTACCGGGATCTCCCAGGGGGCGAGAGGTATGTCGCCGAGGGCCTGCTGAGCGCGGTGGGGGTACCGATCTTCGTCCACGGGACGCTCTGGGGGCTCATCGCGATCGGATCGTCAACTGCACCTTTGCCGCTGGGGACCGAGGAGCGGCTGACGACGTTCACCAGATTGACCGCCACCGCGATCGCCACAGCTCAAGGCCGCGCTGAAGTGGCGGCATCCCGTGCGAGAATCGTTGCCGCATCTGATGAATCGCGCCGCCGCATCGAGCGTGACCTGCACGATGGCGCACAACAGCAGCTCGTGACCCTGGCCATGCGCATGGCCATGTTGTCCGACTGTGCAACAACCTCACCCGAGATGCGAGCGGAGCTCAAACAGGCCTCCAAGCTGCTGTCCAGTGTGATGGACGAGCTGCGGGAGATCGCGCAAGGTATCTACCCGGCGGTGCTGTCCCAAGCCGGGCTGGGGCCTGCCTTACGGACGCTGGCCCGGCGGTCGGCGGTGCCGGTGGAGGTGCAGATCGGCGTCACGACGCGGCTGCCCACCTCAGTGGAAGTGGCCGCGTACTACATGGTCTCGGAGATGTTGACCAACGCGGTCAAGCATGCGAACGCATCCACCGTGAATATCCGCGCAGTGGTGGCGAACGCAACGTTGCACGTCAGTGTCGTGGACGACGGAATCGGCGGAGCCGATCCCACCAAGGGGTCCGGGCTGCTCGGGCTCCAGGACCGCGTCGAAGCTCTCGGTGGACGCCTACGGATCCACAGCCCAACAGGTGGTGGCACCTCGGTGAACTGCGCGATTCCGCTCGCTGACAATCCGGTAGCGCAGTCCGCATTGAATGGTCTGCCGAAGTAAGACGTTCTCTGTTAGTAGGTTCCGGCGTTGACTGCTGTACCGGGCCGCTTACGCATCGAGACCTTTCGATCGAACGGATCGCATCAACGATGACTGATATCGAAGCTCTATTTGCCATGGCCGCGACCGCCGCATCCCTTGGCGTGGCGATTCATTTCCTGAAACGGCTTGACGATTCGGGGCAGGAGTGAGCGCCCGATTCCGCCTCCGACCTGGGGCACTACCGGCTAGCTGGAAGTGCGAATCATGGTCAACGCCAATGACCCTGGAACTCCGATCGGGCAACGTGGTAGGTGAGTCCAAGTGAACGACTCCACACCTGTTCTCGCAGAACGGGATCCCCGCCGGTAACGAGCGGTCAACTTTGACAGCTACCGGTCGCCTCGCCCAATGAGACCTCCGAGGCATCTCGAAAGTGTCGGTTACGCAACCACTCAGGTCGGCCAGCAGCCGACGCCACGTGAAGGAAGCCCACAGCATGACGATCAGAACGCATGGCCACTCGATGACAGCGGATGCGCCTCTCAGCACCAGGACCCGGTTTTTGGCGGAAGCATTGCCGCTTCGCGCCGAGCTGGACAGGGCGGCCCGCCGATACACCCACAGTTTCCACGATGCCGAAGACCTCGTCTCGGAAACCTACATCAGGGCGTGGGCCGGCTTCGGCTCTTTCAAGGAGGGGACGAACTTCCGGGCGTGGATCCACCGGATTCTGGTCAACACCTGGATCGGCGGGTATCGGAAGGCCCAGTGCCGCCCCGTTGAGGCGCTCACCGAGGTGTTCACCGATGCGCAACTCGGCGCAGACGCCCAACGGTTCGATCGCGCGCCGTCGGCGGAGGAAACCCAGCTCCAGGAGATGCTCAGCGGACCGCTCGAGGCTGCGTTCCACACACTCTCGGAGTCGCAGCAGGCCGCCATCTTCTACGCGGACATCTGCGAACTGCCGTACAAGATGATCGCGGAGATCATGGGAGTACCGCTCGGCACGGTGATGTCGCGCCTGCACCGCGGACGTCAGCGGCTGCGGATTGCCCTGGGGCGCGCCGAAGCGAAGTCCGCGTGAGCATCACGCACCGTAGTTGACCGTGATAACGCCGTCGCGGTTCACCCCGGAACCTGCAGGGGGCTCCTGATGGACGACGCGGAAATGACCCTGGTCACCTGCCGGGAGGGCAGGCCCGCTCAACAGCGTTCCGACGAAGCCGAGCTGATCCAGGAAACCCGTCAGCTCGTCGTAGAACTGACCGGTGAGATCGGGCAGCTGAATCTGGTTGCCCTTGGACACTTTCAGCGTGATGGCCGTGTCGATCGCAACGCCGGTGCGGGCCGGCGGATAGGTGCCGATCACCTGACCTGAGGGCAGGTAACCGTCCGTGGGTGCGGTGAGGATGACGGAGAAGCCGGCGATGTTCAGGTTCCTCGTGGCGAGATCGGCGGTTTGTCCCGCGACGTCGGGCACTTCAGCTGTCTGCGGCCCCTGGCTGACCAGGACCGTGATGTCGTTGGTGACGGGTGAGGTCTGTTGAGCGGGTGGGTTGGTGCCGATCACCGTGTCTCTGGGCACTGACGGCGATGCCTGCGGGCTCGCTGTGACGTGCAGAAAGCCTGCGTCGTTGAGTTTTTTCTCGGCGTCCGGGTAAGTCAGCCCGGCGACGGACGGTATCTCCAGCGGCTGCGGCCCGTACGACACGTTGATGGTGATCTCGGTGCCTGCGGGCGCCGAAGAGTTGGCGCCTGGGTCGGTGTCGATCACCTTGCCAAACGCCACCTCCGAATCAGGGTTGTTCGCCCGCCGGGTGGTGAAGCCGCGGTTTTGCAGAGCGGCGACGGCGTCGGCGTAGCTGAGGTTGTGCACATCGGGAACCTGAACCGCCCTGGTGTCTGCACCACCGGACATCAGGGCGATGGTGACGATCACCGTCAGGACGGTCAGCATCGCGACCGCGACAACCCAACGCCGCACCGACCGTCGGCGCAGGCCCGGGCCGGCCGCGTCATCCATCAGCGAGCTGAGCTCGGCCTCGGTGAAAACCCTTGGTGCGGAGGGCATCTCGCCGTCCTGGACTTTGATCAGGTCGTCGCGCAGTTCGGTCGCGGTTTGGTACCGGTTGTCGGGATTCTTGGCCAGCGCCTTGAGCACCACCGAATCGAGTGCGGCGGAGATGCCATCGTGGTGCTGGGACGGCGGTGTGACGTCCTCCCGGACATGCTGGTAGGCCACCGCAACCGGTGAGTCGCCGTCGAAAGGCGGTTGCCCGCAGAGTAATTCGTAGAGAACGCAGCCCGTCGAGTAGATGTCGGAGCGAGCGTCGACACCCTTCTCGCCGCTGGCCTGTTCGGGGGAGAGGTACTGCGGGGTGCCGATCACCGCAGCGGTCTGGGTGAGGCCTTTGCGGGTGTCGGCCAGGACCCGGGCGATCCCGAAGTCCATCACCTTCACTGCGCCGTCCTGGCGGATCATGATGTTCGCCGGTTTGACATCGCGGTGGATGATGCCGTGGGTGTGGCTGAACTGCAGCGCTTCGCAGACGACAGCCATGACCTCGGTAGCCTGATCGGCCGACATCGGGCCGTCGTCGTGCACGATGTCGCGTAGCGTGGCCCCGTCGACGTATTCCATCACGATGTACGGCAGGGAACCTGCGTCGGTATGCGCCTCACCGGTGTCGTGCACAGCGACAATCGCCGGGTGATTCAGGGACGCGGTGTGTTGCGCCTCGCGGCGGAATCGCAGATAGGCATTCGGGTCGCGGCCCAGATCGGCGCGCAGCACCTTTACCGCGACGACTCGGTCCAGTCGAATGTCGTGGGCAATGTGCACCTCCGACATCCCACCGAACCCCAGGATGTCGCCGAGTTCGTACCGGTCCGAAAGACGCGGCGGGGTGCCTTCCGCTGCCACGTCGTCATTCAAACAGCCGGCGCCGCCGGTCTGCCACCGCCAGCTCAATGAGTGGGTGTCGTGATGCGATCGACCTGGCTCTGCACCAGCCGGGGATAGCGGCCCCGGTCCGGACGGAAGATGTCATGCGGGGATTCGTCGAAGGTCACCAACTGAGCGCCCGGGAACAGCTGTCGGTAGCGTTCCCAGTCGGCGTCGGTGACCAGCGGACTGTTGCCGCCGCGGACCGCGAGCAGCGGGAGTCCCATGCGGGACAGCGGTTCCCACATTGACCGTTCCTGGGCCTGGTCGAACGTCCGCATCGCGGCGTCGACGTCGAGGCGTTCGTGCACGGGGGATCCGCGCCAGCGGCCGTCGACCAGATTGCGGGCCTCGGTGCCGGTGACCACGCGTTCTTCCGGCACATAGTCGCCGATCGCGATCGACAGCACACGGTCGGGATGCGCGATTGCCCACGTCACCGCATACGACGTTCCTCGGGAGAAGCTCATCAGGTGAACCGGGCCGTCGGTGACTGCGTCGACCACGGCACCGACGTCGCGACCCAGTGTGATGGCGTCGTAGCCAGTCCTGGGCGCGCTGCTGCGTCCGTGACCGCGCAGTTCCACGATCACCACCCGGCGCCCGAAGAGAGGCAATGCCTCTTCGTAGTCCTCGGCGATGTCGGTCATGCCGGGAACGAAGATGATCGGGGCGCCGCGGTCGTCGCCGCCTGAGTCGAGGTAGTGCAGACGAGCATCACCGTTGACGGCGTAGTGCGAGGTCACCGTCAATCGATAGCACGCCGGCGCACTCACAGCTGACTCCAAGGGTGCTGCGGGCAGCATGGGGGCATGAGTGATGACCACCGCATCGGGTTTCGCCGCGCGGCGCTGATGTGCACGGCCGTCCTGGCATCAGTGGGTGTGGTGGCCGGCTGCAGCACGACCATCAACGGGCAGGCCGTGGCAGGCAGCGAAGCTGGCGGCCCACCGCCTCAGGCTCAGGTGCAGGTGCAGGCTCAGTGGGGAGCGTGTCAGGTCGTGGGCGGCAACGGCGACGAGACGGTGCCCGCCGGGGCGCAATGCGGCAACATCACCGTGCCGATCGACTACACCCAGCCCGACGGTGCGACGGCCAGCCTGGCACTGATCCGGTTCCCGGCCACCGGGCAGAAGATCGGCTCGCTGGTGATCAACCCCGGCGGCCCTGGGGAGTCGGGGGTGGATGCCGCCGTGGGTTTGCTCGATACGCTGCCGCCGCAGGTGCGGCAGCGGTTCGACGTGGTCGGCTTCGACCCGCGCGGGGTCGGCTCGTCCACTCCGGAGCTGCGCTGCAATTCCGACGCCGACAACGACGCATTACGCGCCGACCCAGAGGTGGACTACAGCCCGGACGGCGTCGCCCATATCGAGGCCACGGAGAAGCAGTTCGTCCAGCGCTGCGTGGACAAGATGGGCACCAGCTTCCTGGCGAACGTGGGAACCGCCAATGTGGTGAAGGATCTGGAAGCGCTGCGGGTGGCACTCGGCGACGACAAGCTGACCTACCTGGGTTACTCGTACGGCACGCTGATCGGTTCGGCCTACGCCGAGGCTTATCCGGACAAGGTGCGCGCGATGATCCTCGACGGCGCGGTCAACCCGGACGCGGATCCCATCCAGTCCGATATCGATCAGGCCGCCGGTTTTCAAAAAGCATTCGACAGCTTCGCGATTGAGTGTGCGAAGAAGTCGGACTGCCCACTGGGTACCGACCCGACCAAGGCCGTCGACGTCTATCACCAATTGGTCGACCCGTTGGTGAGTAAGCCAGCCGCCACCGCAGATCCGCGCGGCCTCGGCTACAGCGACGCCATCACCGGAACCGAGATGGCGCTGTATTCACCGAATTTCTGGGGGCACCTGACCGACGGGCTGACCGAACTGGCCAAGGGGCACGGCGACACCCTGCTCGCGATGGCCGACTCGTATCTGGAGCGCGACGACCATGGCCACTACGGCAACGCCGATGATGCAGAGACCGCAATCAACTGCGTCGATTACCCGCCGATCACCGACCGCGCAAAGGCCATCGACGAAGACAACCGCCTGCGGCAGGTGGCGCCGTTCCAGAGCTATGGGCCGCCCACCGGCGACGCACCGCTCGGTGCCTGCGCATTCTGGCCGGTGCCGCCAACCAGTAAGCCGCACAACGTATCTGCGCCCGGGTTGGCGCCGGTCCTGGTGGTCTCGACGACGAACGACCCGGCCACCCCTTATCAAGCGGGGGTGGATCTGGCCAAGGAACTCAACGGCGGATTGTTGACCTACGACGGCACCCAGCACACCGTCGTGTTCCAGGGCGAGTCCTGTGTCGACAAGTACGCCGCTGCCTATTTGATCGACCTGACGCTGCCGCCGGCCGACGCCAAGTGCTAAACGGTCACCTATTCCGAGCTGTCAGCATTTTCTGACGCCCGCAGGAGCACAACTGCCGGGCTGGGCGCACTGAAGGTCGCATCGTCGACTGGGCGCGTCAACATTTGTTGACGACTGCCAAAGCAGAGCAGCGTTGGCCGAGGTCCGGCCCCTGCCCGGCCGCCCATAACCCACAGAACTCGCAATGTCCGCACAAAACAAATTTGGGAGAAATAGCGTCACAAGTGGGCGTATTAACAGGCATTCCCACAGATCAAATGAATTCGTATTCAAGATGCATTAGAGGTCTGACACTCTGGTCAATACTAAACGCGGACAACGCGTATCGGATTTCGCCCATAAAAGTGAACTGGGAGGTAATTTCGATTGAATGGGTCTTCCGAGGCCTGATTGGAACAGCGAAAAACACGATCGGGGAGTCGAATGCCAAAGAATTACGGGGCGAAGGATAAGGATCTGGTAGTCGCGCACATCGTGGAATTGCTGTTGGCGGGCAGGTTGCGAGCGGGTGATC
Source organism: Mycobacterium sp. (assembly GCA_040511255.1). Classification (GTDB taxonomy): domain Bacteria; phylum Actinomycetota; class Actinomycetes; order Mycobacteriales; family Mycobacteriaceae; genus Mycobacterium. The sequence continues at coordinate 11,901 of JBEVHL010000163.1, read as the reverse complement.
GCATCGATCGCAACGAGGTGGCGAAGACGCTCGGCGTCAGCCGGGTCCCGGTACAGGAGGCGATGGTTCAGCTTGAACACGACGGCGTCATCGCCACCCAGTACCACCGGGGTTGTTTCGTGCAGCGATTCGACGAGTCGGCGATCCTCGAACACCATGAGACCTACGGTCTGCTCATCGCCGTTGTCTCCGAACGGGCGGCCGCTGACCTCAATTCCAGCATCGTGCCCGAGCTGGAGAGGTTGACCGAGGCGTTGCGTTCGACTACCGATGGGCCGTCGTTCCAAGAGGCCGGGTGGAACTACCGCCAAGAAGTCTGCGACGCCTACGCCGGGCCACGGATCTACGCGCTGGTCCGGGCGTCTCAGGCTTTCGTCCCGCCGGCAATCTGGGCGGCGTACGAGCACCGACGCGCCGACTTGCTGCCGCTGTACGAAGCCGAGACCGACGCGATCCGACGCCACGATGTCGAGGCCGCCCGCGGCGCCAGTCTCGACCTGTCGGCGCTGTTCGGGGCCATCATGCTCGAGGAACTCGCCCGGGCCGGCGTGATGGGTAAACCCGTTACGCCGCAGCAGGTATCGTCCTGAGCCGCATCAGGTTTCCAGCCGAGACTCTTCCAGGTCGAGCTCGCGCAGAATGCGGTTCAGTGCCTCGTTCGACAGTTTTCCTTCGCGGCGCATATTGAGCAGGGCATCTCGTTGTGCTTGCAGCACAAGGCGAACCATCCGCTGGTAAGTCGCTGACCGGTCCTCGTAGCCGTCGTCTTCGACCTTGCCCAGCTGAGCGGCGAAGCGCTGCGAGCGGTACTCGTACAACCCGCGCATCCGTTCCACCGTGTCGTCGCGGGTCCAGTCCTCCTCGCTCAACTGATCGATCTCCGCGATCGCCGCCTTGGAGGCCATCAGTCGGGCGCGGACCTCCTCGTCGGTGTCGGAATTTCCGTCCCCGATGCCGAGACGGCGGATCAGGGTGGGCAACGTAAGTCCTTGCACCACAAGGGTGAAGAAGATGACCGCGAAGGTGAGGAACAGGATCAGATCGCGCTGAGGGAAGTCCGATCCGTCGCCCAGGGTCAGCGGAATTGCCAGCGCGACGGCCAGTGACACCGCCCCGCGCATGCCGCTCCAGGCGATGATCAGCCGGGCGGCCGCACTCACGCGGCGTTCCTGCTGTGCCGGTCGGCGGTCGATCATCCGGACCAGGTACGGCACCGAGAAGAACCATGCCAGCCGGATCGCGATGACGGCACCGGCCACCGCCAGCGCGTAGGCCGCCAGCGCCGCGAAGTTGTAATTGTCCAAGCCTGCGACGATCGTCCGCAACTGGAGTCCGGTGAGCACGAAAAGTATTGCGTTGATCAGGAAGTCGACGATGTCCCAGACGAAATAGCCTTGCAGGCGTGGCCGGGCGTCGAGTACCTCGGGGCTGCGGATGGCCATGTAGATTCCGGCGGTCACGGTGGCCAGCACCGCCGACGCACCGACGGCCTCGGCAGGCAGGAAGGCCGCGTAGCCGGTGAGCAGCGAGATGGTGACGCTGATCTGCGCGTCGTAGATGTGTTTGCGTACCCACGCCGACAACCACCCGACGGCCAGGCCGATCGCCACCCCACCGACGGCGCCGAGCACGAACCGCAGCCCGGCCTCGGCGAGCGAGAACCCGCCCGCCACCGTCGCGGCGACGGCGAACCGGTAGGCGACCAGCGCCGAGGCGTCGTTGAACAGCCCTTCACCTTCGACGGCGCTGACCAACCTTCGCGGGGCGTCGAGGCGCCGCATGATCGTCGCGGCGGCCACCGGGTCGGTCGGCGACACGATGGCGCCCAGCACAAATGCTGCCTCCCAAGGCATTCCAGGGATCAGCAGGTGCGCCGCGCAGGCGACCGCCGTCATCGTGACGAGCACCAGCACCACGGTGCTCAGCGTGAGGCCGCGAAGATTCGCCCGGAAGTCGCCGAAGTTGGCGTAGATCGACGATTTGTACAGCAGCGGCGGCAGGAACAGCGCCAGGACCAGATCGGGTTCCAGCCGGATCTCGGGCAGCCCCGGGATGAACCCGAAGATCGCACCGCCGATCACCAACATGATCGGATACGGCACTCGGAGTCGACATGCCAGCGCCCCCAGTCCGGCGACGGCCAGCAACAGCCCGGTGATCAGGACCTCGAGGTGGCTCACCTCGACACCCTTTCCAGGAATGCCAACGGTGTCAACAGGAAGAATTCAATCTCCGGGCGGTCGCGGGTTACTGCTCGGCGGCGAGCAGGGACATCGCTGCGAGGATCTCCTGTCGGGATTCCGGTTGTTCCATCAGCCGTCGGGATATGTCGGTGAGATGGAGCTCGTTCGTCCGCGCATAGCGGCGCAGCAACCCGAAGGCTTCCTCGACGGTCACGCCGAGTCGTTCCCGGATGAAGCCTTTGGCCTGCTCGACCACCATCCTGCTGCTCAACGCCGCACGCAGCCGTTGCGGTACCGAATCCGCGGTGGGCGCATGCTCTTGCATGATTGCCACACACGCGACATGGGCCAGTGTCTGTGCCACCAGTTGGTCGGCGTCGTTGAGCTCACCGGTCGAGGTGCCGAACAAGCCGAGGGCGCCGAGCACGGTGCCGGCGGCGCGCATCGGCACTGCGTGCACAGACATGAAGCCGGCGTCGGCCGCGGCGGCCGCGAACCGGGGCCAGCGCTGCTCTTCGGCAGGCAGGTCCGCCACCAGAACAGGTTTTCCCGTCGCGAAACAGTCCAGGCATGGTCCTTCGTCACCCTGGATTTGAAAAAGCTCCAACTCGCGAGCAGCTTCCGTGGTGGCTGCCATCAAGTGCAGCTGGCGGCGGGTGTCGGCGAGGAGCAGCCCGGCCGAGGCCACGTCCAGCAGGCCTGCGCACCTTCCGGTCAGCTCGGTCAGCAATTCGACGACGTCGAAATCGTCCAGGAGGCTGTCGACGAGCGAGACGACCGCGTCCAGGACGCGTGTTTCACGCGGTGATTCGGTCACTACCAGTCCCTTCTCGGCCGAACGCTAACCCATCGGGTGGAATATGACCAAGCATCAGTCGGCCTCCAATCGCAGCCGGCGGTCGAGGATGTCGCGAGCGACATCGGTGACACTGCGACCGGTGGCGTAAGCGTGTGCGCGCAGGCGGCTGAGGGCTGCGGCCGGGGTTATTTCGAGCTGCGCGACCACCATGCCCGTCGCTTGACTCACCTCGACGCGCGACAAGGCGGTCAGTTCGGACCAGGCATCGCTGTCGGGGTCGCTGACCGCGGCCTGCAGATCGGTGTCCAGCAGGTCGAGCAGTGGCATCTCAGCCAGCTCGGCAGCGACCAGAGCACCGCTGAACTGATCGTCTCCCCACATGCCGGGAGCACTGCGGAACAAGTCCAGTGCGCCGACATACTGGCCCGCGATCACCACGGGGAATGCGCAGACCCCCCGGACCTCATAAGCGAGCATCGCAGGCCCGTACAGCGGCCAGCGGACAATGCGCGTGTCGGCCAGGTCGTCGACCACCACCGGTGTGCGATGCGCCACCGAGTCCAGACACGGGCCCTCGCCGAGGGTGAACTGCAGCTCATCCCACAGCCGGGCGGGTGCGCTGCTGGCTCCGAGGGTGCCGGTGCTGGCGCCGTCGAAAACCAAAGAAATCGCGGCGGCATCCACCCCGAGCACTGTTACGCAGGCTTTGCACAACCGATCCGCCGCTTCTGCGCCGCGACCGGTGCCCACGGCGTTGAGAAGCTGTCCTTGGACGTCCATCTCAACCACGCCTGCAAATGTCGCACGGCCAGGACGGTTTCGGGTTGCTCGACACCAGGGGCACGACCGCGCAAGATCCGGTCACCGTGGAACACGGACCGGGGGCGGTGGCACTCCGACGGACATTGATGGGTCAGAGATTCCCGATCTCGCTCGATCAAAACCTGGTGGGCCTGCGTCAAGTTTCCGTAAAGTTCTCCGGCACGGCCGTAGAGAACGCGTTCTGACCGCCGATGGGGGCACGTGTGCCCGGTAGACCTGCAGACATGACCAACACGCAGTCGAACCAGGCCACCGATCCCGCCCGCGCGCACTGGTGGATCCGGATTCTGGACGGCCAACGTGAATGGGGCTCTGTCGAGGTCTCGCCGACGCGGTATGGGGTGACGAGATACCGGTTGGTGCTCTTTCCGCCGGGCATCGACCACATCGAGCGACGCCTGCTGCGCACCTGGCGGGCATGGCCCACCTGGGGCGCGCTGGTCTGGCTGGCCGTCCAGATCGGGCTCGGCGCGTTCGTCACACCCGCGACGGCTTTCGTGGTGTCGGTCATCGCCTACCTCGGCGCCGGCATCATGCTGTTCACCCGGGTGGCCGAATTACGCAGCCGGGTAAAGACATTGAATGTCGTCCGGATGGCCGGATACACCGACGAACATGCCGCCGAGGCGTTCGCGACTTTGAAGCAGGTCCTCGCCGCGCTCTGCCGGGCCGACGACGACCGTGCGGCCGGCAGGCTTTCACCCGCCGAGCACGAGGCGCTCTGGTGGCAGGTGTACGACCAACTGGACCCGGCGGATACGCATTCGTCCCGATGACGGCACTTGATGAGCTGACGGTTTCGACCAGCGGCATCGTCGACTGTGGCGTCTATGCCGACGGCCACCGCCTGCCCGGCACCTACAGTCCGCGTGCAGCCCAGGCCAAGGCGCACGAACTCGACGGCGGCTTCGTATGGGTCGGCCTGCACGAGCCCGACGCCGATCAGATGCACGAGGTGTCAACCATTTTCGGCTTGCATCGCCTCGCCGTCGAAGACGCGGTGCATGCCCACCAGCGACCCAAGGTGGAGCGCTACGACGACACCCTGTTCGTGGTGCTCAAAACCGTAAAGTACGTGCCGCACGAATCGATTTCGAAAGCCGTCGACATCATCGCCACCGGCGAGGTGATGATCTTCGTCGGCGCGGACTTCCTGGTGACCGTGCGCCACGGTGACTTCAGCGGCCTGGTCGGAGTCCGTCGCGAGCTGGACGCTGATCCCCACCAACTGCGATTGGGGCCGTTCGCCATCATGCACGCCATCGCCGATCACGTCGTCGACGACTACCGTGATGTCGCGCTGCAGGTCCAGTCCGATATCGACACCGTCGAAGAGCAGATCTTCGCGCCGCGAGCCACCACCAACATCGAGCAGATCTATCTGCTCAAGCGGGAGATCGCCCAGCTGCGCCGCGCGGTGAATCCGCTGTCGGAGGCGCTGGCCCGCGTCGTGTCGGACAACAAGGACCTGATCTGCAAGGAAGTGCTGCGCTATTTCCGGGACGTCATCGACCACCAGAGCCTGGCCGCCGAGCGGATCGACAGCTACGACGAGTTGCTGACGTCGCTGGTGCAGGCCGCGTTGGCGCGGGCCAGCATGCAGCAGAACCTCGACCTGCGAAAGATCTCCGCCTGGGTGGCGATCGTGTCGGTGCCGACAATGGTCGCCGCCATCTACGGCATGAACTTCGACCACATGCCCGAACTGCGGTGGGTGTGGGGGTATCCGGCCGTGCTGGGCGTCATGGCCACCATCTGCGGGCTTCTCTACCTGACCTTTCGGCGCGATCACTGGCTCTAGCACCCGGGACACAGCTGGCAGCGGGGGTTAATCGATAGAGGGTGGAGCTGGCGGCGGGTGCGGCCAGAAGGTGCGTCGACCCGATATCAGGATTGGCAACGATTTGCCTAACCGTCTGGGTCGCAACACGTTTGATCAGCATCAGAAGTCCGAAATTTCTATCGGGCACGCGGGGGCGTCAGCGTTCTCACCGCCCGCAGCCGGCATGACGCCCGCAGCGAGTAAACCTCCAGAGCTCAATCGGTGAAAACTGACATCGGATAGAAGGGGTCAGACCGGTCAGCAACGGGTAAGCACAGGCGCGCGAACTATCATCGGTTCGCTGCGCCGTTACCGCCCACTGCGTCCGGGCATGGCACGACCTCCGTGGACGCGGAACGAGGAGCTCGCCGTGCCCCCCAAGACCGTGACCGAGTCAGCCGCCACCGACTCGTCAGCGCCCCCGCCCCACGCCGCCCCCAAGTTGCGGCTCGCCGTCGTGGTCGGCGCCCTGGGCGTCGTATTCGGCGACATCGGAACCAGCCCGATCTACACGATCCAGACGGTGTTCAACCCCGACGATCCCCACCCGGTCCCGATCAGCATCAACAACGTGTACGGCATTGTCTCGCTGATCTTTTGGTCAGTGATGATCATCATCACCTTGACCTACATCACCCTGGTGATGCGCGCCGACAACGACGGCGAGGGCGGCATCATGGCGCTCATCACCATGCTGCGGCGGTGGAACGTGGCCCGCGGGCGCAAGTCGGCGATGATGCTGGCCGCGCTGGGGCTGTTCGGCGCCTCCCTCTTCTTCGGCGATAGCATGATCACCCCGGCGATCTCCGTGCTTTCCGCGGTCGAGGGCCTCAAGACCGTTGAGCCAAGCCTGGACAAATGGATCATCCCGATCACCGCAGTCATCATCGTGATCCTGTTCTCCGTCCAGCGGCACGGCACCGCCGCCGTCGGACGGTTCTTCGGTCCGATCATGATCCTGTGGTTCACCGCCATCGGGGCCTGCGGCGTGGCCGGCATCGTCGGACATCCGGAAATCCTCAAGGCGCTCTCGCCGACATACGCGTTGTCGTTCATGTTCGGGCACTTTCACATCGCATTCTTCGCCCTGGCTGCCGTCGTGCTCGCGGTCACCGGCGCCGAGGCCATCTACGCCGATATGGGCCACTTCAGCAGGAAGCCGATCATGCTGGGCTGGCTGTTTCTGGTGCTGCCGGCCTGCGTGCTGAGTTATTTCGGCCAGGGCGCGCTGGTTCTCGGCGACGAAAGCAAGGTCAGCGCACCGTTTTTCCTGCTCACCCCCGAATGGGCGCGGCTGCCCATGGTGCTGCTGGCCACCGCCGCCACCGTCATCGCCTCCCAAGCGGTGATCACCGGCGCCTTCTCGGTGGCGTCCCAGGCCGCTCAGCTCGGCTACCTGCCCAGGCTGCGGGTGGTGCACACCTCGGCGAAGGCGTACGGCCAGGTCTACGTGCCGTCCATCAACGGCATCCTGACCGTCGCTGTGCTGGTCCTGGTGTTCGCGTTCCGCAGTTCGGCCGCACTGGCGTACGCCTACGGCATGACGGTGACCGGAACGATCACCATCACCACGATCCTGTTTCTCTACATCGCGCACACCAGGTGGCACACCCCGCTGTGGCTGGTGCTGATCGGCGGGGGCGCCCTGGTGTTGGTCGATCTGCTGTTCCTGGCGGCGAACCTGACGAAGATCGTGCACGGAGCCTGGCTACCGCTGCTGATCGCCCTGGTGGCATTCACGATCATGCGGACCTGGGAACGGGGACGCATCATCACCACCAAGGCCCGCGAAGAGGCGGAAGGCTCGCTGCGCGAGTTCATCGACCAGATCGCCGAATGTCAGCCTCCGCTGGCCCGGGTGCCGGGGACCGCGGTATTCCTCAACCGCGGCAAGGAAACTACGCCCTTGGCCATGCGGGCCAACGTCGAACACAACCACGTGCGGCACGAACACGTGATCATCCTGGCGATCGACACGGTCCCGGTGCCGCGAGTACCCGACGCCGAGCGGCTGGAGGTCGACGCGCTGGGCTACGAGAAGGACGGCATCATCCACGTCACCGCGTCCATCGGGTACATGGAAGCGCCGGACATCGCGGCGATCCTGCGCCAGCTCGACGCCGAACAGACCGAAGGTCAGATCAACGTCGACGACGCGTCTTACTTCCTGTCCAAACTGGATCTGACCAGGGGCAAGGCGAAGAACATGGCGGCCTGGCGCAAGCGGCTGTTCATCGGTACGTCGAAGTTCAGCACCGACGCCAGCGTGTACTTCGGCCTGCCGCAGGAGCGCACGGTGATCATGGGCGAGCGAGTCGAGGTCTAGTTCCGTTGGTGCACAAGCCTCTTCAGCTGGCCTTCATGGTGCCGATCGAATAGGTCTCACGTCCGGTCGGGTAGCCGCCGCCGATGGTGGCGATATGCACGTGGTCGTAGTGGTTGGCGGTCTCGTTGCCGTAATCCGCTGTCCAGCTCGGCGCGCCGATGCCGGGGTAGAACCCTTGGCGCCAGATCACGTGCAGCACGCCCCACCGTTTGGCGTTGGCCAGTGCCAGGCCGGCGATCTGGTTACCGAGCGCGATGCCTTCGTCGCTGCTGTGGTTCGGGATCATCACATCGATGGCCAGGCCATTGGGGTGCCACTTCAGCGGGTCCTGCCGGTACCCGCCGATGGTGGTGATCTCGGGGAACATCACGCTGATGACCCGGGCTGCCCAGATGGTCCTGATCTGCAGACCCTGTTCGGGCGCGACGCCGGCGGGGAGATCGAAGTCGAAGTTCTGGGCGCCGACGGGGGCGCTGGCCGCCAGGAGTTCGGCTTCCGGGGGAGCTGCCGGGTTCGGCGGGCCACCCGCCTCAGGTGCTGCACTACTTTGAGCCGCCGCCGGGATGTCGACACGGCGGGCAGGCTCGGCGCTCTGGGCGTAAATCATGCCTGCCGAAAGCACGAGCGAGAGGATAAGTGCCAGCCAGCGACCTCGGCCGTTGGCTAACACACCTCGCTTCACGAACTGCACTTTAACGTCCACGCCACCGTCGGAGACGGTTTCCGTGGGCAAAGTTGGCGGAGGCCCTCAGGCCGCTTGCAGTGAGCGGTTCCCGCGCGCGCCCATGACCGGGGTTACGCCGGACTCGCCGATCCCGCTCATCTGGAGAACTGCTGTCTCAAAAACGTGTTGCGGCGCCACTGGCGAGAACAAGCGCGTCAACCGCCGAACGACGATCAGGATGCCGAACTGGACAGCGCCGAGGAGTACGACCGGCCACACCAGACCTGTGAGCATCGTCAGCACGGGGAGGTTGTCCGGCGTCGGCGAACCATCGTTGCGGATGAAGCGACGCTCGACGTAGACGCCCAGTGCCGTGATCGCGCTACCGACTACGTACATCGTGATTAGAGAAGTGCTGTTCACGCTTGCCCCCTGTGCAACTAATAATCATTAATTAAATTCAAAAATAGAATGCCCGTATTTTCAGATGCGAAACAAATAGCTCTACTAAATCATCGAATATCGCGGACTTTTTCCGAGATTTATCAGGCGAAATATCGTGTTGAGTTTTTAAGCAAAAGGCCAGCTCAGAGGCTACGTATCCGGCCAGAAACTCGGCAAAATCACGGCAATTTCCGTGTGATTTCCAGTGCAGGAAATTCGTGCCCAATTTTTCTTCGACGCACGATTCAGCGGCTGGACAGCTCAACTACCAGTGGCCGGTGATCTGAGATCGCCATCGGCGGCGTCGCGCTGTGAGTGCACCTCAGGGTCGCATCGTCGGTCAGGATGTGGTCGAGCTGGCGGCGCGGGCCGGTGGCCGGGAAGGTGAGCGCGGTCGCCAGCGGCCGCAGGTGGGAGTGCCGCGCGGCGGCGGTGGCCTTCATATTGAGGTCGCCCATCAGCACGTGCGGCCCGGGGAAGCCGTGCAGGTCGCGCATGAGGCGCCGCAGCTGCCAGCGGTTCCAGCCGGGCACGAACGTCAGGTGCGTGTTGGCGACCGTGAGTGGGCCCAGCGGGGTGTCGATGCAGGCCACCATCGCGGCGCGCGGTTCTTCTTTGATGAAGTGAACGCGGTGGGTGCCCGGCAGGTACATCGGGACCCGCAATGGGATGTTCGGCAGCCGCAGCACCTGCCAGGTCGACACCGGGTACTTGGACAGGATCGCGATGCCGTAGCCGGCACTACCAGGAGCCAGATCGCCGGTGGCGGCCATCCAGGTGGCCCCCGGGGTACCAGAGATGGCGGCGACGAAGCGGTGGCTGACCGCGCCCATGGCCTCGGCCGCGACGGCGGTCAGGTCGGCCCGTCCCGAGCGTTCCTGGTCGAGGTCGACCTCTTGGAGGGCCAGCACGTCCGGATTGATCTGCTGGATGCTGGCCCGCAGCCGGGCCAGGTCGATGACGCCGTCGGTGGTGCTGCGGCCGTGCAGGATGTTGAACGTTGCCAGTCGCATCGGTACCAGTTTTCCGCGTCGCGCTGGTCGACCACCGTTGGGGTGCGGATGGGGCAATTCGTGGTTGTCCACGGTGTCCTCGAAGCGTAATTTTCGAAGGACGATGCTGATCCCGGATTCTGCCCATGTACGCGAGGCCATCGCGCACGTCCAAGCTGTGCTGCATCCACAGATCTACCGTCACAGCGTCCGCACTTTCCTGCTGGGTCGCGAAGCTGCGCGTAGAAACGGCGAAACTGATCTCGACGTCGAATCCCTTTGTCTGGCTGCGTTATTCCACGATGCCGGGACGGCCGATAGGTACGACGGTCCGGCGCGATTCGAGATCGAAGGGGCCGATGCCGCGGCGACATTCCTGACGGAGCGAGGTTGGAGCGCGGCCGCAGTCGACCCCATCTGGGAGGCGATTGCGCTGCACACCACCCCCGGCATCGCCGAGCGCCGTGGAGCCATCGCGCACTACGTGCGGCGGGGAGTGCAGATCGAGTTCGGCCCGGACGATCTGCGCGCGTCGTTCGCCGACAGCATCGCCCACTTCGAGGGCCTCTATCCGCGAGCCGATCTCGAAGAGATACTGCAGGGCCTGGTTGTCGAGCAGGCTCGACGGCAACCGCAGAAGGGTGCGGCACCGTCGTGGGTGGCGGACCTGGTCCGGCATCACCAGCCTGGTCGTGGGGGAGTGAATCCGGGGTTCTAGTGCCCGCGGTTCTCGGCCATGGTTGTCCGCGCGATGCTCTGGTCGACTTCACCACCATGGTCGTGGCGAGACGTCATGACAGGCCGAACCACAACCGTCGCGGTGAACTCACGCAGAGCACACCCGCTGGGTGCTATCCGGTCACTCTGCCCACCTGGCTACCGGCCACGGGCGGCTGCCCGAATCTGCAGCTCAGACCCTAAATCTTGCCTGTCCCTGTTTGGGTCGGTACAGGGCTACAGTGCAATGATGGCCGCGACCCCGCCAGACGATAGACCCGCTAGTGCCGACACCGACTCACCAGCCGAACTCCAACTCGCATACGACCAAAAGCTCCGAGACGCCGTCGCGTCCTTCGACAGGAACCGCAGCGGCATCGGTCGCCCAGGTGGCGAACCCTTGAACAAGACCTCGTTGCATGCCTGCCGATCAGGCACCCGTTGCTCAGGGGGGAGCGCTACAAACTCGACAACCAGCCGTTCGGCGATCGACCGGACTTTGACGTTGGTGGCCTGCGACTGGGAGCTCAGCAGTTGAAACGCATCGCCAGAGCTGATGCCGTATATGAACATCAACATGCCCTTGGCCTGCTCGATGCCGCTGCGGTTCCTGTCGAAGGATGCGACGGCGTCTCGGAGCTTTTGGTCGTATGCGAGTTGGAGTTCGGCTGGTGAGTCGGTGTCGGGACTAGCGGGTCTATCGTCTGGCGGGGTCGCGGCCATCACTGCACTGTAGCCCTGTACCGACCCAAACCAGGGACAGGCAAGATTTAGGGTCTGGGCTGCAGATTCGGGCAGCCGCCCGCCGGCGGTAGCCAGGTGGGCAGAGTGACCGGATAACACCTTGCGGGTGTGCTCTGCGTGAGTTCACCGCGACGGTTGTGAGCCGGCCTGTCATGACGTCTCGCCACGACCATGGTGGTGGTGAAGTCGGCCAGAGCATCGCGCGGACAACCATGGCCGAGAACCGCGGGCACTAGAACCCCGGATTCACTCCCCCACGACCAGGCTGGTGATGCCGGACCAGGTCCGCCACCCACGACGGTGCCGCACCTTTTTGCGGTTGCCGTCGAGCCTGGTCGACGACTAGGCCCTGCAGTATCTCTTCGAGATCGGCTCGCGGATAGAGGCC